>NZ_PSUV01000024.1:0-50678 GCF_002931985.1 Rathayibacter sp. AY1H2 | reverse complement strand
AAATTGGCATTGAACATAGTGCACGCTGTTGAGTTCTCAAGAATCGGACACATCCCGCCTCCACACCAGAACGGTGCTTCACAACGAAAGTGATCGAAGTTTGCTGTACGAGGGCGTGAGCCACTCGATTTGTCTTACTTGCCGAGACCGGTTAGGCTTGTCAGAACCGAAGTCCCGATCGCCTCCGTGGCAACTCGACTAACTTAGCACATCCGCAGGCCGTGTCAAGTCCGGCTTCTTCGTGGTGTTCGCTGCGCGATCGAGGACCGCACCGCTGCACCGGGCTCGGCCGTGAGGCCTTGCAACGAAGCCGGGACCGTGTCCCGTGGAGGCTTTGCATCTTACGCTCGCGATCCCGCAGTCTTCAAGAGACGAATCTCTAACAGGCCTGGGAGCGAGGGGATGGTCCCCGCTTGAGGTGGGCCAGCTGGTCTCGACGCTCTGCGCCTGACTCCCGCTTGCCGCTCCTTTGGGGTGACGAGGAGTTACATTACGTCGGGCCTCGGCCGAGCGGCAAATCGCCTGCGTCCCGGGCGTGTCGCGATTCAAGGGCTCTGCGTCGCTGAGTGTCCGACTCGGTACCCGACACCGGACATCCGGCTACCGGCTACCGGCTACCGGACACCGAGCTGATGAGACCGCCGACGCCGTCATCGCCCGCGTCCGCTCGAGGACAGCGGGCACGCGGTCAGCGGACGAAGGCCCCGGCGAAGCTCTTCTTGCCGCGACGGAGGACGGCGATCCCGTCGATCAACGGGAGCTCGCCGAGCGTGACGGTCTCGGACGGGAGGGCGGTGTTGTTCACCGAGAGCCCGCCCTGGGCGAGAGCCCGCCGCGCCTCCCCCGTGCTGGCGACGAGTCCGGTCTCGACGAACGCCTGCAGCGCCGGCGTCTCCGGGGTCGCCTCCATCGAGGGCACCGCCTCGAGCGCGCCGCGGAGGATGACCGGGTCGATCCCCTCGAGCGAGCCCTTGCCGAAGAGCGCGGCCGAGGCGTCGATCACCGAGCGCGTCGCCTCCGCTCCGTGCACCAGCGACGTGACCTCCCAGGCGAGCGCGCGCTGCGCCTCCCGGCGGAACGGCTCGTCGGCAGCGGCCTTCTCCAGGCGCTCGATCTCCGTGCGCGGCAGGAAGGTGAAGATCCGCAGGCGGTCGGCGACGTCACGGTCGTCCGTGTTGACCCAGAACTGGTAGAACGCGTATGGGCTGGTGAGCTCGGAGTCGAGCCAGACGGCGTTGCCCTCGCTCTTGCCGAACTTGGTGCCGTCGGAGTTCATCACCAGCGGTGTGCCGATCGCGTGGACCGACACGCCCTCCGTGCGGTGGATCAGGTCGGTCCCGCTCGTCAGGTTGCCCCACTGGTCGCTGCCGCCGGTCTGCAGGACGCACCCGTACTGCCGGTAGAGCTCCAGGTAGTCGAGTCCCTGCAGGATCTGGTAGCTGAACTCGGTGTAGCTGATCCCCGCGTCGGAGTTGAGGCGGGCGCTGACCGCGTCCTTCTTGAGCATCGTCCCCACACGGAAGTGCTTCCCGATCTCCCGCAGGAAGTCGATCGCCGACAGCGGAGCGGTCCAGTCGAGGTTGTTGACCAGGCGCAGCCCGTTGTCGCCGCCCGCGGGAACGAACCGGGACACCTGCGCCTGGAGGCGCTCGACCCACGCCGTCACCGTCTCGCGCGAGTTCAGCGTCCGCTCGGCCGTCGGACGCGGATCCCCGATCAGCCCGGTCGAGCCGCCGACGAGCCCGAGCGGCCGATGCCCGGCCAGCTGGAGCCGGCGCATGACGATCAGCTGCACCAGGTTCCCGAGGTGGAGGCTGGGCGCGGTCGGGTCGAACCCGCAGTAGTAGGTGATCGGCTCCCCCGACAGCAGCTCGCGCAACGCTCCCGCATCGGTCGACACGTGCACCGAGCCTCGCCAGACCAGCTCGTCCCACACGGAGTCGAAGGCGGGGTCGAGCCGCGGGCTCGTCGCGGACCCGGGGAGGTGCTGGTCGATCACCCGACCAGGCTACCGCGGCGGGAAGGAGCCGGTCTCCGGGAGTCAAGCGCACAGGCTTGATCCGGGGCGATCAAGTGCCGATACTTGATCGAGGAGGTCCGATGTTCGTCATCACCGTGGATCAGCGCGACAGCAGGCACGACCACGACCGCGTGGACCAGGCGATCGCGAGCCTGATCGACGACGGTCGGGCGTCGTTCGTCCTGCCCCCGGAGCGGACGGCGGGCGACGAGTTCCAGTGCGTGCTCGACCGGGCCGATGCCGTCGTCGCGCTCGTGCTCGAGCTGCACCGGACCGGCCACTGGAGCATCGGCCTCGGGATCGGCCCCGTCGACCGGCCACTCCCCGCGACCACGAGAGCGGCGACCGGGGAGGCGTACTTCGCGGCGCGCCGGGCGGTCGAGGCGGCGAAGGGCCGGCCGACGCGCTTCTCCCTCGATCCGGACGCACCGGGAACGGCGGCGCCGGCACCGGCGGACGTCCAGGCGCTGATCGATCCGCTCCTCCTGCTGCGCGACGCGCGCTCCGAGGCCGGCTGGCAGATCGTCGACCTGCTCGAGAGCGGCCTCTCCCAGAAGGATGCGGCCGAGCGCCTCGCCGTCAGCCCGCAGGCGGTCAGCCTCCGGGTCCGCGCGGCGAGTGCTCGAGTCGACGCTCCCGCCCGTGACGCGCTCGCGCGCCTGCTGACAGTGGTCGACCGTACGCTCGACCCCACCGACGAGAGGACACCCCGATGACGGCACCCCCCGGATCCCCCGCCCTGCTCCTCGCCTCCGCGCTGCAGTCCGCCTCGTGGACGGGCGTGGTGCTCGTGCTGCTCGCCGGACTCGCCGGTGCGGTGCTCGCCGTGCGCCTTCGCCGTCCGCAGCTCGCCTGGATCCCCCTCGTGGCGGCGGCCGCCGCCTTCCTGCTCACGGCGGTCGCCGGACCGTCCGCGCCCCCGATCCACTCCGTCCTGGTGGCGGTGCTGGCCTTCGCGCTGGCGATCGCGGGCGGCGGGCCGGTCGTGCTGCTCACCCTCCGGCTCGCGACGGCCGACTCCCGCAGCGGCAGCCACGGCGGCATCATGGTCGCCGGAACCTCCCGCCCCGCCGCCGGGAGCGCGCCCTCGGCGATCGGCCAGCCGATCGAGGTGCTGCGCGGGGGGACGACGATCGGGGTCCTCGAGCGGATCGCGACGGCCGGCGCACTGATGAGCGGTCTCCCCGAGGGGATCGCGGTCGTGGTGGCGATCAAGGGCGTCGGCCGCTTCAGCGAGCTCGCCTCCCCGGAGGCGCGCGAGCGGTTCATCATCGGCACGCTGGCGAGCCTCGCCTGGGCGGCGGCTCTCGGCGTTCTCGCCCGGCTCTACCTCGCGGGCTGAGCTCCGGGCCGCCGCCGGGGCACTGCTCTCCGGTAGGGCGAGACGGTGGGGTCGCCCGGGATGCTGAAGCGCCACGGGAAGTCGTCCCCGCCGCCCGGGCCCGAGACGCCGGTGCGCGGGCCCGCCGCCACGGAGGACGGCCTCTCCCCCGGCAGCAGCTCGAACGCCGCCTCGAGCGGGTCGCCCGACTCGGTGAGACGGACTCCGAGGGCCTTCGCCAGCCGTGCGGGTCCGCGGGCCAGATCCCGGCTGCGAACGGGTCCGCGCCGGATCATCGCGAGATCCTCCCCCGATACGACCTCGCCTGCGCGCAGCAGCACCGCCGACGCCGCGCCCGCCGGGGAGCAGACGATGTTCACGCAGGTGTGCATCCCGTACGTGAAGTACGCGTACACGGACCCGGGCGGACCGAACATGGGAGCCGTCCGGGGTGTCGGTCCGCGGTGCGCATGCGAGCCCGGATCCTCACCGGTTCCGAGGTACGCCTCGACCTCGGTCAGCCGGACGCCGACCACGCCCTCCGGCGTGCGGTGCAGGAGGACGCGGCCGAGCAGCTGCGGTGCCACCTCGAGGGCCGAGCGCGAGAGATCGGGGAGGTCGGCGCTCAGAAGAAGCTCTGGCCCGACACGAGGGTGATCACGATCACCGCGACGATGACGACTGCGGCGACGAGCACCAGAGTCCGCTGCTGCCAGGGGCGCAGCGGCGGACGGCCGTCGTCGCCCGGCGCTCCTCGAAGGGTCACGGGCGCTCCCCCCGGAGGGATCCGCGCACGACCCGGACGCGCTCGGTCAGCCGGGCGAGCTGCTCCGAGACGCGGTCGGGAGCCGTGCCGCCGACACCGTCCCGGCTCGCCACCGATCCCTCGATGCTGAGAACGGAGCGCACGTCGGGCGTGAGCAGCGGCGACACCGAGGCGAGCGCGGCGTCGTCGAGATCCTCGAGCCCCCTCCCCTGCGACTCCGCCAGCTTGACCAGCTCGCCGGTGATCTCGTGGGCGTCCCGGAAGGGCACGTGCTTCTTCACGAGCCACTCGGCCACGTCGGTCGCGAGGGAGAAGCCCTGGGGCGCGAGCTCCGCCATCCGGTCGGTGTGGAAGGTGAGGGTCGCGATCATGCCGGTGAACGCGGGCAGCAGGACCTCGAGGGTCGTCACCGAGTCGAAGACCGGCTCCTTGTCCTCCTGCAGGTCGCGGTTGTAGGCGAGCGGCAGCGCCTTGAGGGTCGCGAGCAGCCCGGTGAGGTTGCCGATCAGCCGGCCGGACTTCCCCCGGGCGAGCTCGGCGATGTCGGGGTTCTTCTTCTGCGGCATGATCGAGGACCCGGTCGAGTAGCCGTCGTCGAGCGTGACGAAGGCGAACTCCCGCGTGTTCCAGAGGATGACCTCCTCCGCGATGCGCGAGACGTCGATCCCGATCATGGCGCTGACGAAGGCGAACTCGGCGACGAGGTCGCGGCTGGCCGTCCCGTCGATCGAGTTCGGCACGCTCGACGCGAAGCCGAGATCGCGGGCGACCGCCTCGGCGTCCAGGCCGAGGGTCGAGCCGGCGAGGGCGCCCGAGCCGTAGGGCGAGACGTCCGCCCGGACGGCCCAGTCCCGCAGGCGCTCCAGATCGCGCAGCAGCGCCCAGCCGTGGGCGAGCAGATGGTGCGCGAGGAGCACGGGCTGAGCGTGCTGGAGGTGGGTGCGCCCGGGCATGATCGCCGTCGGGTGCGCCGACGCCTGCGCGGCGAGGGCGTCGATGAGCTGCACCACCAGCTCCGAGACGAGCGCCGCGTGGTCGCGGAGGTACATCCGGACGAAGGTGGCGATCTGGTCGTTGCGCGAGCGCCCCGCGCGGAGCTTGCCGCCGAGCTCGGGACCGGCTTCGAGCATCAGGCCGCGCTCGAGGGCGCCGTGCACGTCCTCGTCGGATTCGTCGGCGGCGAAGCTCCCGTCGGCGACGGCAGCCTCGAGCCGGTCGAGCGCCGCGAGCATCGCGGTGAGCTCGGCGTCGTCGAGGTAGCCCGCTCCGGCGAGCGCCCGGGCGTGGGCGCGGGAGCCGGCGAGGTCGTAGGGGGCGAGCTGCCAGTCGAAGTGGGTCGACCTCGAGAGCGCGGCGAGCTCGGGCGAGGGGCCGCCGGCGAAGCGGCCGCCCCAGAGGGCTCCGGCCTCGCCCGCGCGGGCGGAGGGTCGTTCCGTCATGGTTCTCCTCGGGTTCGGCTGTCGAGTCTACTGAGCGGCGTCGGCGGTGCCGGCGCGCTCCAGGAGCCACACGAGCAGGGCCTTCTGCGCGTGCAGGCGGTTCTCCGCCTCGTCCCAGATCACGCTCTGCGGGCCGTCGATCACGTCGGCGGTCACCTCGTAGCCGCGATCCGCCGGCAGGCAGTGCAGGAACAGCGCATCGGGAGCGGCGGCGGCCATCGTGGCCGCGTCGACCCGGTAGGCGCCGAAGGTCGCGACGCGCGCCGCCTTCTCGTCCTCCTTGCCCATCGACACCCACGTGTCCGTGATCACGATGTCGGAGCCGGCCGCGCCCTCGTCGGGGTCGGTCGTGGTGATCGCCGATCCGCCGGTGGTCGCGGCGATGCGCTGCGCATCGGCCAGGACCGCCGCGTCCGGCGAGTACGACTCCGGAGAGACGATGCGGACGTGCATGCCGGCCGTGGCCCCCGCCAGGAGGTACGAGTGCGCCATGTTGCTCGCTCCGTCGCCGAAGAACGTGAGCGTGAGGCCGGCGAGGTGACCGCGGTGCTCGCGGATGGTCATCAGGTCGGCGAGGAGCTGGCACGGGTGGAACTCGTCCGAGAGCGCGTTGACGACCGGCACGCGAGTGCTGCGCGCCATCTCCTCCAGGCCCGACTGCGCGTAGGTGCGCCACACGATGGCGGCGACCTGGCGCTCCAGCACCCGCGCCGTGTCGGAGGCGGTCTCCTTGCCGCCGAGCTGGCTGCTCGCGGTCGAGATGATCAGGGGGCTGCCGCCGAGATCGGCGATGCCGACCGCGAAGGAGACACGGGTGCGCGTGGAGGACTTGTCGAAGATCACGGCGACGGTCTGCGGCCCGGCGAGGGGCTTCCGGGAGAAGCGGTCGCGCTTGAGCTCGAGGGCGAGGTCGAGGATCTCGGCCTGCTCGGCGGGAGTGATGTCGTCGTCGCGGAGGAAGTGGCGGGTCACGGTGCTGGTCGCTTTCGGTGGAGGTACGGGGTCAGAGGGTCTGCAGTGCGCGGCCGAAGCGCTCGGCGAACTCGGCGACGTCGGCGGCGGTCACCACGAGCGGAGGCGCGAGCCGGATGCTCGAGTCGTTCGCCGCGTTCACGATCAGGCCGGCGTCGAGGCAGGCGGCGGCGAGCTCGGCGGCGACCGGCCGGGTCAGGGCGATGCCCAGGAGGAGGCCCGCGCCGCGGACCCCTCCGATCAGGGGCGAGTCGAGAGCGGTCAGCGCGTCGACGATCTGCGCCCCGCGCTCCCGCGCGTTGCCGAGAAGGTCGGCGCGCTCGATCTCGGCGAGCACGGCTCCGGCCACGGCGGTCGCGAGCGGATTGCCGCCGAAGGTGCTGCCGTGGTGGCCCTTCTGCAGGAGGTCGGACGCCTCGCCGAAGGTCACCAGCGCTCCGACGGGGAAGCCTCCGCCGAGCCCCTTGGCCAGGGTGACGGCGTCGGGCAGGATCCCCGCCTCCTGGTAGGCGAACCAGCGTCCGGTCCGCCCGACCCCGGTCTGGATCTCGTCGACGATGAGCAGCGCGCCGTGCTCGCGGGTGAGCTCCCGCGCGCGCTCGAGGTAGCCGGCCGGCAGCGGGATGACGCCCGCCTCCCCCTGAATGGGCTCGACGATCAGCGCGGCGACGGACTCGTCGAGAGCCGCCTCGAGGGCCTCGATGCTCGCCTCGAGGTGCTCGACCCCTCCCGGCATCGGCTCGAACGGCGCGCGCATGGCCGCCTTGCCGGTCAGAGCGAGCGCGCCCATCGTCCGCCCGTGGAACGCGTTCTGCAGCGCCAGGACGCGGTGCCGGCCGCCGGCCGCGTTCAGCCGCGCCAGCTTGAAGGCCGCCTCGTTGGCCTCGGTGCCCGAGTTGGCGAAGTAGACGCGGCCCGTCTCCCCGGCCCCGGTGAGGCGGCGCAGGGTCTCGGCGAGCTCGATCTGCGGGGCGGTCGCGAAGTAGTTGGAGACGTGGGCGAGCGCACCGGCCTGGCGCGTCACGGCCTCGACGAACACGGGATGCGCATGGCCGAGCGAGTTGACGGCGATGCCGCCGAGGAAATCGAGGTACTCCCGCCCGTCGACGTCCCAGACCCGGCAGCCCTCGCCGCGCTCGAGCACGGCGAGCGGCGGCGCGAAGGTCTGCATCATCGCGGCGGAGTAGCGGTCGCGCGCCGAGCCGGTGCGGGACGCGGTCGTGGGGATGGACATGGTGGCCTTTCGATCGGAGCGGTCCGGCCGCGAGGGCCGACGGTGCGCGCGTCCCGGACGGGACGGGCGCTCGGAGCCGGGGCCGCTGAGGATCAGCGGCCCGACATTCGCTCCCGGTCGCGGGGGTCGAGCGAGGCGACGACCTCGGTGCCGATGCCCTCCGAGGTGAACACCTCGAGCAGGATCGAGTGCGGGATGCGGCCGTCGATGATGGCGGCCTTGGGCACTCCCCCGCGCACGGCGTCGAGGCAGGCGGTCATCTTGGGGATCATGCCCGATTCGAGCGAGGGCAGCAGAGCCGCGAGGTCGTCCGAGCGGATGTGCGAGACGAGCGACTCGCGGTCGGGCCAGTCGGAGTAGAGGCCGGCCACGTCGGTGAGGACGACGAGCTTCTCGGCGCCGAGCGCGACGGCCAGCGCGGCGGCGGCGGCGTCGGCGTTGACGTTCAGCGACTGCGTGGGGTCGTCCGAGTCGGGGGCGATCGAGGACACGACCGGGATCCGGCCGGCCTCGAGCTGAGCGAGGACGGCGGCGGGGTCCACGGCGATCACGTCTCCGACGAGTCCGAGGTCGTGCTCCTCGCCGTCGATCACGACACCGCGGCGGCGGCCGACGAAGAGGCCCGCGTCCTCACCGGAGATGCCGGCGGCGAGGGGGCCGTGCTCGTTGATCCGGCGGACGATGTCGCGGCTGATGCTGCCGGTGAGCACCATCCGCACGACCTCCATCGCCTCGGGGCTCGTGACCCGGTAGCCGCCCCGGAACTCGCTCTCGATCCCGAGCCGGTCGAGCATCCGCGAGATCTGGGGCCCGCCGCCGTGGACGACCACGGGGCGGATCCCGGCGTAGCGCAGGTAGACCATGTCCTGGGCGAAGGAGCGCTGCAGCTCCTCCGACACCATCGCGTTGCCGCCGAACTTGATCACCATCGTGCGCCCGTGGAAGCTCTGCAGCCAGGGCAGCGACTCGATGAGCGTCGCGGCCTTCCCGGGCGCGGCGTCGCGCTCGGCGCGGCTCTCGGCCGAGAGGGTGGTGTCGTCGCTCATGGCCGCCTCAGCTCGAGTACGCGGAGTTCTCGTGCACGTACTCGTGCGTGAGGTCGTTGGTCCAGATCGTGGCCGTCGCGTCGCCGGCGTGCAGGTCGATGTCGACGGCGACCTGCCGAGGGGCGAGGTCGACGAGGTCGCGGCTCTCGTGCGGCTCGCCCGCGAGGCAGACCTGCACCCCGTTCATCGCGACGTCGATGCCGTACGGGTCGAACTGCGCATCGGTCGTGCCCACGGCGGCGAGGACGCGGCCCCAGTTGGGGTCCTTGCCGAAGATCGCGGCCTTGAACAGGTTGCTGCGGGAGACGGCGCGGGCGACGACCACGGCCTCGTCCTCGGTCGCGGCGTTCAGCACGCGGATCGCGACGTCGTGGTCGGCGCCCTCCGCGTCGGCCTGCAGCTGCAGGGTGAGGTCGCGGCAGACCGCGGTCAGGGCCTCGGTGAACTCGTCGGCGTCGGCCTCGACGCCGCTGGCGCCGCTCGCGAGCAGTGCGACGGTGTCGTTCGTCGACATGCAGCCGTCCGAGTCGAGGCGGTCGAAGGTGACGCGGGTCGCGGCACGCAGGGCGGTGTCGAGAGCGGCGGACTCGAGGGCCGCGTCGGTCGTGATCACGACCAGCATCGTCGCCAGACCCGGCGCGAGCATCCCGGCGCCCTTGGCCATGCCGCCGATGCTCCAGCCCTGCTCGGAACGGACCACCGCCTGCTTCGGGACCGTGTCGGTGGTCATGATCGCGCGGGCGGCCGCCTCGCCCGCCTCGGGTCCCCCGGCGAGCTCGGCGGAGGCGCCGGTCACGCCGGCGGTGAGCTTCGCGAGGTCGAGCTGGTCGCCGATCAGCCCGGTGGAGCACACCAGCACGTCGCCGGCGGACACCTCGAGGCTCTCGCCCACGAGCTCCGCGGTGCGGTGGGTGACCTGGAAGCCCTGAGCACCCGTGTAGCAGTTGGCGCCGCCGGAGTTGAGGACGATCGCCGAGACGACGCCGTCGCGCATCACCTGCTCGCTCCAGAGGACGGGGTTCGCCTTGCAGCGGTTGCTCGTGAAGACCGCGGCGGCGCTCTGCAGCGGGCCGAGGTTCTGCACGAGCGCGACGTCGCGCGCTCCGGTCGACTTCAGCCCGGCGACGACTCCCGCCGCCCGGAACCCTGCTGCTGCGGTGACGCTCACGGCGCGACTCCGTTCACGCTCAGGCCGAGGGACTCCGGGAGTCCCAGGGCGATGTTGGTGGACTGGACGGCTGCGCCCGCGGTGCCCTTGACGAGGTTGTCGATGGCCGAGACGACCACGACGCGGCGGGCCCGCTCGTCCACGGCGAGTCCGATCAGAGCGGTGTTCGCCCCTACCACGTCGGCCGTCCGGGGGAAGGAGCCCTCCGGGAGCAGCTGGACGAAGGTCTCGTCGCCGTAGGCGGTCTCCCACGCGGCGCGCACGTCCTGCGCCGAGACGCCGGGAGCGAGGCGCGCGGTCGAGGTCGCCAGGATGCCCCGGGACATCGGCACGAGGACCGGCGTGAACGAGATCGAGACGGGTCCGGCTCCGGCGAGCAGGAGGTTCTGCCGGATCTCGGGATTGTGACGGTGCGCTCCGCCGAGGCCGTAGGCGTGCGCGGAGCCGAGGAGCTCGCTGGCGAGGAGGTCGGTCCGCAGGCTCTTGCCCGCACCCGAGGGGCCGACGGCGAGGACCGCGACGAGGTCCGACGACTCGATCACTCCGGCGTGCAGACCGGGGGCCAGGCCGAGCGTGATCGCCGTGACGTTGCAGCCGGGGACGGCGATGCGCCGCACTCCGGCGAGCGCCTCGCGCTGCTTGCGTCCGCCGCCGCCGATCAGCAGCTCCGGGAGCCCGTAGGGCCAGGCCCCGGCGAAGTCGCCCCCGTAGAAGTCGGCCCAGTCCTGCGGGTCGGTCAGGCGGTGGTCGGCGCCGCAGTCGACGACGAGGACGTCCTCGGGGAGGGTCGCGGTGATCTCGCCCGACTTCCCGTGCGGGAGGGCGAGGAAGACGACGTCGTGCCCGGCGAGGTTCCCGGTCGTCGTGTCGACGAGGACGAGGTCGCGGAGCGAGCGGAGGTGCGGGTGCACGGCGATGAGGGGCTGACCCGCGTTGGCGTGCGCCGTCACCGTGCGCACCTCGAACTCGGGGTGGTCGGCGAGCAGTCGCAGCAGCTCGCCGCCCGCGTAGCCGCTCGCACCGGCCACCGCCACGGAGAAAGTCATGCCCGAGAGCCTAGCCGGTGCGGGTGCGGGGCCCCGCCCGGCCGAACCGGACGGGACCCCCGGCCTCACTCGCGGAGTCGGGCGCCGAAGCGCTCCGCCGCCACGGCCACGCCGTTCTCCTTCGCGGCCGTCGCCTCGGCCGCGGTGAGCGTGCGGTCCGGCGCGCGGAAGCGCAGCGCGAAGGTCAGCGACTTCGTCCCCTCGGAGAGCCCGGTGCCGCGGTAGTCGTCGACCAGGCGGATCGCCTCGAGCAGCTCGCCCGCCCCCTCGGCGACGGCGGCGCGCACGTCGGCTGCCGCGATGCCGACCGGCACGACGAGCGAGAGGTCCTGGGTCGCGGCGGGCAGCGCGCCCACCGGACGGGCCACGACGACCCTCCCGGCCCGCGCGAGCAGCGGCTCGAGGTCGAGCTCGACCACGGCGACGCGGCGCGGGAGGTCGAGCTCCTCGGCGAGCGCCGGGAGCAGCTCCCCCGCGTGCCCGATGACCGCGCCGTCGAGCACGACCTCGGCGGTGCGGCCCGGGTGCAGCGCGGCGTGGGCCCCCTGGCGCAGCACGAGCTCGGTGCCGGTCGCCGCGGCGACTTCGCGGACCACGTCGAGGGCGTCGCGCCAGTCGACGTCACGCCCGGCGACACCGGGCTGGCGCACGACGGCGGCACCCGTGAGCAGCGCCGCGAGGTGCCGCGGCTGCGGCGGAATGCCCGCGTTCAGCTCGGCCTCGACCTCCGCGGACGGACGCGTCCCGCCCGCAGGGAGCGCCCCCGAGCCGAACGGGCGGCCGGCAACCGGGAGGAAGACGGAGCCGAGCTCGTAGACCGCGAGATCCGTCAGGCCGCGCGAGCGGTTGCGGGCCGCGACCTGCACGAGACCCGGCAGCAGAGAGATCCGCAGCTGGCCCGCGGTCGCGTCGAGCGGGTTGGCGAGCGTGATCTGCTCCTGCGGCTCCCCGTCGACCGAGCCGAGCCGGTCGTTGATCGAGCGCGAGAGGAACGGGTACGAGAGCACCTCGGTCAGACCCGCGGCGGCGAGCGCCTGGGCGAGGGTGCGGCGCAGCCGCTGGCCCGGGGTCAGCCCGCGGCCGGGAGGCGCCACGGGCAGGATCGCCGGGATGCGGTCGTACCCGGTGATGCGGGCGACCTCCTCCGCGAGCGAGGCGCGGTCGACGAGGTCGGGGCGCCAGCTCGGCGGAGTCACCAGCAGGCCCGCTCCGCCGGCCTCGACGGAGGCGCCGATCTCGACGAGCGCGCCGCGGATCTCCTCCGGGGTGTACTCCACGCCGATGAGGCCTGCGACGTAGCCGTCCGGCAGCTCGACCGGCTCCGCCGTGCGCGGGTCGGCCAGGACCGAGCCGAGCTCGTCCGCCGTGCCGCCGGCGAGCTCTACCAGCAGCTGCACCGCGCGGGCCGCGGCGACCGAAGCCACCTCGGGGTCGACGCCGCGCTCGAAGCGCCGCGACGCCTCGCTCGGCAGCTTGTGCCGGCGAGCCGTCCGGGCGATCGAGACCGGGTCGAAGTTCGCCGCCTCGAGCAGGACGTCGGACGTGGCGTCCGAGATCTCGGTGCGCGCGCCCCCCATCACTCCGGCGAGGCCGATCGCCCCGCCGTCGTCGGCGATGACGAGGTCCTCCGCGTGCAGGCGCCGGGTCTGGCCGTCGAGCGTCTCGAGGGTCTCCCCCGGTGCGGCGCGGCGCACCACGATGCCTCCCTGCAGGGTCGCCAGGTCGTAGCCGTGCAGCGGCTGGCCGAGCTCGAACATCACGTAGTTGGTGATGTCCACGACGAGCGAGATCGAGCGGACGCCGGCCAGGCGCAGTCGCGCGAGCATCCACGGCGGCGTCGGTCGCGAGACGTCGACGCCCCGGACGACGCGCGTGACGAACACGGAGGCGCCGACACGGCCGCGGATCGGCGCCTCGTCGGCCACGGACACGGGGAAGACGGGCGCCGTCTCCGTGCGCTCGTGCGGAGGGAGCGCCCGAGCGGGGTCGCGGAAGGCGGCTCCGGTGGCGTGGGCGTACTCGCGGGCGATGCCGCGGATCGAGAAGGCGTAGCCGCGGTCGGGCGTCACGTTGACCTCGACCGCGGCGTCGTCGAGACCGAGGAGCGCGACGGCGTCCGTGCCCGGCTCCGGGTCGAGCCCGAGTGAGGCGAGGCGGAGGATGCCGTCGTGGTCGTCCCCGAGGCCGAGCTCGCGGCTCGAGGCGATCATCCCGTCGGACACGTGCCCGTAGGTCTTCCGCGCGGAGATCGGGAACGGCCCGGGCAGGACCGCGCCCGGCAGTGACACGACGACCTTGTCGCCGGCCGCGAAGTTGTGGGCTCCGCAGACGATGCCGCGGACGTCCTCTCCGCCGTCGGCGGCACGCGCGCCCTCCGGGGCCACGCGGACGTGGCACCAGTTGATGGTCTTGCCGTTCTTCTGCGGCTCCGGAGCGAGGTCGAGCACCTCACCGACGACGACGGGCCCGGTCACCTCGAACCGGTGGACGTCCTCCTCCTCCAGGCCGACCGACACCAGGGCCGCGTGCACGGACTCCGTCGTGACGTCCTGCTCGAGGTCGACGTACTCCCCCAGCCAGCTCAGCGGGATGCGCATCAGATCACCATCCCGTACTGCTCGCTGAAGCGGACGTCGCCCTCGACCATGTCGCGCATGTCCTTCACGTCGTTGCGGAACATCAGGGTCCGCTCGATCCCCATGCCGAAGGCGAACCCGGAGTACTCCTCCGGGTCGATCCCGGCCGCGCGCAGCACGTTCGGATTGACCATGCCGCAGCCGCCCCACTCGATCCAGCGGGCACCGCCGACGAAGGTCGGGTGCCAGACGTCCAGCTCGGCGCTGGGCTCGGTGAAGGGGAAGTAGTTCGGGCGCAGGCGGATGCGCGCGTCGTCGCCGAAGAGGATCCGCGCGACGTGCTCGAGGGTGCCCCGCAGGTGCGCCATGGTCAGGCCGCGGTCGACGGCGAGACCCTCGAACTGCGTGAACACGGGCGTGTGCGTCGCGTCGAGCTCGTCGGTGCGGTACACCCGTCCGGGAGCGATCACGTAGAGCGGCAGCGGGCGCTCGAGCATCGAGCGGATCTGCACCGGCGAGGTGTGCGTGCGCAGCACCAGGTGCGAGTCGACGGGGTCGACGAAGAAGGTGTCCTGCATGGCGCGGGCCGGGTGGTCCTCGTCGAAGTTCAGGGCGTCGAAGTTGAACCACTCGTTCTCGAGCTCCGGCCCCTCCGCGATCTCCCAGCCCATCCCGACGAACACGTCGGCGATCGACTCCTGGAGGAGCGAGAGGGGGTGGCGGGCGCCGCGGCGCACGAAGCTGGCGCCGGCGGTGACGTCCACGCGCTCGGCCTCGAGCGCGGCCGCGTCCTCGGCCTCGACGAGCTCGGCCTCGCGGGCCGCGTAGGCGTCGCCCACCTGCTTGCGGGCACCGCCGACGAGCTTGCCGGACGCCGCCTTGTGCTCGGGCGGGACGGAGCGCATCTGCGCGTTGAGGCGGGCGAGGGCGGACCCCTCGCCGAGGTGGGCGGCTCGGGCGGACTTCAGAGCGGCGGAGTCGCCCGCCGCGCCGATGGCGGCGAGGGCGTCGGCGACCGCCGCGGAGACGGCCTCGTCGGTGATCGGGTTGCTGTCTGACACGATCCCCCAGTGTAGGCGAGGGCCTCCGCCCCCTCCCGCCGCCCGCGCGCGGTGCTCGTCGCGCTCGCCCGCGGCCAGGCCCCCGTCTGCGCCGACGGCTCTCGAAGCCCCGCCACCGGCGCTGCTCGACCAGCAGGGGCGGGTTCTCGCTACGCCGGGGTCGGAGGCTGCTCGACCGGCAGGAGGGGGGGCACCGCCGGGCGGGAGGACGAGAAGACGCCCGGACCGATCGCGACTCCCCGATCACCACCGCCTCCGCGTCGACGACGCCGGAGCGGAGCACCACCGCTCGATGCGCTGAGCGATCGCCGGACCCTCGAGGCGAACGGAGGAATCGCGTGCGAGCGATTCCTCCTAGCCGGACGCAGGACGCTCTGCGGAACCCGACCCCGTCAGGAAGCCGACCGCGGTGAGGATCGCCCTCGGGCGATCCTCACAGTTCAATCCTGCACAGCGATCAGCTGCGTGTCCGTCTGCGCGCGGACTGCGGGGTGGCCGCCGATGGTGCGGCCGCCGCGTCCGCCGCTCTTCGTGCGGATCTCGATCCACTTCGCCAGCCCCGAGAGGAGGAGGCAGATGCCGATGTAGATCGCTCCGATGACGATCGCCGCCGGGATGATCGGGCTGTCGAGGCTCGACTGGTTGCCCAGGTAGCGCGCGTAGTACAGCAGCTCGTTGTAGGTGATGATCGAGCCGAGCGCCGTGTCCTTGAGGGCGACGACGAGCTGGGCGATGATCACGGGCAGCATCGAGCGGATCGCCTGGGGGAACAGGATGAGCCGCATCACGCCGGACTTGCGCAGGCCGATCGCGTAGCCCGCCTCCTTCTGTCCTCGCGGGAGGGCTTCGATGCCGGCGCGGAAGATCTCGGAGAAGACGGAGCCGTTGTAGAGGGTCAGGGCGATGACGACGGCGAGGTAGGGGCTGAGCTTGAGGCCAGCGAACGGCAGGCCGTAGTACATCAGCATCATCAGGATCAGGACGGGGATCGCCCGGAACAGCTCGATGAAGAGCGTGACGGGGACGTTGATCCAGCGCCGGTCCGAGAGCCGGCCGATCGCCAGGAGGAGGCCGAGGACGAGGCTGGCGACGCCCGCCGTGGCGAAGGCCGCGAGCGTGCGGCCGAGGGCGCCGCCGATGCTCTGCCAGACCAGCGGGTAGCCGAACGCGCGCCACTTGGAGGCGTCGAACTGGCCGGACTCCGCGAAGCGCCAGACCACGAAGCCGAGGAACGCCGCGATCAGCAGGACGACGACGACGCCGATGACGCGGTTGCGCACGACGGCCCGGGGGCCGGGGTTGTCGAAGAGGACGGAGCTCATCGGGCGACCCTCCACTTCTTCTCGAGCTGACGTTGGACGAGCGAGAGCAGGGTGACCAGGACCACGAAGACCAGGGCCACCCAGAGGACGACGATGAGGCTGTTCTCGCCGCGCTCGTTGAGGACGCGGACGATGGTGCCCGCCTCCGCGACCGAGAAGCCGGCGGCGACGGTGGTGTTCTTCAGCAGCGCGATCAGGACGCTCATGAGCGGCGGGATCACGGAGCGGAAGGCCTGGGGCAGGACGACCTGCGTCATCGTGAGGCCGAAGTCGAGGCCGATCGCGCGGGCGGCCTCGGCCTGGCCGATCGGCACGGTGTTGATGCCCGAGCGCAGCACCTCCGCGACGTAGGTCGCGGTGTAGAGGCTGAGGGCGCAGATCGCCAGGTTCGTGTAGTCCACCTGCGGCAGGTCGAGCTTGGGGTAGCCGAAGGCGAAGAAGAACATCACCAGCGTGAGCGGGGTGTTCCGGATGGTGTTCACGTACACCGTGCCGACCGCGCGGGCGATCGGGACGGGCGAGACGCGCATCGCGCCGACCACCGTGCCGATCAGCAGGGCGAACACGAGCGAGACGCTGAAGAGGATCAGGGTGTTGCCGAAGGCCGGGACGTAGACGTCGAGGTTGTTCAACAGGACATCCATGCGGCTGGCCCTTCTGTCGGAGCGGTGGTGGTGGTCGAGGAGAGGGGACCCCCGGGCGGCGGTCGGGCCGCCCGGGGCGCCTCCTAGTAGTCGTTCACCGCCGGCTGGGTGACGGTCGTGCCGGACTGGCCGAGCGTCTCGTCGTAGATCGCGCTCCAGGTCTCGCCGCCGTCGGTCAGCATGCCGTTGACGAAGTGGCGCAGGGCGTCGTCGTCCTTGGGCAGGCCGATGCCGTACAGCTCGGTGCTGAAGGGCTCTCCGACGACCTTGAGCTCGTCGGGCCGCTGAGCGGCGTAGCCGATCAGGATCGCGCCGTCGGTGGTGACGGCGTCGACGGTGCCGTCGGCGAGCGCGTCCACGCACTGCGAGTACGTGTCGAACTCCTCGGTCTTCACCTCGGGGTAGTTGGTGCGGATGTTCTGGATCGGGGTGGAGCCGGTGGCCGAGCACACGGTGGTGTCGGCGGTGAGGTCGTCCGGTCCGGTGATCGTGTCGTTGTCGGCCGCGACGAGCAGCTGCTGGCCGGTCTCGAAGTAGGGTCCGGCGAAGCCGACCTGCTCCTTGCGCTTGTCGGTGATCGAGTAGGTGCCGACGTAGTAGTCGATGTCGCCGTTCACGATCGACGCTTCGCGGTTGGCCGACGGGATCGCCTTGAACTCGATGGCGTCGGCCGCGAAGCCGAGCGAGGCGGCGGTCCACTTCGCGATCTCGATGTCGAACCCGGAGCGCTCGCCGGTCGCCGCGTCGAGGTAGCCCAGCCCGGGCTGATCCTCCTTGACGCCGATGACGACCTTGCCGTCCGCGGTCATCGCGTCGAAGGTCGGGCTGCCGTCGAGAGTGACGTCGGAGGCGACCTCGTACGCGGAGGTCCCTCCCTCGGAGCCTCCACCGGCGCCGCCGCCGGCGGTTCCGGAGTCGCCGGAGCAGCCGGCGAGGGCGAGGGTCGCTGCTGCGAGTCCCGCGGTCATGAACATGAGCCTGATGCGCATGATCGTCCTTCCTGGGGTTCGGCCCGCCGGAGCGGGCGATGTCGGGTCGGCTCCCGGGTCACGGGTCCGACCTGCCTGGTGGCTGCGGATCGCGCTTCTAGTGCGTGATGAGCTTGGAGAGGAAGTCCTTGGCCCGGTCGGTGCGGGGCGCGGTGAAGAACGACTCCGGGTCGGTGTCCTCGAGGATCTCGCCGTCGGCCATGAACACGACGCGGTCGGCGGCCTTCCGGGCGAAGCCCATCTCGTGGGTGACGACGATCATCGTCATCCCGTCCTTGGCGAGCCCGACCATCACGTCCAGGACCTCGTTGATCATCTCGGGGTCGAGCGCCGAGGTCGGCTCGTCGAACAGCATCACCTTGGGCTTCATCGCCAGCGCCCGCGCGATCGCGACGCGCTGCTGCTGCCCGCCGGAGAGCTGGGCCGGGGTCTTGGCGGCCTGGTGGCCGACGCCGACCCGGTCGAGCAGCGCCGTGGCCTGGGCCTCCGCGTCCTTGCGGGAGAGCCCGCGGACCTTGATCGGGCCGAGGGTGACGTTCTCGAGGATCGTCTTGTGCGCGAAGAGGTTGAACGACTGGAAGACCATCCCGACGTCGGCGCGGAGCGCGGCGAGGCCCTTGCCCTCCTCCGGGAGCTTCTGCCCGTCGATGGTGATGGTGCCGCCCGAGATCGTCTCGAGCCGGTTGACCGTGCGGCAGAGCGTCGACTTGCCGGACCCGGAGGGGCCGAGGACCACGACGACCTCGCCCCGGTGCACCGTCAGATCGATGTCCTTCAGAGCCTGGAAGTCGCCGTAGTGCTTCTGCACCCCGGAGAGGACGACGAGGGGTTCACCGGCGGGAGCGGCGGCGCGCTCGTCTTGCGGGGCTGTGACCATGCCGTCAGAGAAGCACACGGGGATGGGCCGGTCAAATCATGAGGGAATTCTTAACCGAAGGGTAACAACGCGCCCTGTTCTCCAGGTTCGCGGCCCCCTCGGCCCGGTTCCTCTCAGGAACGCAGCGCGAAGGCGCTCTCGTACAGGCAGACGGAGGCCGCGGTCGCGAGGTTGAGCGACTCCGCCGCCCCGTAGATGGGCACCGCGACCACGCCGTCGACGAGGGCGAGCGACTCGTCCTCGAGGCCGCGCGCCTCGTTGCCGAAGACCCAGACGGTCGGCTGGGCGAGGTCCCCGCGGGCGCGGACGTCGAGCAGGTCCTCCCCCTTCACGTCGGCCGCGACGGAGCGCAGTCCCACGCCGCGGAGCCGGCCCAGCACGTCGGCGAGGTCGGCGCCGACCGCGACCGGGAGGTGGAAGAGCGAACCCGTCGTGGAGCGCACGACCTTGGGGTTGTAGAGGTCGACCGAGCGGCCGGACAGCACGACCGCGTCAGCACCGGCGGCGTCGGCGGCACGGATGATCGTGCCGAGGTTGCCCGGATCGCGGACCTCCTCGAGCACCGCCACGAGACGCGGCTCGGAGGCGACGACGTCCTTGAGCGATGTGGGGAACTGACGGCAGACCGCGACGAAGCCCTGCGGAGTGACGGTGTCGGCCATCGCGTCGAGGACGTCCTCGGTCACGTACTCGATGTCCACCTCCGCCTCGGCGGCCGCGGCGACGATCTCGGGGTGCCGCTCCAGAGCGGTCGGAGTCGCGAACGACTCAACGATCAGCTCCGGGCGGTACTGCAGCGCCTCGGAGAGTGCCTGCGGGCCCTCGAGGAGGAAGAGCCCCGTCTCGAGCCGGGCCGGGCGGCGGGTGAGCTTCGCCACGGAGCGGACACGGGGAGAGCGGGGGTTGTCGAGCATGCGGCGAGCCTATCGGCGCGGTGATCGCCGCCCCCGCAGACACGGCGCGGGAGGGCCCGCGAACGACGGAGGGGGCCGCGACCTCTCGGTCGCGACCCCCTCCGGGAAGCCGTGCTGACTACGCTGCGGCCTTGGGCGCCGAGGTGTCGGCGGGCAGCGCGCTCTTCGCGGTCGCGACGAGCGAGGCGAACGTGGCCGGCTCGGTGATCGCGAGGTCCGCGAGGATGCGGCGGTCGACCTGCACGCCGGCCAGGGCGAGGCCCTGGATGAAGCGGTTGTAGGTCAGACCGTTCGCGCGGGACGCGGCGTTGATGCGCTGGATCCAGAGACGACGGAACTCGCCCTTCTTGGCGCGGCGGTCGCGGTACGAGTAGACGAGGGAGTGGGTGACCTGCTCCTTCGCCTTGCGGTAGAGGCGCGACCGCTGGCCGCGGTAGCCCGAGGCGCGCTCGAGGATGACGCGACGCTTCTTGTGGGCGTTGACGGCCCTCTTCACTCTTGCCATTGCTGTTTCTTCCTATCGATCCGTGTCGGCTGAGTAGCGACCACGCGGCGCAGCGGGCTGCGCCGGCGGTGGGCTACAGACCGAGAAGCTTCTTGGCGACCTTGGCGTCCTGCGGGGCGAGGACCTGGTCCTGGTTGAGGCGGCGCGTGCGAACGCTGGACTTGGACTCCAGGTTGTGCCGCATGCCGGCCTGCTGCTTCATGACCTTGCCGGAGCCGGTCACCTTGAAGCGCTTCTTGGCACCCGAGTGGGTCTTCATCTTGGGCATGTTCTCTCCTTGTGAACGTCACTCCGCGCTCGGCGGGGCGAAACCGGTGCCCCGCGAGCGGGGCGTCCACCGGCCCCGAGGCCGGGGCGGCGAAGTACTAGACGGACTCGGCCTCGGCCGTGTCCTCGGGGGTGTTGGCCTCGCGACGAGCGGCGCGGACCGCATTGGCCTCGGCCTTCGCCTCGGACTTGTTCTTCAGCGGGCCGATGACCATCACCATGTTGCGACCGTCGATGGTCGGGGTGGACTCGACCTGGCCGAACTCGGCGACGTCCTCCGCGAAGCGCTGGAGCAGGCGGACGCCCATCTCGGGGCGCGACTGCTCGCGACCGCGGAAGAGGATCATCGCCTTGACCTTGTCGCCGGCCTTGAGGAAGCCCTCGGCGCGCTTGCGCTTGGTCTCGTAGTCGTGCTTGTCGATCTTCAGGCGGAAACGGACCTCCTTGAGGATCGTGTTCGCCTGGTTGCGACGGGCTTCCTTGAGCTTCTGAGCCTGCTCGTACTTGAACTTCCCGTAGTCCATGATCTTGGCCACGGGCGGCTTGGAGTTGGGGGCGACCTCGACCAGGTCCAGGTCTGCGTCCTGCGCGAGTCGCAGGGCGACCTCGATCTTGACGACGCCGACCTGTTCTCCTGCGGGACCCACGAGGCGGACCTCGGGGACGCGGATACGGTCGTTGGTACGGGGATCGCTGATTGCGTTTCTCCTCTGATCTCGGTGAGTGCAGCTGCGCTGCCGGAGTCTTCTCCAGCGCACCCGAGAGAGGTGATCGTCCCGTCCACGTCGTGCCTGCAGCACGGCGCTCGCACCCTGTGACGCGGTTCCCGAGGCGGACCTCGAGAGCCGCAGCCCTGCCTCCGGTGGTCTGACGACCCTCGGGGGCGGAGTGCTTCAGACCCGGTAACCTTGTGAAGCGGTCAAGCGCGGGTGGGAGAATCTCCACTTTCGAACCGAGGACATGCCTCGGAGCCCGGACAACCATAGCAGACCGGCGGCCCGCCCGACAGACCGGATCCGGCCGCCCCTCGATCCTCTGCTCCGGCGGCCGCGCCCCTCCACCACGGACGACGAACGAAGGACCCATGGCCCAGTACGACGACGACTACACGCGACGATTCGGCGAGGACGGCGGAGCCTCCGACGTGGAGGCCGCCCGCGACATCGCGGAGGTCCCGGCGGTGGAGATCATCACCACCGCCGCCGTGCACCTGATGAGCGCGGCCGCCGTCAAGTGCGGACTCGCCGACGAGCCCGGAGCGCAGGTCGACCTCGACGAGGCGCGCAAGCTCATCAACGCGCTCGCGGGCCTGGTCACGGCCGGGGCGCCCGACATCAGCGACATGCACGCCCGGAGCCTGCGCGACGGCCTCCGCACCCTCCAGCTCGCGTTCCGTGAGGCGTCCCCCATCGCCGACCCGATCGGCAAGGGCCCGGGCGAGAAGTGGACCGGCCCGGTCACCTGATCGGGGGTCAGTGGGCGGCGGCGAGCTGCAACGTCATCGAGTCGACGCGCTGCGCGACGGTCTCGTCGGCCGCCCACCGCTCCCCCAGGCGCGCGACGAGGGCGCCGAGCGCGTCCTGATCGAGCCCCGGGCGCAGGCTCAGGACCACCACGAGCTCGGGGCCCGCGAGGCGCTGCTCCGGGTCTCCCGCGCGCACCTCGAGCGAGGCGACCGCCCGCTCCCCCTCCGCAGCCGCGCGCAGAGCCCGGAGCACCTCCGCATCGGCGGGGGCCGGCCGCCAGTCGCCGCCCTCCGCGATCGCCCAGAGCGCCGGGCGCCGGACCGCGAACTCCCGCTCGGACGCGGGGTCGAGGACCATCACCTCGGTGCCCTCCGCGACGGCCGCCAGGGCCGCACGGCGCCCGTCGACCGGGACGGGACGGGCGGCCGGGTCCCATCGGCGCATGCTCTCGACGCCGCTGAAGACGGGGAGCACCGTGCGGCCGTCGGGTCCGGCGACCGTGACGATCGCGAGCTCCTGCGTCTTGTCCGCCCGGAGTCCCCCGACCCCCTCCGCCTCCTCGCCGAGGCGGGCGACCAGCGGGATGAGCAGGCGGGACGTGCGGATCGCGTCGACCACGGCCTCCGGGCCGCGAGTGCCACCGGCGAAGGACTCGAGCGCGGCGACCAGCGCCTCCGGGGCGCTTCCGTCGTCCTCCGGCGCTGCGCTCGGCTCGAAGTGCCGGCCCGCCCAGGGGGTGCCGGCCGAGTCGGTCAGATGCGCCGGGAGCGGGCGGGGCTCACTCGGATGCGACATCCAGGGCCTCCGCGAGCGTGAATGCGCCCGCGTACAGCGCCTTGCCGACGATCGCGCCCTCGAGCCCCTGGGGCACGAGGTCGCGCAGAGCGGCGATGTCGTCGAGGTTCGAGATGCCGCCCGAGGCGATCACGGGGCGGTGGGTGCGGGCCATGACCTGCTCGAGGAGCTCGAGGTTCGGGCCCTTGAGCGTGCCGTCCTTCGTGACGTCGGTGACGACGTAGCGGGTGCAGCCGGCCTCCTCCAGGCGGTCGAGGACCTGCCAGAGGTCGCCGCCCTCCTTGGTCCAGCCGCGCGCGGCGAGCGTGGTGCCCCGGACGTCGAGACCGACGGCGATCTGGTCGCCGTACTGCGCGATAACGCTCGCGGCCCACTCGGGGTTCTCGAGCGCCGCGGTGCCGAGGTTGATGCGCTTCGCGCCGGCGCTCAGCGCGGACTCGAGGCTGCGGTCGTCGCGGATCCCGCCGGAGAGCTCGACGTTGACGCCCTTCACCTGCCGGATGACCTTCTTCATGATGCCGTGGTTGTCGCCGCGGCCGAAGGCGGCGTCGAGGTCGACGAGGTGGATCCACTCCGCGCCCTGGTCGGCCCAGTCGCCCGCGGCGTCGATCGGGTCGCCGTAGTTGGTCTCGGTCCCGGCCTCGCCCTGCGTGAGCCGCACGGCCCTGCCGCCCGCCACGTCGATCGCGGGCAGGAGGACCAGGCCCGGGGCCTTGGTGAACTCGCTCATCGTCATCCTCAGTCTCGGAGCCGGTGCCGGCCCCTGGAGGCGCCGACCACCGGCCGATCCTAGTTCGTGCGGAGGGTGCCCAGCCAATTGGCCAGCAGCCGGAGCCCGGCGGCCCCCGACTTCTCGGGGTGGAACTGCGTGGCCGAGAGCGGCCCGTTCTCGACCGCGGCGATGAAGGGGCCTCCGTGATCGGCCCAGGTGACCGCGGGACGCGGGAACGGGGGCATCACGTCGAGCGACCACTCGCGGGCGCCGTAGGAGTGCACGAAGTAGAAGCGCTCCTCGGCGATGCCGTCGAAGAGCACCGAGCCCTCGGGAGCGGAGACGGTGTTCCAGCCCATGTGCGGGACGACCTCGGCCGGGAGGAGGTCGACCGTCCCCGGCCACTCGCCCAGGCCCTCGCTCTCGACCCCGCGCTCGACGCCGCGCTCGAAGAGCACCTGCATCCCGACGCAGATGCCCAGGACGGGGCGCCCGCCGGCGAGGCGCTTCTCGATGATCTCGCCGCCGCGGGCGCGGGTCAGCGCCGACATCACGGCGTCGAAGGCGCCGACGCCGGGCACGAGGAGGCCGTCCGCCTCCAGCGCCCGCTGCCGGTCCCCCGTCAGCTCGACGTCGGCCCCGGCGAGCTCGAGCGCCTTGACGGCGGAGTGCACGTTCCCCGAGCCGTAGTCGTAGACCACGACGGAGGGGCGGGCCGAGCTCACAGCGCGCCCTTCGTCGACGGCACGCCGGAGACGAGCGGGTCGAGGGCCTTGGCCTGACGGAAGGCGCGGGCGAACGCCTTGAATTCCGCTTCGGCGATGTGGTGCGGGTCCCTGCCGCCGAGCACCGTGACGTGCACGGTGAGGCCGGCGTTGAACGCGATCGCCTCGAAGACGTGGCGCACCATCGACCCGGTGAAGTGGCCGCCGATCAGGTGCAGCGCGAAGCCCTCCGGCTCGCCGGTGTGCACGAGGTAGGGGCGCCCCGAGATGTCGACGACGGCCTGCACGAGCGCCTCGTCGAGGGGGACGAGCGCGTCGCCGAAGCGGGAGATCCCGGCCTTGTCGCCGAGAGCCTGTCGGATGGCCGTGCCGAGCACGATGCCGATGTCCTCCGCGGTGTGGTGGATGTCGATCTCGATGTCGCCGCGGGCCCGGACGCGCAGGTCCGTGAGCGAATGCTTCGCGAACGCCGTCAGCAGGTGGTCGAAGAAGGGCACGCCGGTCTCGAGATCGGCGACGCCCGTGCCGTCGAGGTCGAGGGAGAGCTCGATGCTCGACTCGCTGGTGGCACGGCTGAGGGAGGCGGTGCGCCCGGGTGCGGCGCTCGGGGAGGTCATGCCTCCCAGTCTATTCGCGCCGCGTCACCGACCCAGGGCGGACCTCTACTCGCGCGAAAGCGCCACCGCGGGGTCGGCCGACGGTGCGGGGAGGGAGGCGAGCGCCTCGAGGAACGCGGTCGTCTCCTCCTCGGTGCCGGCGCTGACACGGAGGTGGTTCGGGATGCCGACGTCGCGGATGAGGACGCCGCGGGCGAGCAGGCCCTCGAACACGGCGGCCGGATCCGCGACACCGCCGAAGAGGACGAAGTTGCTGCCGGTCGCGTACGGGCGGTAGCCGAGGGCGCGCAGGCCGTCGATCATCCGGTCGCGCTGCACGATGATCTCGCCGACCATGGCGAGCATCTCGTCGGCGTGAGCGAGGGCGGCGGTCGCGGCGGCCTGGGTGAGGGCCGACAGGTGGTACGGGAGGCGGACGAGGCGGAGCGCGTCGATCACCGCGGGGTCGGCGGCGAGGTAGCCCAGGCGGACGCCGGCGAAGGCGAAGGCCTTGCTCATGGTGCGGGACACGAGCAGGCGCGGTCGCCCGGGGAGAAGGCTCAGCGCGGTGGGCGCGCCCCTGCCCGCGAACTCGGCGTACGCCTCGTCGACGACGACGATGCCGTCGGTCGCGTCGCAGACCGCCTCGATCACGGCGAGGTCGAGCGGCGTCCCGGTCGGGTTGTTCGGAGCGCAGAGGAAGACGATGTCGGGCCGGGCCCGGCGCACCTGCTCCGCGGCGTACTCGGCTCCGATCTCGAACTCCGCCTCGCGCGGAGCGGGGATCCACTCCGTTCCGCTCCCCGACGCGAGGATCGAGTACATCGAGTAGGTGGGCGCGAACCCCAGCAGCGAGCGCCCGGGACCGCCGAACGCCTGAAGGACGTGCTGGAGCACCTCGTTCGATCCGTTCGCAGCCCACACGCCGTCCGCGGTGAGCCCGTGACCGAGGTAGCCGGCGAGGGAGTCGCGCAGCTCTCGGAACTCGCGGTCGGGATACCGGTTGACGGTGCGCAGCGCCTCCGTGACCCGCCCGACGATGTCGGCGATCACGTCGTCCGGGACCGGGTGGGTGTTCTCGTTGACGTTGAGGGCGACGGGCACGACCGCCTGGGGTGCACCGTACGGGTGCCTGCCTCGGAGGTCGTCGCGGAGGGGCAGGTCATCGAGAGTCGTCACCAGGGAATGGTAGCGAAGCACCCGGCGCGGACGTCCGGGCAGCCCGGCTCAGCGAGCGGTGTCGTACTCGGCCGGGACCGCGAGGCGCTGCCCGGGCTCGACGCCCGCGCTCGAGAGCTGGTTGAGGGAGAGGATGTCGTCGACCACGTCGCGCGGGTCCGCCTGCGGGGCGAGCTCCTCGGCGAGCGACCAGAGCGACTCGCCCGCGTGAACGGTGACGTACTGGAACTCGACCGCAGCGGCATCGCTCGACGCGACCGCTCCACCGCCGTTGAGCCCGAAGGCGAAGGCGCCCGCCACGATCGGCAGGGCCCCCAGAGCGGCCACCACGGCGCGGCCGCGGCGCGTGAGGCGCAGACGGGTGCGAACGATCCGCACTTCGCCGAACGCGTTCATCGGCTCGGGAGCGGACGGCAGTACCTCGACGGGCCGAGCCGCGGACGAGCGCTGGAGCGGGCGGGAGGTGAGCTGTGCGGTCATGGGATCGCTCCTTTCAACAGGGATTCGGGGAGGCCCTCGGCCGGGAGGGCCGCCCCGAACGCCTGTACCGAACATATCTTCGAACGCCGGAGCGGTCAAGGGACCGTTCCGGCTGATCCGCGGGCGGACTCGCGCGCGACACACTCGAACGAATGTTCCGAGTCGTGAGTTCCGGCGGATACAGTTTCGAGAGCCTGGTCGTAGTAGAGCAGCGACCACCGACATTCCTTGTCGGGTCGCGACCGGGCGGGCGCGCACGCGGCGTGCGCACCGGGAAGAGGGAGCATCGTGAGCGACGCGCAGAGGGCCGGGACCCCGGCAGCCAAGACGAAGGCGGCCGCGGGCCGGCGCCGGAAGAGCCTGAGCGCCAAGCAGCTCGCGATCCTCGACGCGATCCAGCGCTCGGTGTCGAGCCGCGGCTACCCGCCGAGCATGCGCGAGATCGGCGACGCGGTCGGCCTCGCCTCGCTGTCGAGCGTCACCCACCAGCTCAACCAGCTCGAGCTCAGCGGCTACCTGCGCCGTGACCCGAACCGGCCCCGCGCCCTCGAGATCCTCATCGACGTCCCCAGCTCGACGGAGGACGACGGGTCGTTCGAGTCGACCGCGACGGTCGGCGACGCGGCGATGGTCCCCCTCGTCGGCCGGATCGCGGCGGGTGTGCCGATCATGGCCGACCAGCAGATCGACGAGGTGTTCCCGCTTCCCCGGCAGCTCGTCGGCAAGGGCGAGCTCTTCATGCTCAAGGTCGTCGGCGAGTCGATGATCGACGCCGCGATCTGCGACGGTGACTGGGTCGTGGTCCGCTCGCAGCGCACCGCCGAGAACGGCGAGATCGTAGCGGCCATGCTCGACGGCGAGGCCACCGTCAAGGTGCTGCGCCAGCGCGACGGCCACACCTGGCTGCTGCCCCGCAACTCCAACTTCGAGCCGATCCTCGGCGACGAGGCCGAGGTGCTCGGGAAGATCGTGGCGGTCCTCCGCTCGGTCTGACACCGGGAACGCAGGAGGGGCCCGACCGGCTTGCAGCCGGCCGGGCCCCTCCTGCGTTCGACGGGCACCGGCGATCGGGGCGCGCGCCCCTCCGTCGCGGTCACGGGAAGGCGGAGGAGGGCCGCCGAAACCCCGTCGCCGAACCCTCCGGCCGCCGCCGGTCGGTGGTGCGGGTCGCCGCACCCCCTCCCGGATGCGCCGAGCGCCCGCCTCCCTGACGGGGAGACGGGCGCTCGGGTGGTGGCGATCAGGCCTGAACGGCCGCGCGCGGAACCGCGAACTCGGTGAGCGAGCCCGCCAAATCGGCGTGCACGAGGGCGACCACGTGGGTGCCGCCCTCGACGTACTGCGTCGACAGGATCCGGCCGCTGCGGTGCAGATGCGAGATCACGTCGCCACGGTCGTACGGCACGAGCAGGTCGATCTCGACGTCCGGCTCGGGCAGGATCTCGGCGATCCGCGCCTCCAGCTCGTCGATGCCCTCGCCGCTGCGCGCCGACACGAAGACCGCGTCGGGAGCGAGACCGCGCAGCACCAGCCGCGTGCCCTCGTCCACCAGATCGGCCTTGTTGAAGGCGATGATCTCGGGGATGCTGCGGGCGCCCATCTCGCCGATCACGTCGCGCACGGTGGCGATCTGCCCGGCCGGATCGGGGTGGGAGGCGTCCACGACGTGGACGATCACATCGGAGTCCGCGACCTCCTCGAGCGTCGACCGGAAGGCCTCGACGAGCTGGTGCGGAAGCGCTCGCACGAAGCCGACCGTGTCGGCGAGCGTGTAGAGGCGCCCGTCCTTCGTCTGGGCCTTGCGAACGGTGGCGTCGAGGGTCGCGAAGAGCGAGTTCTCGACGAGGACGCCCGCGTGCGTCATCCGGTTCAGCAGGCTCGACTTGCCAGCGTTCGTGTACCCCGCGATCGCCACCGAGGGGACGGCGTTGCGCTTGCGGTTCGCGCGCTTGGCCTCGCGGGCGGGCTTCATCGCCGTGATCTGCTTGCGCAGGCGCGCCATGCGGGTGTGGATGCGGCGACGATCGAGCTCGATCTTCGTCTCACCCGGACCGCGCGAGCCCATTCCGGCTCCCGCGCCCACCTGGCCGCCGGCCTGGCGGGACATGGACTCGCCCCAGCCGCGCAGTCGCGGGAGCAGGTACTCGAGCTGCGCGAGCTCGACCTGCGCCTTGCCCTCACGGCTCTTCGCGTGCTGGCTGAAGATGTCGAGGATCACCGCGGTGCGGTCGATCACCTTGACCTTCACCACGTCCTCCAGCGCACGCCGCTGGCTCGGTGCGAGCTCGGTGTCGGCGACGACCGTGTCCGCGCCGAGGGCCGCGACGAGCCCCGCGAGCTCCTGGGCCTTGCCCTTGCCGAGGTAGGTGCTCGGATCGGGGCGCGGGCGGCGCTGGAGCAGGCCGTCGAGGACCGTCGCTCCCGCCGTCTCCGCGAGCGCGGCGAGCTCGTGCAACGAGTTCTCCGCGTCCTCCAGCGAATTCTGCGAGTACACGCCGATGAGCACGACGTTCTCCAGGCGCAGCTGGCGGTACTCGACCTCCGTGACGTCCTCGAGCTCGGTCGAGAGTCCGGCGACGCGTCGCAGCGCCTGCCGGTCGTCGCGGTCGAACTGCTCGCCGTCGCTGTTCTCGCCCTCGTGGCCGGCGCTCTGCAGCGCCTGGGCTCCACCCGCGACGAAGCGCGAGTACCCTGCCGAACGCGACTGCGCGTTCGCCAGGACCCTCGAGACGACGTCCACGGCCTCGGTCGTGTCGGTCTCGTTCAGGTCTTCCGTCATCCGGATAACACTAACTCCTCAGGTCTTGATAGGTTCACTTCTCATGGCCGCCGAGCACTACTTCTCGAGTACTCCCGACGGCGACCTCCGGCCCCGCAGGATCCAGGCCCGCCTGGCCGGCCGCGACCTCGAGGTCACGACGGCAGGAGGGGTGTTCAGCCCCGGTCACGTCGATCTCGGCACACGCGTCCTGCTGGACGCGGTGCCCGACGCCCCCGCTGACGGGGACCTGCTGGACCTCGGCTGCGGCTGGGGCCCGATCGCCCTCGCGCTCGCCCTCGCCTCCCCCGACGCCCGGGTGTGGGCGGTCGACGTCAACCAGCGGGCGCTCGAGCTGGTCCGTCGCAACTGCGAGGAACTCGGCGTCCTCAATGTCAACGCCGTGCTGCCCGAGGATGTTCCCGACGACGTCCGCTTCCGCACCGTGTGGTCGAACCCGCCGATCCGCATCGGCAAGGAGGAGCTGCACCTCCTGCTCGAACGCTGGCTGCCGCGGCTCGAGGAGGGCGCGGACGCCTGGCTCGTCGTGCAGCGCAACCTCGGCTCCGACTCGCTCCAGACCTGGCTGGGCGCCGCGTTCGCCGGGCGGCTCGACGTGGAGCGCGTCTCCTCGGCGAAGGGCTTCCGCGTGCTGCGGACGACCCGCCTGGCCTGACCGGGTCCTCAGTCGATCCGGATCGTCCCGGTGAAGACGAGGTCGGCCGGGCCGGAGAGCCCGACGTGCTCGCCCTCCTCCGCCGCGAACATCGTCACGCCGAGCGTGCCGCCCGGGACCTCCACGCGCCAGGCCTGCGGAGCGCGCGCTCCCGCCCAGTAGCGCACCGCCAGTGCCGCCGCCGCGGCACCCGTGCCGCAACTCAGGGTCTCGCCGCTGCCGCGCTCGTGCACGCGCATCCGGATCCGCCCGATCCCGTCGTGGACCAGGGGCTCGCCGGGAACCACGAACTCGACGTTCGCGCCGTCCTCGAGCTCCGGGTCGAGCTGCGGGATGTAGGAGAGGTCGGCGGAGTCGAGCTCCTCGTCGTTGCTGAGGGCGACGACCACGTGCGGATTGCCGAGGTCGATCCCGAGACCGGGGCGCGCGACCTTGAGCTCCTTCGCCCGCACCAGGGGCTCGCCGCCCGCCAGCTCCCAGCGGCCGAGGTCGACCTGGAACCCGGCACCGCTGCGGGTGACGTCGCGGACGCCGGCGCGGGTGCCGATCGGCAGGGTGTCGCCGGGCTCGAGCGCCGCGAGGCCGCCCGCGAGCAGGAACGCGGCGTAGACGCGGATGCCGTTGCCGCACATCTCGGCGATCGAGCCGTCGGCGTTGCGGTAGTCCATGAACCACTCCGCCTCGCTCTCCTCGGCCAGAGCCGCGGCGCCCTCCGGGATCGCGCGGGAGCGGACGGCACGGATGACGCCGTCGGCGCCGACGCCGAAGTGGCGGTCGCAGATCATCGCGATCTGCGCGGGCGAGAGGTCGACCTCACCGTCCGGGTCGCTGAAGAGCACGAAGTCGTTGCCGGTGCCCTGGCCCTTGGTGAAGTGCAGCTCGATCGTCATGGCGCACAGCCTAGCGAGGAGCGGGAGCGGCGGCCTGGGCGGCGGCGTGCGCCCGCGACACCAGGTCCGGCGCGTCGTACGGGAGCCGGTGGGCGCCGGCGTAGCGCCGGAACCAGCTGTTCTGCCGACGTGCGTAGCGGCGCGTGAGCGCCTGCGTCGCCGCGATCGCCTCCTCCTCGCGGAGGACGCCGGCACGCTGGGCGAGCGCCTGGGCGTACCCGATGGCCCGCCCGGCTGTGACGCCGCGCTCCAGGCCGAAGGGGACGAGCCGCTCGACCTCGTCGAGCATCCCGGTCGCCCACATCCGCTCCACCCGCCGGTCGAGGCGCTGCACCAGCTCCTCCCGCGGAGCCTCGAGGAACAGGATCGAGGCGGGGCGCCACCGAACCGGCTCGTCGGACATCAGCGCGCTGTGCGTGCTCCCGCCGGTGAGCTCCGCGATCTCGAGCGCGCGGACGATGCGCCGGGCGTTGTGCGGACCGATCCGCTCGGCCACTCCGGCGTCGATCCGGCGCAACCGCTCGACGAGGGCGCCCAGGCCCTCCCGCTCGGCGGTCTCCTCGAGCCGGCGCCGGACGGCCGGGTCGGTGCCCGCGAACGAGAACTCGAAGACGACGCTGGAGACGTACAGACCGGAGCCCCCGACGAGGATCGGCGTCGCCCCGCGCGCCAGCACGCTCTCGATCACGCGCCGCGCCTCGCTCTGGTAGCGGGCGACCGACGCCTCCTCCGTCACGTCGAGGACGTCGAGCAGGTGGTGCGGGACGCCCCGACGCTCGTCGGCGGGCAGCTTCGCGGTGCCGATGTCCATCCCGCGGTAGAGCTGCATCGCGTCGGCGTTCACGATCTCAGCGGCGCCGCCGTCCTGCCGGATCGCCTCGGCGAGCTCGAGCGAGAGGTCGGACTTGCCCGTGCCGGTCGCGCCGACGACCGCGATGAGCTCCGGCGCGGTATCGGGGGCTCCGGTCTCAGCGCTCGCCATCGAGGGCGTCGTAGATCGGCGTCGTCAGCGTGCCGGCGTCGCGCACGCGCAGCGACGGCAGGCCCAGCGAGACCCGGGGCGCCCCGCTCCCGCCCGGGGCGGCCGGAACTCCGCAGGACTCGGTCTGCGCCCGGTCCCAGGCGTCGCCCGCGCGGGTGCGGCGGATGCGGAGCGGCGCGCCGTCGGGCGAATCCGCCAGGAGGTAGAAGGGGGCGGCACGGGTGACCCGGACGGAGACAAGGTCTCCGGGACGCGGCTGCTCGGAGCCCTCGGGCACGTCGAAGTGCACCAGACGGCTGTCCTCGGCGCGTCCGCTCAGCCGGTGCGTCTCCGTGTCGCGGCGGCCCTCGCCGGTCGCGACGAGGACCTCGACCTCTCGGCCGACGACCGTGCGGTTCTCCTGCTCGCTGATCGCGTCCTGCAGGGCGACGAGCCGCTCGTAGCGCTCCTGGACGACCGCCTTGGGGATCTGGTCGGGCAGCGTCGCGGCCGGGGTGCCGGGCCGGATGGAGTACTGGAAGGTGAAGGCGGAGGCGAAGCGGGCCGCCTCGACCACCCGCAGGGTCTCCTGGAAGTCGGCCTCCGTCTCGCCGGGGAAGCCCACGATGATGTCGGTGCTGATCGCCGCGTGCGGGATGCGATCGCGCACCCGGTCGAGGATCCCGAGGAACTTCTCGGAGCGGTAGGAGCGGCGCATCGCCTTGAGGACGCGGTCGGAGCCGGACTGGAGCGGCATGTGCAGCTGCGGCATCACCGCCGGCGTCTCGGCCATGGCGTCGATCACGTCGTCGGTGAAGGCCGCGGGATGGGGGCTCGTGAAGCGGATCCGCTCGAGCCCGTCGATGGTGCCCGCCGCGCGGAGCAGCTTCGAGAACGCCTGGCGGTCGCCGAACTCGACGCCGTAGGAGTTCACGTTCTGGCCGAGAAGGGTGACCTCGATCGCGCCGTCGTCCACGAGCGCCTGGATCTCGGCGAGCACGTCGCCGGGACGCCGGTCCTTCTCCTTGCCGCGGAGCGAGGGGACGATGCAGAACGTGCAGGTGTTGTTGCAGCCGACCGAGATCGAGACCCAGCCGCTGTAGGTCGAGTCGCGCTTCGTGGGGAGCGTGGAGGGGAAGACATCGAGCGATTCGAGGATCTCGAGCTGCGCCTCGTCGTTGTGGCGGGCGCGCTCGAGCAGGCTCGGGAGGGCGCCCATGTTGTGCGTGCCGAAGACCACGTCGACCCACGGGGCACGGTCGAGGATGACGTTCTTGTCCTTCTGCGCGAGACAGCCGCCGACCGCGATCTGCATCCCCTCGTGTCGGCGCTTCACCGACGCGAGGTGGCCGAGGTTGCCGTAGAGCTTGTTGTCGGCGTTCTCGCGCACCGCGCAGGTGTTGATCACGACGACGTCGGCCTCGGCTCCATCGGCGGACACGTAGCCCGCCGCCTCGAGCGAACCGCTCAGCCGCTCGGAGTCGTGCACGTTCATCTGGCATCCGAACGTACGGACCTCGTAGGTCCTCGGCCGGGTCTCGGCGACGGGGGACGGGGCGGTACCGAGCGTGCTCATGGTGTGGGATTCTACGCTCCGGTCGGACCGCTCCCGGGCCGCCGTGTCAGCGGAAGCGGACGCTCGACCCCGGCTTCCGGATCGTCTCGCGGACGACGCGCTGCACGAGTCCGCCGGCGTAGCCGCGGCGCGCGAGGAATCCCGTGAGTCGGCGCTCGGCGACCTCGTCGGAGAGCGAGCGCAGGCTCGGCAGGCGCTTGCGCGCGAGCTCGAGCGCCGTGCGGTACTCGTCGTCGCCGTCCAGCTCGTCGAGCGCTGACGCGATCGCCTCGGGGTCGATCTTCCGCGCGCGCAGCTCCTGCTGGATGGAGGAGCGGCCGAGCTTCTTGCGGTCGCGGAGCGAGACGACCAGCTGCTCCGCCATGCGGAGGTCGTCGAGGTAGCCGAAGCGCGTGAAGCGCTCGAGGATCTCGAGGGCGTCCTTCTCGGCGACGCCCTCCGTGTAGAGGCGCGCCTCGACCTCGGCGACCGAGAGGCTCTTGCGGGAGAGCCCCCGTACGATCCGATCCGCGACCTGCTCGGGATCGATCTCCTCCGGGATCTCGATCGCGTCGTCGTCGTCCTCGTCGTCCGCGTTCTCGACGAACGCCGGCGCGCGCCGGGCGACATGAGCCGAGAGCTCGGCGATCCGCTCGGAGGCCGGAGACGCGGCGCCGCCGACGGAGGAGCCTCCCGACTCGCCTGCGGCCGCCCCGGGAGCACTGGTACGCGGCGTCCCGGCTCCGGACGGATCCGGAAGCGACCCGGCCCCGTCGGCGGCCGGCGCCGCCGGAGCCCAGCCCTCGTCGCCCGCCGCACCCCGGTCGACCCAGGGCAGGAAGGCCACGGGGCGGCCCTCCGCCCCCTCCGCGGCCTTCTCCGCCACGGGCTAGGCGCCCTTGCGCACGGGCTGCTTGGTCTCGATCGCGACCGGCGCGGCCTCGACGGCCGCGTTCGGGTCGACGATCACGCCGAGCTTCACCAGGATGCGCTTCTCGATCTCAGCGGCCACATCGGCGTTGTCGATGAGGAACTGGCGCGCCTTCTCCTTGCCCTGGCCGAGCTGGTCGCCGTCGTAGGTGTACCAGGCGCCCGACTTGCGGACGATCTCGTGCTCGACACCGAAGTCGATCAGGCTGCCCTCGCGGGAGATGCCGACGCCGTAGAGGATGTCGAACTCGGCCTGCTTGAAGGGCGGGGCCATCTTGTTCTTCACGACCTTGACGCGGGTGCGGTTGCCGACCGCGTCGGTGCCGTCCTTCAGCGTCTCGATGCGGCGGATGTCGAGGCGGACCGACGCGTAGAACTTGAGCGCCTTGCCGCCCGCCGTGGTCTCGGGACTTCCGAAGAAGACGCCGATCTTCTCGCGCAGCTGGTTGATGAAGATCATCGTGGTGTTCGTGGTGTTCAGTCCGCCGGTCAGCTTGCGCAGCGCCTGGGACATGAGGCGCGCCTGCAGGCCGACGTGGGAGTCGCCCATCTCGCCCTCGATCTCGGCACGCGGCACGAGGGCCGCGACGGAGTCGATCACGATGAGGTCGATCGAGCCCGAGCGCACGAGCATGTCGGCGATCTCGAGCGCCTGCTCTCCGGTGTCGGGCTGCGACACGAGGAGGGAGTCGATGTCGACGCCGAGCTTCTTGGCGTACTCGGGGTCGAGCGCGTGCTCCGCGTCGATGAAGGCGGCGATGCCGCCGTTGCGCTGCGCGTTCGCGATCGCGTGCAGCGTGAGGGTGGTCTTTCCGGAGGACTCGGGGCCGTAGATCTCGACGATGCGGCCGCGGGGGAGCCCGCCGATCCCGAGCGCGACGTCGAGCGCGATCGAACCGGTCTGGATCACCTCGACGGGAGCGCGGTCGTCGCTGCCGAGGCGCATGACGGCGCCCTTGCCGAACTGGCGGTCGATCTGGGCGAGTGCGGTCTCGAGGGACTTCTCGCGGTCGGAGGAACTGGGCATGGCCGTCTCGCTCTCGTGTTCGTGGTGGTGTCGCCTACAGGCTGTCGCGACATGCCGGTGGCTGTCGGAGTGACAGTGCCGGCCGGCTGCGACAAGGCGGTGAAGCAGGTCCGTTCAGGTGTCTCCGACGGTACGCCCGACCACCGACATCGGGGCCGAGCGAGAGCGACTCCGTGGAGACGGGGCCGTTCCTGCTTCTGTGGAGGAGCCTAGTCCCGTTCGAACACGGATTCGAGCACGAGCCGTCGGCGTGTCGAACACGGCTTCGGCGACGGGAGCGTCAGCGGTGGCGCTTTCGCGGATCCACGCCGTGCCACCGGGCCTCCGGGATGTCGTTGGCGCGGCAGAGGGCGAGCCAGACCTCGCGCGGCTCCGCTCCGTCCGCGAGGGCGCGCTCGGCGGTGCGGCCCCCGAGCTCGGTCAGCACGAGGTCCGAGACCAGGACACGGGCATAGGCGCCGCCGAACTCGTCGTCTACCAGCTGCCGGAACTCGCTCAAGCGCATGCGTCCACGGTAGCCGCTGCCCGGAGGCCGCACTCCCCCGGGAACGCCGAAGGGCGCCCGGCCGGAGCCTGGGCGCCCTTCGCGTGGAACGGGTGCGGTGAGTGGAGGGGACGGGGGCCGACTACTGCGTGACGAGGTCCGCGTCGAAGCCGGCGACCATGTCGGCCGGGATGGTGTCGGGGATGGTGTCGATGCCCTCGATGACGGCGAGACGATCGCCGACCTCGCGCATGATCACCGAGATGGGGGTGTCGAGGGCGTCGGCGACAGAGGCGAGGATCTCCGAGGAGGCCTCCTTCTGACCGCGTTCGACCTCGCTCAGGTAGCCGAGCGCAACGCTCGCCTTGCTCGCCACCTGACGGAGCGTACGACCTTTCTGCAGGCGAAAGTCCCTGAGGACATCGCCGATCTCCTGACGAACTAGAACCACTGGACCCTCCTTCTCCACGTCAACCGCATGTCGTGCACCTGCACCGCGAGCACGAGCGCCGGAGATTCCGGAGCGGGTGATCGGGGGGCTGGGACGAGAGAACCGGATAGCTGTTCACTACCCGGTTCGTATGGTGTCGACTCTAATACCGGATGACTGGACTTTGCGTGTGAGCGACACCAGTTGTAACCGGGCCGCAATGCGGCGCATTCCGATTCCCGGAGGGCCCTCGCTGGGTATCCGCCTCATGCGCCGCGGGAGATCAGCTCCGCGCCGAGGGCGAGAGCCGCGTCGACCGAGGCGGCGCGGATCGCGGCGCGGTCGCCGTCGAACCGGTGCTCACGGACGAGCTCGTCCTCGCCGAGGACGGCCGCCACGAAGACGGTGCCGACGGCCGCATCCCCCTGCGGATCCGGACCGGCGACCCCCGTCGTCGCCAGGCCGAGCGTCGGACGCCCGTCGGCTGCGAGCCGCGAGGACGCTCCGCGCGCCATCTGCACGGCGACTCCGGGATCGACGGGCCCCCGCTCGCCGAGGACGCGCGCGTCGACCCCGAGGAGCCGGTCCTTGAGGTCGGTGGCATAGCTCACCACTCCCCCGCGGTACACGGCGGAGGCGCCGGGCACCTCCACGAGGGCGGAGCTGAGCGCGCCGCCGGTGAGCGACTCCGCGACGGCGAGGTCGACACCCCGCCGCCGGAGCTCGGCGATCAGCTGCGCGGCCGTCACCGCGTCGACCGGGCGGCCCGGCTCTGGCGGGCGGCGTCGGCGAGGTAGTCGATCCCGGTGGCGACCGTGAGCACCACCGCGGCCGTCATCGTGATCCCGTTCAGCCAGTGGACCCACTCGCCGAGGACGGCCCAGAGCGGCAGCAGAGCGAGGGAGATCGCGATCGACTGCACGATCGTCTTGAGCTTGCCGCCCCGCGACGCGGGGATCACCCGGTCCGAGAGCACGGCCATCCGGAACACGGTGATGCCGATCTCGCGCACCAGGATGACGATCGTCACCCACCACGGCAGCTCCGCGAGGATCGAGAGCCCGACGAGCGCCGCGCCGGTGAGCACCTTGTCGGCGATCGGATCCAGGAGCTTGCCGAGATCGGTCACGAGGCCCCGGCTCCGGGCGATGTGCCCGTCGATGCCGTCCGTGGCGATCGCGACGATGAAGAGGAGCGCCGCGGCGATCCGGATCCCGCCGTCCTGCCCCCCGTCGGCCAGCAGGAGCCAGAAGAAGACGGGCGCCAGCAGGATCCGGACGACCGTGATCGCGTTCGGCAGGTTCCAGTTGCCCGACGCGGCCGGAGCCGGTGCGGTGGGGTTCGTCATCGTGCTCCGCCGTTCCTCGCAGTGCGGGCGACCGGGACGGTCACTCGCGTCCCGTCAGCGTCCAGGCGTCCTCGCCGGACCCCTCGTCGTCGTCGTGGTAGTCGGTGGCGGCGGGCCCGGTCGGCTCGGCCAGCGGATCCGCGTACGGGTCCGGGGCGACCGAGGACGGCGCGGCCGGCGCCTCGCCCGGGTCCTCGCCGCGCATCCGCGCGAGGACGCCCGGCAGCTGCTCGGCGGTGACCAGCACGTCGCGGGCCTTCGACCCCTCGGAGGGGCCGACGACCTCGCGCGACTCGAGCAGGTCCATCAGCCGGCCGGCCTTGGCGAAGCCGACGCGGAGCTTGCGCTGCAGCATCGAGGTCGAGCCGAACTGCGTGCTGACGACGAGCTCGGCCGCCGCGACCAGCAGCTCGAGGTCGTCCCCGATGTCGGAGTCGATCTCCTTGCGCTGCGCCTGCACGGTGATGTCCTGGCGGTACTCGGGCTGCGCCTGACGGGTGACGTGCTCGACGACCTTCGCGATCTCGTCCTCGCGGACCCAGGCGCCCTGGACGCGCATCGGCTTGTTGGTGCCCATGGGGAGGAAGAGGCCGTCGCCCTGCCCGATGAGCTTGTCGGCTCCCGGCTGGTCGAGGATGACCCGCGAGTCCGTCACGCTGGTCACCGCGAAGGCGAGGCGGCTGGGCACGTTCGCCTTGATGAGGCCGGTCACCACGTCGACGCTCGGCCGCTGCGTGGCCAGCACGAGGTGGATGCCCGAGGCGCGCGCGAGCTGGGTGATGCGCACGATCGAGTCCTCGACGTCGCGCGGGGCGACCATCATCAGGTCGGCGAGCTCGTCGACCACCACGAGGAGGTACGGGTACGGCTTGAGGACGCGGCTGCTGCCCGCGGGGAGCTTGATCTCGTCCGCGCGGACGGCCGCGTTGAAGTCGTCGATGTGACGGAACCCGAACGACGCCAGGTCGTCGTAGCGCATGTCCATCTCCTTCACGACCCACTGCAGCGCCTCGGCGGCCTTCTTGGGGTTCGTGATGATCGGAGTGATCAGGTGCGGCACTCCGCCGTAGATGGTGAGCTCCACGCGCTTGGGGTCGATCAGGACCATCCGCACGTCCTGCGGGCGCGCGCGCATCAGCAGGCTCGTGATCATCGAGTTGACGAAGCTGGACTTGCCGGAGCCGGTGGAGCCGGCGACCAGGAGGTGCGGCATCTTGGCGAGGTTCGCCACGACGTAGCCGCCCTCGACGTCCTTGCCGACGCCGATGGTCATCGGGTGCGTGGACGTCGTCGAGGCCGGCGAGCGGAGGACGTCGCCCAGCGAGACGATCTCGCGGTCCGTGTTGGGGATCTCGACGCCGATCGCGCTCTTGCCCGGGATCGGGGAGAGGATCCGGACCTCGTTGCTGGCGACGGCGTAGGAGAGGTTCTTGCTGAGCGCGGTGACGCGCTCGACCTTGACGCCGGGGCCGAGCTCGATCTCGTAGCGGGTGACGGTCGGGCCGCGGGAGAAGCCGGTGACCGTCGCGTCCACGTTGAACTGCTGCAGCACCTCGGTGATGGCGCGGACCATCTCGTCGTTGGCCGCCGAGCGCGCCTTGGAGGGCGTGCCCGTCGAGAGGGCGGCCGCCGAAGGGAGGCGGTACGGCGCGTCGTCCTCGAACGAGGAGTCGAAACCGGCGGTCGGGTCCTCCTCGGCGAGGGGCGCGATCGGGCCGGTCTCGATGACGGGCGGGATCGGGACGGCGGGCGCCACGTCGAGGCGGTCGAGCCGGATGACCTCGGTCGCGTCGTCGTCGACCACGCCGGTCGCGCCGCGGGGAGCGCCCGTCTGCTCGAAGCGGGCGAGCGCCGCCTCGGCGGTCTCGGCCTCGGCCAGCACCTCGGTGGCGTAGGAGCGGGTCGGCGGGTGGGCCTCGTCGTCGCGCTCCTCGAGCGCGGTGTCGAAGCCCTTCGCGCGGCCGCGGGCCGGCGCGGCGCCCTCGATGACCTCGGTGAAGGAGTCGATCGGGAGCTCGGTCTGCACGGTCGGCTCGTCCTCGCGCCCGGACTCGGTGCGCCGCCACCAGGGCAGCTCTCCGCCGTCCTGCTGCGCGTCCTCCTCCTGCTCGGCCTCCGCCTTCGCCGCGGCCTTCGCGGCGGCCCGCTCGGCCTTGAGGCGGGCGCGCTCCTCGTCGTCGAGCACGGGGGCGCCGAAGAGGTAGCCGTAGAGCTCCCGCGAGCGCGCGCCGATGCGGTTCGGCGGGGTCTTGGTGATGATGAACAGCGACAGCAGGATCACGAGCGACAGCAGCACGGTCGCGCCGGGGACGGTGGCGATCGCCGCGAGCGGGGCGCCCACCAGCCAGCCGAGGACGCCTCCCGCTGCCGCCATGGTCTCGATTCCCTGGCCGGGCTGCGGCAGGCCGAGGTGCGCGTGGCAGATGCCGGCGGAGGCGACGAGCAGCGTGATGACGCCCACGCCGATCCGCCCGTTGTCGTCGACGGACCGGGGGTGCCGGAAGAGCCAGAGGGAGAAGAGGAGAAGGACGACCGGCAGCACGTAGGCGACCCGGCCGAAGAAGCCGCCGAAGCTCCACGCGTCGAGCACCAGGGCGACCGGGTCGGTCGCGAGGAACCACTCGACGACCGCGCCCGCGACGGCCAGCAGCAGCAGCAGGAAGGGGACGCCGTCGCGGCGCTCCTCCTTCGCCAGCCGCTCGGGACCGAGGGCGCGCGCGGCGCCGCCCGCGAGGTGGGCCAGCGCCATCCAGAGCCGCACGGCGGGGTTGGTGCGCGGGGCGGACTCGAAGGCCACCGCCTTCGTCTCGGCGGCCGCCTTGCCCGAGCCCCGGCCGGATCGCGGCGCGCCGGAGCGCGGAGTCGCGCTGCCGCGCCCGCGCGAGGTCGTCTTGGTACTGGTCGCCATGAGGCCACCGTACCCGCCGCCCCCGTCAGGGCCGGTGACCCGCGCCGCGACGGCCGGCGCCGATCCGCCGCCGGCCGGGAGGCTCAGGCCTCGATGACGAGCGGCACGATCATGGGCCGGCGGCGGTAGGAGGTGTTGACCCAGCGGCCGACGACGCGACGGACGGCCTGCGACAGCGCGTGCTGGTCGCTCGCCCCGTTCCGCACCGCCTCCTCGAGCGCGGCCGCGATCCGCGGCTTGACCTCGTCGAAGACGCTGTCGTCCTCCGCGAAGCCCTTCGCGTGGATCTCGGGGCCGACGACGATCCGCCCCGTGCCCGCCTCGACCACCACGATGATCGAGATGAAGCCCTCCTCGCCGAGGATCCGCCGGTCCTTGAGGTCGGCGTCCGTGATCTCGCCCACCGACGATCCGTCAACGTAGACGAACCCCAGGTCGAGCCGTCCGACGACGGTCGCCCTGCCGTCGAGCAGGTCGATCACGGTGCCGTCCTCGGCGATGATCGTGTTCTCCTCCGCGATCCCGGTCTCGCGCGCGAGCTGCGCGTTCGCGACCAGGTGCCGGTACTCGCCGTGCACCGGCATCACGTTCAGCGGCTTGAGGATGTTGTAGCAGTAGAGGAGCTCGCCGGCCGCGGCGTGCCCGGACACGTGCACCTTCGCGTTGCCCTTGTGCACGACGGTCGCTCCGAGCCGGGTGAGCCCGTTGATGACCCGGTACACCGCGTTCTCGTTGCCGGGGATGAGGCTGGAGGCGAGGATCACGGTGTCGCCCTCCCCCGGCTCGATCTGGTGATCGAGGTTGGCCATCCGGCTGAGGACGGCCATCGGCTCGCCCTGCGACCCGGTGGACATGTAGACGATCCTGTCCTCGGGGACATCGCCCGACTTCTTCATGTCGACCAGGACTCCCGGAGGGACGTGCAGGTAGCCGAGATCCGCGGCGATGCGCATGTTGCGGACCATGGAGCGGCCGAGCAGCGCCACGCGGCGGCCCGTGGCGTGGGCCGCGTCGAGCACCTGCTGCACCCGGTGCACGTGGCTGGAGAAGCTCGCGACGATGACGCGGCGGGTCGCCCTGGCCATGACGCTCTCGATGACCGGGCCGATGTCGCGCTCGCTCGGCGTGAAGCCGGGGACGTCGGCGTTGGTGGAGTCGACCATGAACAGATCGACGCCCTCCTCGCCGAGGCGGGCGAAGGCGCGCAGGTCGGTGATCCGGCCGTCGAGCGGCAGCTGGTCCATCTTGAAGTCGCCGGTGTGCAGCACCGAGCCGGCGTCGGTGACGATCGACACGGCCAGCGCGTCCGGGATCGAGTGGTTCACGGCGACGAACTCGAGCTCGAAGGGCCCGAGGTTCTCGACGTCGCCCTCCTTCACCGTGAGCGTGTACGGCGTGATCCGGTGCTCCTTGAGCTTCGCCTCGACGAGGGCGAGCGTGAGGGTGGACCCGATCAGCGGGATGTCGCGCTTCAGGCGGAGCAGGTAGGGGACGGCGCCGATGTGGTCCTCGTGGCCGTGGGTGAGGACCACTCCGACGATGTCGTCGAGCCTGTCCCGGATGGGCGTGAAGTCCGGGAGGATCAGGTCGACGCCCGGCTGGTCCTCCTCCGGGAAGAGCACGCCGCAGTCGACGACCAGGAGCCTGCCGTCGATCTCGAAGACGGTCATGTTGCGGCCGATCTCGCCGAGGCCGCCGAGGGGGATGATCCGGAGCGTTCCCGGAGCGAGCGGGGCGGGGATGATCACGGGACCGGGCATGCGCCCTCCTTCTCCAGCGGTGCTTTCTCGGGACGTGCCGCTCGGGCTCAGCGGGTGGTGCCGGCGACCTTCGGGAGGGCGCCGCCGGCCGCGGCGTTGCGGTCGGGCCGGAAGTTGCGGAAGTCGACGCCCGGGATGTCGCGGACCAGGCCGAGCTCGTCCTCGATGAGCGCCGCCTCCGACTCCTCCGGGCCGACCAGGGGCAGCCGCACGCGCGGCGAGGAGATGCGGCCGAGGCCGTGCAGGATGTACTTCGCGGCGACGGTCCCGGGGACGTGCGTCATCACGGCGCGCACGAGCGGCTCGAGCTGCTGGTGCGCGCGGGTGGCCGCGTGGAGGTCGCCCGCGTTCACGGCGTCGACGATCGTGCGGTACGGCGCGGCGGCGATGTTCGCGGTGACGCCGATGAGCCCCGTGGCGCCGATGGCGAGCTCGGGGAGCACGTTCGCGTCGTCGCCGCAGAAGTACATCAGGTCGGTCTGGTTGAGCACGCGGCTGACCTCGGAGAGATCGCCCTTCGCGTCCTTCACGGCCAGGATGTTCGGGTGCTTGGCCGCCCGCAGGATCGTCTCGTAGCGGATCGGCACGCCGGTGCGGCCGGGGATGTCGTAGAGGATCACCGGCAGGTCCGTCGCATCCGCGATCATCCGGAAGTGGGTGAGCACGCCCGCCTGCGTGGGCTTGTTGTAGTACGGGGTGACGATCATGTTGCCGTCGGCGCCGGCCTTCTCGCTCTGACGGGCGAGCTGCATGGCGTGGGCGGTCTCGTTCGAGCCGCCTCCCGTGATGATCTTGGCGCGGCCCCCGGCGACCGAGCGGCCGACCTCGACGAGGCGGATCTTCTCCGGGTCGGTCAGGGTGCTGGTCTCGCCCGTGGTCCCGGTGACCACGATGCCGTCCGCGCCCGCTGCGATGCAGTCGTCGATGTGCTTCTCGACACCGGGCCAGTCGACCTCGCCGTCGGCGGTGAACGGGGTGACCAGGGCGACCAGGACCTGGCCGAAGGGATTCTCCGGAGTTGACACGCTGCCAGGGTAGCGGGTCGCCGCCGCGCCGCCGGGAGGAGGTTCCCGGAGCCGCCCGCGCGGACGGCAGCAGGCGGATCGGGCGGGACGGCCCGCTCGTCCTCGCCGGGCGGCGGGCTACGGAGCGACGCGGCCGTTCGCTGTGAAGGCGGCGGCCGTGAGGGGCATCAGCTCCTGGAAGTGCGTCTCCATCTGCTCGGCCGCCATCTCGATCTCGCGCTGCGGGAAGGAGGGGAACGTCGAGTCCTCGCGCTTGGTGCGCAGGGAGAGGAAGTTCATCAGCGAGCGGGCGTTGAGCGTGACGTACATCGACGAGTAGATGTTCAGCGGGAGGACGATCCGGGCGACCTCGCGGGCGACGCCCTCGCCGAGCATCCGCCGGTACGACTCGTAGGCCTGCGTGCTGACGCGGCGCGTCTCCTCGGCGACGAGCTCGGCCTGCTCCGCGGTGCCGGGCTCGAAGGAGTAGGCGCCGGGCTTGCCGACCTGCACGAGGTTGCGGCGGGGGCCGGGCACGTAGAAGACCGGACGGAGCTCGCGGTAGCGGCCCGACTCCTCGTTGTAGGAGGCGATGCGGTGCCGCATGAACTCGCGGAAGACGAAGATCGGCGCCTGCACGTAGAAGGTCATCGAGTTGTGCTCGAACGGCGAGCCGTGGCGGTCGCGCATGAGGTAGTTGATCAGGCCGCGGTCGCGCTTGCGCTGCAGCTCGGCGTCGGACTCCTCGCCGTCGAGCGCCTCGGCGAGCGTCTTCTCGCCCTGGGTCGAGACGCGGGCCGCGAACAGCACGTCGGAGTCGTGGGCGCTCGCGCGGACCAGCTCGACGACGACATCACTGCGGAAGACGGGACTACTCGGGTCTGCGCTGAGGCTGCTCTGTTCGGTCACGGATCGAACCTAGACCACGCTCCGACCGCGGCCGTCGTCACATCCCGAAACAGTCGTCCGCGCAGCGCCCGCGCCGACCTACGCTTCCCGGATGGAGCCCGTGACGATCCTCGCCGCACTGCTCGGCCTCGTCGTGCTGGGCGTCGTCCTCGGGGCTGTCCATCGGGCCCGCTCCGGGCGCGTCGCGAGCGCCCCCTCGCGCCAGGACCCCGCGATCGACCCCGGCGAGCTCGTCCCCGGCGCAGTGCTCGGGACCCGGGCCACAGTCGTGCAGTTCTCGACCGACGTCTGCACGCGGTGCCCTGCAGTGCGACGGATGCTCGGGGAGCTCGCCCAGCAGCGGCCCGGGCTGGCGCACCTCGACGTCGATCTGACGCACCGCCCCGACCTCGCGGCGCGCTTCCGCGTCCGGCAGACGCCCACGCTCCTCCTGCTCGATCGAGACGGAGTGCCGCGCAGCCGCGTCGGCGGCGCTCCGACCCGGGCCGCCCTGACCATCGAGCTCGACCGACTCCAGGAGACATGATGAGCACCCGCTCCCCCTCCACCACCGGCGCCACTCCCCCGTCCGGCACAGTCGATCCCCGCGGCCCGAGGGTCGCCGCCGGAGTCACCGCCGCACTCCTCCTCACGGCCGTGGGCCTCGGGCTCGCGGCCCCGGCCCGGGCCGACCTCGACGGCCGGCTCTCCCAGCCCGGCTTCCTCCTGCTGCTCGCGCTCGCCGCCCTCTTCGCCTGGTCGGCCGCGCGCGGCGTCGGCTCCGGCCCCTGGGCGGTGCTGTTCCGCCGGGTGGTCCGGCCGCACCTGGCACCGCCGCGCGAGTGGGAGGACGCCCGCCCGCCGCGCTTCGCCCAGCTGATCGGCCTGGTGGTGACCGGCACCGGCGTCCTCCTGCACGTCGCCGGCGTCCCGGGATCGGTTCCGGTCGCCGCGGCCGTCGCCTTCCTCGCCGCCTTCCTCAACGCCGTGTTCGGCCTCTGCCTGGGCTGCGAGCTCTACCTCGTGCTCGCGCGGGCCGGCCTGGTCGGGCGCTCGGCCGGCTCCCGGGCGTGAGGCTCTAGGCTGGGTCCGCTTCGCGGGCGGCCCGCGACCGGCTCCGGGAGGCACCATGAGCGACTCATCCGCACGGCACTCCGACCACGACGGGACCACGGACTCCGGCTCGCCGCGACGCGCCGCGCGCACGCCGGGCGAGCACGTGTCGACGCCGTCCGAGCTGCCCTCGGCCCGGCCGGACGCGTCCGCTCCCCGGCTCCGCGTCCTGATCTCGGGCGCCAGCGGGATGATCGGCTCCGAGCTGACCCGCCAGCTGCGCGCCGAGGGGCACGAGATCCTGCGCCTGGTGCGCCACGCGCCGTCGAGCCCGGACGAGTTCCACTGGGCGCCCACCTCGCACATGCTCGACTTCAGCGTGCTCGACCGCGTCGACGCCGTGATCAACCTCTCCGGCGCCTCGATCAGCCGCCTGCCGTGGACCGCGTCCTACAAGCGGGAGATCCTCGACTCGCGGATCCAGTCCACGCAGACCCTCACCGACGCGATGCGGATGTCCTCGACCCCGCCGACGACGCTGATCAACGCCTCCGCGGTCGGCTACTACGGAGACCGCCCGGGCGAGGAGCTCACCGAGCAGTCCTCGCGCGGCGACGGGTTCCTCGCCGACGTCGTCGACCGCTGGGAGAAGGCCGCTCACCTCGCGCCCGAGGCCACGCGGGTGGTCACCGCTCGCACCGGGCTCGTCCTCGGCGACGGCGGCGCGCTCAAGCCGCTCCTGCCCCTGACGAAGCTCGGCCTCAGCGGACCCCTCGGCAGCGGCAACCAGGCCTGGCCCTGGATCAGCCTCTACGACGAGGCCGCGGCGATCCGCCACCTGCTCACGTCCTCGCTCTCGGGCCCGGTGAACCTCGCCGGACCGGTGCCGGCGACCGCGAACGACGTGATGCGCACCCTCGCCGAGCAGCTGCACCGCCCGTTCAAGCTGGCCGTCCCCGAGAAGATCATCGAGCTCGCGCTGCGCGACGCCGGGCACGAGCTCCTGCTCTCGAGCCAGCGCCTGGTCCCCCAGCGGCTGCTCGACGACGGCTTCGAGTTCCGCCACCGCACGGTCGGCGCGGCGCTGGAGTGGGTGCTCGCCTGATCCCGGCCGCCCGAGCGGTCCTCGCCCGGAGAGCCGCGCTCGGGTCGCGGCCGAGCGGTCAGGCCGGAGCCTCGTGCTCCAGCGCGATGGCCCGGCGGATGGCGCCTCGGGCGCGCTTGCGGTCGCCACTGGCGTCGTAGGCGAGGCCGAGGCGGTACCAGGCACGCCAGCTCCCGGGCTGCGCGTCGACCTCCTCCGCGTACTGCGGGAACAGCGCGTCCGCCTCCTCCCGGAGCGGACGCCCGCTGGCCCGCGAGTCGAGGACCTCCTGCGGCAGCGCGTTCTCGCCCTCCAGCCGACGGGCCAGCTTCTCGGCGCGGAGCCCGAACAGCAGCTCGCGCACGAGCCCCCAGACGCCGACGGCGCCGAGGATCAGCAGGCCGACGCCCATCACGATGCCGGGCACCGTCGCCGCGGCGAAGGCGACGACGGAGTACTGCAGGCAGACGAACAGGTAGAGGGCGAGCAGGACCGCCATCAGGACGACACCGACGCGGGTCCTCACGGGGTGCTCGTCGCTGCGGCGGCCTGGCCGGACGGAGCCCGGTCGATGACGGGCTGCTCGTCGACCGGCCGCTCGGCGAGAGGCGCGGCGTCGAAGGCGGCGCGCAGGTCGATCAGCGCGTCGAGGCCCACCACCACGCCCGTGGTCGTCCGGACCGCGTCGAGAGCGCGCAGGACGCCCTGCTCGTAGGACGCCTGCGAGGTGGTGTCGTGCCGGATGGTGACCGTCTCGCCGGTGCCGCCGAAGACGACCTCCTGGCGCGCCTCCACTCCGGGCAGGCGGAGGCTGTGGACCGGGACGCTCGCGACCTGCTGGCCGCGGGCCCGCTGGTCGGTGTGCGGAGCCTGCACCGGACCGAGCTCGGCCCGGGCGCGCAGCAGCAGCTCGGCCGTGCGGACCGCGGTCCCGGAGGGCGAGTCGACCTTGCGGGCGCCGTGGGTCTCGACGATCTCGGCGGCGTCGAAGAAGCGCGCGGCCACGGTGGCCAGCGCGGTCGCGAGCACCGAGCCCAGCGAGAAGTTGGGGATGATCACGACGCCGGCCTCCGGCTGCTCGGCGACGCTGCGCCGGAGGGCTGCGATCCGGTCGCCGGTCCAGCCGGAGGTGCCGACGAGCACCTTCCTCCCGTTGGCCACGGCGAAGTCGACGATCTGCTGGCTGGCGGCCGGCACGGTCATGTCGACGACGACATCGGCCGCGAGCATCTCGGCGGGATCGCTCCGCGAGCCGAGCCGCGCGACGAGCGAGAACTCGCTCGACGCCTCGATGAGCGAGCAGGTGAACGAGCCGAGTCGGCCGGACGCGCCGACCACGGCGACGGAGGTAGTCACCGACTCAGCGTAGCCCGCGGCTCAGTACGGCTGGGCCTCGGGCAGGCCGGTGCGCAGCTCCACGGGCAGGTGCGAGAGGTCGTTGTGCACGACGAGCACCGGCGGCTTGCGGGAGCGGACGCGGATGATCGTCAGCCCGCAGTTGGCCTGGTTGAGGCCCAGCCACCGCCAGTCGGGAGCGTCGAACACGTGGCGGACGAACCAGCCGATCACGAAGTTATGGGTGATGAGGAGGTCGTGGCGGTCCTCGCGCGACGGCGCCAGGAACTCGGCCACCGCGTCCTGCATCTGCGCGTGCCCCGCCTCGATCTCGGCCGCGGTGACGCTGCCGAAGAAGGGCTCGAACGCCTTGGGCATGTCCGGGGTCGGCCCCGAGGGGATGCAGTCGAACAGCAGCGAGGACGGCTGGAGCGGCAGGCTCGGCAGAAGCGTCTGGAAGCGTGCGGCCGTCTCCTCGGCCCGGCGCAGCGGGGAGTGCCACGCTCCGGTGAAGGGGACTCCGCCGAGCCGCTCGGCGATGAGCCTCGCCTGGCGCTCACCACGGGCCGAGAGCGGGCCGTCCGGCATGCCGTGCTCGGCGTCCTGCTGCTCGCCGTGGCGGACGAGGTAGATGTAGTGGGACACGGGGTCCTCCCTGGTGCGGCGCGGCGGTGCGCGGTCAGCGGGCGTTCGACGATCGGATCAGATCGCGGAGGCGCTCTCGATCCCGGCGATCCCGGCGAAGGCCGACTCGTCGACCGCGCCGACGGCCGAGATCGACGACGGCCCCCGGGCCAAGTCTGCCGCGAGTGCCTGGACGTCCTCCGCGCCGACGAGGGCGAGTCGGCGCAGGCTCTCGTCGAGGTCGACGAACTCGCCGAAGGTCAGCTCGGCGCGTCCGAGGCGCGACATCCGGGTGTCGGAGTCCTCCAGCGCGAGCGCCGCCGCTCCCGAGAGCTGGCCGCGGGCGCGGGCGAGCTCGTCGTCGGTGACGCCGTCCTCGGCGAGGCGGTGGAACTCGGTGAGCAGGAGCTCGGCGACCGTCCCCGCCTTCGCCGGGGTGCACGCGGCGTAGAGCCCGAAGAGGCCCGCGTCCGAGTAGGACGGGGCGAAGGAGTAGACGGAGTAGGCCAGGCCGCGCTTCTCGCGCACCTCCTGGAACAGCCGCGAGGACATGCCGCCGCCGAGGATCGAGTTGAGGACGCCCATCGTCATCCGCCGCTCGTCGCCCGCGGCGAGACCGGGGAAGCCGACCAGCAGGTTCGCCTGCTCGGTGGGGCGGTGCACCACCGACAGGGCGCTGCCGCGGGTGTAGGACGCACGGCCGCCGACGCGCCGCTCGACGGGCGGGGCCGCCGTGCCGAGGTCCCAGCCGTCGGCGACGAGGACCCGCTGGAGCAGCGCGACGAGCGCCTCGTGGTCGACGGCGCCGGCGACGGTGATCACCACGTCTCGCGGGCGGTAGGCGGCGCGGTAGTGAGCCCAGACCGCGTCCCGGGTGGCCTCGCCGATGGTCGCGGCGGTGCCCCCGATCGGGCGGCCCAGCGGGTGGTCGCCGAACACGGCCTCGAACAGCTTCTCGCCCGCCACGTCGGCCGGATCGTCGTCCGCCATCGCCAGCTCCTCGAGGATGACCCCGCGCTCGGTCTCGAACTCGTCCGGATCGATCAGGCTCGAGGTCACCATGTCGGCGATCACCTCGACCGCCATCGGGAGGTCGCGGTCCTGGATCTTGGCGTAGTAGCAGGTGTACTCCTTGGCGGTGAGAGCGTTGTGCTCCCCGCCCACGGAGTCGAAGGACACGGCGATGTCGAGGGCGGACCGCTTCTGCGTGCCCTTGAACAGCAGGTGCTCGAGGAAGTGCGTCGAGCCGACGTTGGAGGGCACGGCGGGCTCGCCCGCGGTCGCGGGGCGGCCGGGCCGCTCGTCGCGAGAACCCGCGGCGACCCAGAAGCCGATCGTGGCGCTGCGGGCGCCGGGCACCGATTCGCTGAGGATGCGGACACCGCTCGGGAGGACGGAGCGGCGGACCGTGGATCCGCCTGCGGCCCGGACTGACGTCTCCGGCTGGTCGAGGGGCAGTGCGACTCCGTGATTCATCGTGCCCACCCTAGGCCACCGCGACGGCGGCCCGAGCCGGGCTGTCGCGCCGTGGCGGGAGAGGTGCAGGGGGCGTCGGGGACGGGCGCGGTCAGCGGCGCGCGCGCTCCAGCGCGGCCAGGTGTCCGGGGTCGAGCTCGAGCGAGACCGCGCGCACCAGCGCGTCCACGTCGGCGGGTGAGCGCGGGGCGACCGTCGCGGCGGTCAGCCGCGGCCGGCCGAGCAGCCAGGCCAGGGCGACGGCGGCGGGAGCGGCCGAGAGCTCGGCACCGATCGCGTCGAGGACGGCGAGGACCCGGCGTCCGCGGCGCCCGAGGTGGGCGGCGGCGAGTGCCCCGTCGGGCAGGCGGCCGAGCTCGCGGCGGGTGCGCTCGGCGCCGCGGAGGAACCCGTGGGCGAGGGGGACGGTCGCGAGCAGGGCGAGTCCCTGGCCGGCGGCGACGAGGCCGAGATCGCCCTCCGAGCCGGGCCGCTCGAGCAGGTTCCAGCGGACCTCCGCGCCGGCGAGGCGGGGCAGCCCGTGGGCGGCCAGGACGCGCGCCTCGAACAGCTCCTCAGGGGAGAACCCGGAGGCGACCACCGACCGCACCAGCCCGCGCGCCAGCAGCACGTCGACAGCGCTGAGGAGCTCGTCGAGGCGTCCGGCCCCGTCGGGGCGGACCGCCAGCACATCGAGGCGATCGGTGCGGAGGCGGCGCAGCGCCCCCTCGACACGGTCCACCAGCGCACGCGGCGTCGCGGGCGCGCCGACCGGAGCGGCGAAGCGGCCGATCAGGAGGAAGCGGTCCCGGTCGCGGTGTCCGGCGGGCCAGCCGCCGACGCCCTCCGCGAGGCTCGAGTCGGTGACGACGACGCCGTTGCCGCCCCACGCCGCGTAGCGCTCGAGCAGCGCGGCACCGTCGTCGCGGCCGAGGGCCGCCGCGTCGAGCACGAAGGGGAAGAGGTCGTGGCCGGAGTCGCCCATCGGCCGGCGGCGCGAGGGTGCGACGGCGGTCGGCTCGACGGGGCCGGTCTCGGCGAGGACGCCGCTCGAGGCGGCTGCGCGGGAGACCGCGGGCGGGAGCGGGACGGCACTGTGACGGGGAGCCCGCACGACGGCGCCGGTCCTGTCCCTGGGCACGCCACCACTCTCCCTGCGGCGGCTCGGGTCCCGCCAGGGGAGAGAGTATCCGAGCGCCGGAGCCGCCACTCCGCCGGGTCGCGCACGGTTCACCAGATCGTTACACGGGCGCCGCCGGCGGGGTCGACTCGCGCCGGCGAGCGGTGCGGCGGGCCCCTCCGTGTCGGCCGTCCGGGCTAGATTCGCGACCATGGACTCCGCCGCCCCGACCGGAGGACTCCGTGACCGACCCGACGCCCCTGGCCAC
>NZ_PSUV01000023.1:0-53964 GCF_002931985.1 Rathayibacter sp. AY1H2 | reverse complement strand
ACCCCGCCCGACGCCGCCGATCCCCTCACCGGCGAGGACCCGGTCCGCACGCCGCCCCTGCTCCACGACCTCGACGGAGTGGACGTCGACGTCGACATCACCCCTCCGGCGCAGCCCGGCTCCCTCTCGCTCTCCGTCGCCGCCGACGCCGTCGACCTCGCCGAGTCGGGCTCCACCGCCCTCCAGCGCCGGTTCACGGGCGGGCTCCCCACGGTCACCGTCACCGACTCGCGCGTCGGCGCACAGAACGACTGGTACGTCCTCGCCTCGGCGAGCGCCCTCACCGGCCCGAGCGCCTCGATCGGAGCCGACCACCTCGGCTGGACCCCGCGCCTGATCACCGGCACCGGCGCCGTCGCGGGCGATCCGGTCGCCTCCTCCCTCGAGGGCGGCGCGGGCCTGCGCGACGCGCTGCTGCTCGGAGCCGCCGGCGGGGCCGGCACCTGGAGCGCCGACGCCGAGCTGCGGCTGCTGGCCGAGCCGGACGTCGAGGCCGGCTCCTACCGCTCGACGATCACGCTGTCGCTGTTCGCCTAGGCGCGGACCAGCGCAACGGCCGGGGACCGCGCCCCGCGGTCACTCCTGAGCGACCGCGACCGCCACGACGAGCGCGGAGTGGACCGTCGGCTCCGAGACGGCGAAGTAGCGGCTCGAGCCCTCGATCCAGGCCTCGGTCGCACCCTCCCTGGTGCGGAAGCGGACGGGCTCGTCGCTCGAGGTCCCGCGCCCGTCGGCCTTCGCGACCGCCTGCGAGCGCAGATCGGCGAGCACCTGCTCCGCCGTCGTCGCCCCGGAGGCCACGCGGTCGCGGACGGTGCGGGCGCGCACCGCGTCGATCCCGATGTCGCGTCCGGTCGCCAGCGCCGCGACCACCGCGCCGTCGCAGTGCGCGATGCTGATCCGCATCCGCTCCAGCGCCGGGTGCTCGCCGCGGAGCACCGGGCGGCCGTGCGGTCCGGAGCAGCGCTCGCAGCGCGCGTCCACGGCGACCTCGAGGGGATCGATCCCGAGCGTCTCGGCGGCCAGCTCGCGCACGAGGACCCGGCCGAGGAGGAAGCCGTCCCGGACCTCGCGCCGACTCGTCGCCTCGTAGCGCAGGCGCTCGGCGAGGGTGAGCAGGCGCAGCATCCGGTGGCGGGCGGAGTCGAGGACCTCGGGCCGCGCCCAGCGCAGCTGCACGTCGTCGGTGGCGAGGAGGGGGAGTCCGGTCATGCCCCGGACGCTACGCACGCCAGGCGACATCGGCGTGACGGGAGGGTGGCCGGAGGGAGACGGGCCGCTGTTGACTGGGAGGCGTGCAGACCTTCCTCCCCTACCCCGACTTCCACCGCAGCGTCCGCGCCCTCGACGGCAAGCGGCTCGGCAAGCAGCGCGTCGAGACGCTGCAGGTCATGCGGGCGCTGACCGTCCCGGGGTACGGCTGGCAGAACCACCCCGTCACGCGGATGTGGCGGGGCTACCGGCCGGCGCTGATGACCTACCAGCGCGAGACCTGCGCGGAGTGGACGGAGCGCGGCTTCGCCGACACGTGCCTCGTGAAGACCGAGGAGGCCCTCGCCGCCGCCCCGGAGGATCTCGCCGCCTACCTGACCGGCGACTACGCGCTCCCGCCGTGGTTCGGCGACGAGCGGCTGCACCTCTCGCACCGCTCGAAGCTCGTGGCCAAGGACGAGGACCACTACGGCCCGCTGTTCCCCGGCACGCCGCCGGGGCTCGGCTACCTCTGGCCCGTCGGCGCCTGAGCTCAGGCCGCGGGCGGGCGGAGGAACGGGATCGCGATGCGCGGACGGAACACCTCGCGCTGGTTCGCCTTCACCAGTCCGCAGATGATCAGCACGAAGTGCACCAGCCAGAGCACGGCGAACAGCGTGATCGGGATGCCGATCGGATAGAAGTCCTTCGCGAGCGGGGTGTCGGAGGCGGCGAAGAGCAGCACGACGTGCGCGCCGAGCGTCACGACCCCGATCAGGATCACCGTCAGGCCCCAGTTCGCCGCGTTCCGCGCGTTCTCGGCGGCGAGCCCGCCCTTCCTCCGGGCGGACGGGTACACGGAGGCCATGACGATGCCGCCCACGATCAGGCTGAGGAACGGGATCCCGATGAACGCGAGGAAGCCGAGAGCGTACGAGAGGGCGCCCGTGGGCGGTGCGGGGACGGCCTGCGGAGGCGCGACCGGAGCGGCCTCCGGGGTCGTCGCGTCGGCCGGTCGAGAGTCGGAGGAGGGGCTCGCCATGCCGACAGCCTAGGGAACGCCGTCCTCCGGGGGCGGTCAGGGTCTTTTCAGGCCTCTGGCCGGGCCTTCGTCTTCGGGGGCTCTCGGGTTAGTCTGTCGAGGTTGACCTGCCGCACGGAGCGTGCAGGGCGTCGGCCGCGGTCGTCGCAGCATCCGGGGGGATTCGCGAAGGAGAAGGTTTGGCGTCCGACAGAAGGACCACCGGTGGTGTGGTCAAGGCGATCGTGGGCTTCCTGGGCATGAGCGTCGTGGCCGGAGTCCTCGTGACCGCCACCGTCACCCCGGCCGTGGCGCTCGCCGGAGTCGCCGCGAACCAGTCGATCGGCGTCTTCGACGGCCTGCCCGACTACCTCGAGGTCGACAAGCTCTCCGAGAAGAGCAACATCTACGCGACCGGCTCCGACGGCCCGCAGCTACTCGCCTCCTTCTACGTCGAGAACCGCGTCGAGGTGCCGCTCGACCGCATCGCCCAGGCCGCCAAGGACGCCGCCGTCTCGGGTGAGGACCCCCGCTTCTACGACCACGGCGGAGTCGACCTCCCCGGCACGCTCCGCGCCGTCGCGCAGACCTACGTGCTCGGCAACGACGTGCAGGGCGGATCCTCGATCACCCAGCAGTACGTGAAGAACGTCCTCGTCGAGAAGGCCGTCCGCAACATCTCGGACGACGCCGAGCGCGCGGCCGCGATCGACGAGGCCACCCGGACCTCCCCCGAGCGCAAGCTCCGCGAGATGAAGCTCGCCATCGGGCTCGAGAAGCAGTACACGAAGGACCAGATCCTCCAGGGCTACCTCAACATCGCGTTCTTCGGAGGCACCACCTACGGCCTCGAGACCGCCGCGAACTACTACTACGCGACCTCGGCCGCGGACCTCTCGATCGCCCAGGCCGCGAGCCTCATCGCGATCGTCAACAACCCGGCCGTCCTGCGGATCGACCAGCCCGACAACCCGGACAACGGCGCCGCGAACGGCTACGCCCGCAACAAGGACCGCCGCGACTACATCATCGGCAAGATGCTCGAGGAGGGGAAGATCTCGCAGGAGGACCACGACGCCGCCGTCGCCGCTCCGATCGAGCCCCGCATCACCCAGCCCAGCACCGGCTGCTCGACCGCGGGCAACGCGGGCTTCTTCTGCGACTACGTCACCAACGTCCTGAAGAACAACGAGATCTTCGGCGCCGACGAGGACACCCGCTGGACCAACTTCCGCCGCGGCGGCCTCGACGTCTACACGACGCTCGACGTCGGCCTGCAGGACGCGGCCGTCGCCGCCGTCGACGCGCAGGTCCCGCAGACCTGGAACTTCGACGTCGGAGCCGTCTCCGTCAGCGTCGAGGTCGGATCCGGGCGCGTGCTCGCGATGACGCAGAACAAGAAGTACTCGCAGGATCCGGACGTCCTCACGACCGACCCGTCCTACAGCGCCGTGAACTACAGCACCGATCGGGCCAACGGCGGATCCTCCGGGATCCAGCCGGGCTCGACCTACAAGCTCTTCACGCTGGTGGAGTGGCTGAAGGAGGGCCACAGCATCAACGAGTCGGTCGACGGGACGCGCAAGTCCACCTGGGGCACCTTCACGGACTCCTGCGTCTCCGGCGGCACCGACACGAGCAACGAGACGAGCGCGAAGAACGACGAGGGCGGAACCGGCGAGGTCGGCACCCCGGTGTCCTTCACGAAGACCTCCCTGAACACCGGCTTCGTCGGCATGGCCCGTGAGCTCGACCTGTGCGGCATCCGCGACACCGCGGTCGACATGGGCGTGAAGCAGGGCAGCGGCGAGGAGCTCGAGCACAACCCGTCGTCGGTGCTCGGCACGAACTACGTCTCGCCCCTCTCGATGGCCGGCGCCTTCGCCACCATCGCCTCCGGCGGCACGACCTGCGACCCCGTCGCGATCGACCGCATCACCGACTCCGCCGGAGCCGACCAGCCGGTGCCCCCGGCGAACTGCCGCCAGTCGATCGACCGCAACGTCGCCGCCACCGCGGCCGTCGCGCTGCAGGCGACCTTCACCGGCGGCGGGACGGCCGTCGCCTCCCGCACCGGCGACGGCGTTCCGCTGATCGGCAAGACCGGCACCACCGACGACGCGAAGGCCACCTGGATGACCGGAGCGAGCACCCGCGTCGCGACCGCCGTCGGCGTGTTCAACGTGAAGGGCGACGCGAACCTGCGCCTCGGCCGCTACTCCTTCGACTCCGGATCCGCCGCCACCGCGCGCCACCGCATCTGGCCGGTCGTCATGCGCGCCGCCGACGCGACCTACGGCGGGACGGACTTCCCGGAGGCCGACGGCTCGCTGCAGGTCGTCCCGAAGGTCGACATCCCGGATGTCGTCGGGCTCTCCTCCGCCGACGCCGAGGCCAAGCTCGAGGCGGCCGGCTTCGGCGTCGTGCAGGGCGGCACGGAGGCGAGCGACGCCGCGGTCGGGACGGTCACCCGCGCCGACCCGTCGGGCTCGGCCCCGCGCGGCACCGCGATCACCGTGTTCACCAGCTCCGGCAACCAGAAGACCGTGCCGAACGTGACGGGCCAGGATCTGGAGGCCGCGAAGAACGCCTTCGGCGCAGCCGGCTTCACGAAGATCACGCTCGCCTGCGCCGAGGACCCGAAGGCGCCCGACGCCGGCCAGGTCACCGGGCAGGAGCCGGCCGGCGGCTCCCCCGTCGCTCCGGACGCCACGCTGAAGGTGACGATCACCGCGAAGAAGTGCCCCTGACCGGCGCCTGACGGCTCGCGAGAACGCGTCCGGCCCGCGAGGATCCTCGGATCCCGCGGGCCGGACGCGTTCCTGTCGGACGACGGCGTCGGAGCCGGCGCTACTGCCCGCGGCCCCGGATCGCGCCGACGATCGCGACGGTCGCGAAGTAGACGATGAGGGCCAGCACGCCGAACGAGGCGAGCGCCCCGCTGGCCTCGGCCCAGGGCCGTCGCTCGTCCGTCATGGTGCCGGGCATGACGATGTCGAGGGCGAACATGCCCACCGCCAGGGCGAAGCAGACGAGGCTCAGCACGAGCAGCGCCCGGACCGCCTTGCCCACGGGGTCGTAGTAGCGCGGGTTCGACATCGTGCCTCCGGTTCTCGTGCTCTCGTGTCTATCCCGCCCGGACCGCTGTGGCAAGCCGTGGGGACGCGAAGACCCCCGCCCCTCCCCCTCCGCGGGCGCCGCTCGCGACGACGGGCGGTGCCGTCGTCACGAGCGGTGTCTCGCGGAAGGAGGAGGGACGGGGGTCGGAGCGGGACCGGCTACGCGGCCAGCGGGAGGGCGGCGGCCGAGGTCACCAGCAGCTCGCCGGCGACGGCGTCGACGCGGACCGCGCCTCCGTCGGAGACCTCGCCGCTGACGAACAGGTCGGCGATCCGGTCGTCGATGGAGCGCTGGACGAGCCGGCGCAGGGGCCGGGCGCCGTACTGCGGCTCGTAGCCGTTCTCGGCGAGCCAGTCGACGGCCGCCTCCGTCACCTCGAGCGTCACCTCGCGGGGAGCGAGGCGGGAGCGCGTGGTGTCGAGGACGATGCCGACGATCTCCCGCAGCTGCTCGCGGCCGAGGCGGCGGAACAGGACGATCTCGTCGATCCGGTTGAGGAACTCGGGGCGCATCGCCTCGCGGAGACGGCCCATGACGCGATCGCGCAGGTCCTTCTCCGAGGCGAAGCCCTCGGCAGACGCGTCGCTCTGAGCGACGAAGCCGAGCGCACCCGACCGCGAGGCCAGGAACTCCGAGCCGAGGTTCGAGGTCATGATGATCACCGTGTTGCGGAAGTCGACCGTCCGCCCCTGGCCGTCGGTCAGACGCCCGTCGTCGAGCACCTGCAGCAGCAGGTTGAACACGTCGGGGTGCGCCTTCTCGATCTCGTCGAAGAGGACCACCGAGTACGGGTTCCGGCGCACGCGCTCGGTCAGCTGACCGGCCTCGTCGTAGCCGACGTACCCGGGAGGGGCGCCGACCAGCCGCGAGACCGTGTGACGCTCGCCGAACTCGCTCATGTCGAAGCGGATGACCGACTGCTCATCGGCGAAGAGGGAGCCCGCGAGGGTGCGCGCCAGCTCCGTCTTGCCGACACCGGTCGGACCGAGGAAGAGGAACGAGCCGACCGGGCGCGAGGAGTCGCCGAGGCCTGTGCGGCTGCGGCGGACGGCCCGGGCGACCGCGGTGACCGCGTCGTCCTGGCCGATGACCCGCTGGTGCAGCTCGGTCTCGAGGTGGGCGAGGCGCTCGCGCTCCCCCTCCGTGAGCCGCGACACCGGGATGCCGGTGGCGCGGGCGATGACGGCCGCGATCTCGGTCTCGCCGACGACCGCCTCCGCGGGGGCGCTGCCGGTGGCCGCGTCGAGCTCCGCCTGCACGGCGCTGATCTCGTCGCGGACGCGGGACGCCTCCTCGTAGTGCTCGGCCGAGACGGCCGCGTTCTTTTCGGCCTCCAGGGTCGCCAGACGCTCGAGCAGAGCTCCGGTGTCGACGCCGGCTCCGAGGCGGAGGCGGAGGCGCGCGCCGGCCTGGTCGATCAGGTCGATCGCCTTGTCGGGCAGCACGCGGTCGGTGAGGTACCGGGCCGAGAGCTCGACGGAGGCGCGCAGGGCCTCGTCCGTGAAGCGCACGCGGTGGTGCTCCTCGTAGGCGGGGCGCAGGCCGTGCAGGATGGCGACCGCGTCCTCGATGCCGGGCTCGCCGACGCGGACCGGCTGGAAGCGCCGCTCCAGTGCCGGGTCCTTCTCGATGGTGCGGTACTCCTTGAGCGTGGTGGCGCCGACGAGGTGCAGCTCGCCCCGGGCCAGACGCGGCTTGAGGATGTTGCCCGCGTCCATGCCGCCCTCGCCGCCGCCGCCCGCACCGACCACGGTGTGAACCTCGTCGATGAAGACGATCAGCTCGCCGGAGTGCGCCGCGATCTCGTCCATGGTGCCGGTGAGGCGCTCCTCGAAGTCGCCGCGGTAGCGGGTGCCGGCCAGCATGCCGGGGAGGTCGAGCGAGATCACGCGCTTGCCGCGCAGCTGCTCGGGGACCTCCTCCGCCACGATCGCGCGGGCGAGGCCCTCGACGATCGCGGTCTTGCCGACGCCGGCCTCGCCGACGAGCACCGGGTTGTTCTTGGTGCGGCGGCTGAGGATCTCGACGGTCTGCTCGATCTCGTCGGCGCGCCCGATGACCGGGTCGAGCCGGCCCTCGCGGGCGAGAGCGGTGAGGTCGGTGCCGAACTTGTCGAGCATCGGAGTGTCGGAGGCGGGCTGTCCCGCCTCCTGCTGCTGCGGGGCCTCGGTCTCGCGCATGCCCTGGGTGAGGGCCTCGGCGGTGACGCCGGCGCGGGCGAGGACCTGCCCGGCGGGGGCGTCCTGGCCGAGCACGAGCGCGAAGAAGAGGTGCTCGGGCTCGATGTAGGTCGAGCCGCTGGAGCGGGCGACCTGGTAGGCGTGGAACAGCGCGCGCTGCGCGCTGGGGGTGATGGTGGCCGCGTTCTGCGAGGCGTGGGCCTCGTCGGCCTGCGGGAGGCGCGCCTCCGCGGCGGTGGCGATGGCGGCGGGGTCGACGCCGATGCGGCGCACGGCCTGCGAGACGGTCTCGTCGTCGATGAGCACGCGGAGCACGTGCAGGGCGTCGAGCTCGGTCTGGCCGCGCTCGAGGGCGAAGCGTCCTGCGGACTGCAGGATGTCGCGGGTACGGGCGGTGAGGAATCGGCTGAGGTCGATCGACCGCGCCGCGCGGGCGCGCTCACCGTCGAGGTAGCGGGCGAGGAAGTCGTCGAACGAGCTCGCTCCGGCCTCGCTGTAGTTGTCGGGCACCTGTCCTCCTGAGGAAGTTGAGTCGGTTACGCTCAAGTTCAACGCAGGGGTGCCGTTCCTATTCCCGCCCCTCCCCCGCGAGATGCCGCTTCGGTCCACGGCACACCGCGGCGGGCGTTCCGACCGGCGTCTCGCGGGGACGGGAAGAGGCACGGACTCCGGGGAGTCCGTGCCTCTCTGCGCCGACGCGCATTTCCTCCGGGGTGGGAGCTCTAGGGGACGAGGTAGCCCGCCGCGCGGAACAGCTCGTACCACTCCGGCCGCGTGAGCGGCAGATCGGAGCCGAGGGCCGCATCGCGCACGCGCTGCTCGTTCGTCGTGCCGAGCACGACCTGCATGCCCGCCGGGTGGCGGGTGATCCAGGCGGTGGCCACGGCGATCGCCGGGACCCCGTACGTCGCTGCGAGCCGGTCGATGACGGCGTTCAGCTCGGGGTAGGCCGGGTTGTCGAGGAAGACGCCGGTGAAGAACCCCGCCTGGAAGGGCGACCAGGCCTGGACGGTGATGTCGTTCAGGCGGCAGTAGTCGAGGATGCCGGCGTCGCGCATGACGGACTGGTCCTCGCCGACCATGTTGGAGGCGACGCCCTGCGCGATCAGCGGCGCATGGGTGATCGAGAGCTGCAGCTGGTTCGCCACGATCGGCTGGTTCAGCGACTTCTTCAGCAGCTCGATCTGGTACGGCGTCTGGTTCGAGACGCCGAAGTGCTTCACCTTGCCGGACGCGTGCAGCTCGTCGAATGCGCGGGCCACCTCATCGGGCTCGACGAGCGCGTCGGGCCGGTGCAGGAGCAGCACGTCGACGTAGTCGGTGCGCAGCGCCTTCAGCGAGCCCTCGACCGAGGCGATCAGGTGCTCGTACGAGAAGTCGAAGTAGGGGCCGTCCGGGACGATGCCCGCTTTGGTCTGCAGGACGACCTGCTCGCGCTCCGACGGGGTCAGCGCCATCGCCTCGGCGAAGCGCTCCTCGCAGCGGTGCAGCTCGCCGCCGTACACGTCGGCATGGTCGAAGAAGTCGATGCCGGAGTCGCGGGCGGCGCCGACGAGGCCGCGGATCGCCTCGTCGCTCATCTCGGGGATGCGCATGAGGCCGAGGACGACGTTCGGGGAGTCGACACCGGAGGTGCCGAGGGGGACGTGCTTCACAGGGAGTGCTCCTTCGTTGGATACCTCGTCCACGCTAGGCGCCCCGCCTAGGCGCCGTCCAACAGGGGGTGCTGGTGCGATTCATCCGGCGGAGTGGTGAATCGGCGGAGGGCGTCGAGGATGCCGGACGAACGTGGTGCCGCGACCCCGATTCCGCGGCAGGGAGGGAGTCCTTCGTCGTTCGTCCTGAGTTCTGAACGGCTTGTCCGCGCATCGCGACGGTGGAAGGCTGCCGCCATGACGATCGAGGTGCGCGCAGCCACCGTCTTCGACGACCTGGCGACGATGGTCGGCCCGAAGCGCCCCGACGCGAGCGTGTGCTGGTGCCTGAGCTACCGGCTCCGCTCCTCCGTCGAGAACCGGGCTCTCGCCGGTCCCGCTCGCGGCGCCCGGGTGCGGGAGCTCGTCGCGGAGGATCCTCCGCCCGGCGTCCTCGCGTACGACGGCGACGAGGTGGTCGGCTGGGCGGCGGTGCACCCCCGGGCCGACACGAGCTACTCGACGAACCGGCGCATCCCGCACGTGGACGCCCTCGACGTGTGGAGCGTGTGGTGCCTGCGCGTGCGGCCCGGCTTCCGCGGGCGCGGGATCTCGCATCCGCTGCTCGAGGGCGCCGTCGAGTTCGCCCGAGCCCACGGGGCACCGGCGATCGAGGGCTACCCGGTCGACAACGCCGGTGCGGAGGTCGACCGGACGATGGCGTACGTCGGCACGCGCTCGCTGTTCGAGCGCGCCGGCTTCGAGAAGGCCGCGGACACGACCTCGGTGCTCGACGGCTTCCCCCGGGTGCTGATGCGCCTGGCCCTCTGAGGCGCGCACGACGGCCGCTCCGGCCCCGCTCCGCGAGACACCGACGTGCCGCGCGAGGCGCCGCCGACAGGACGGCGCCTCGGCGACAGGGCGGCGCCTCGCCGGGTGCGGTGACCCGGCGCCCGCCCGCCGCCCGGAGACGAGGAACGGCCCCTCACCCGCGAGGGGAGGGGCCGTTCGCCGTGGAGGCCGGGACGCGGTGTCGACGCCTAGAAGTCCCAGTCCTCGTCCTCGGTGTTCACGGCCTTGCCGATCACGTAGGAGGAGCCGGAGCCCGAGAAGAAGTCGTGGTTCTCGTCCGCGTTGGGCGAGAGGGCCGACAGGATCGCGGGGTTCACATCGGTGACCTGCTTGGGGAACATCGGCTCGTAGCCGAGGTTCATCAGCGCCTTGTTGGCGTTGTAGTGCAGGAACTTCTTGACGTCCTCGGTCAGGCCGAGCTGGTCGTAGAGGTCCTGCGTGTACTGCGCCTCGTTGTCGTAGAGCTCGTAGAGCAGCGAGAACGTGTAGTCCTTGATCTCGTCGCGCTTGGCCTGGTCGACCCGCTCGAGCCCCTTCTGGAACTTGTAGCCGATGTAGTAGCCGTGCACGGCCTCGTCGCGGATGATCAGGCGCACGAGGTCGGCCGTGTTGGTGAGCTTGGCGCGCGAGGACCAGTACATCGGCAGGTAGAAGCCCGAGTAGAAGAGGAACGACTCCAGCAGCGTGGAGGCGACCTTCCGCTTCAGCGGGTCGTCGCCGCGGTAGTAGTCCATCACGATGGACGCCTTCTTCTGCAGGTTCGGGTTCTCCATCGACCAGCGGAAGGCCTCGTCGATGTCCTGAGTGTTCGACAGGGTCGAGAACACCGAGGAGTACGACTTGGCGTGGACCGACTCCATGAACGCGATGTTCGTGTAGACGGCCTCCTCGTGAGGCGTGATCGCGTCCGGGATGAGCGAGACGGCGCCGACGGTGCCCTGCACGGTGTCGAGCAGGGTGAGCCCGGTGAACACGCGCATGGTGAGCTGCTGCTCCTGGTGCGTGAGCGTGTTCCACGACTGGATGTCGTTCGACAGCGGGACCTTCTCGGGCAGCCAGAAGTTGCTCGTGAGGCGGTTCCACACCTCGACGTCCTTGTCGTCCTGGATCCGGTTCCAGTTGATCGCCTGGACGGAGTCGACGAGCTTGAGCTTCTCGGGGGGAGTCATGATTCCTTCTCGCTGCTGCGGATGGGTCGTGCGGAGGGGGGTGGGGCTGCGTGCTCTAGAGCATGCACGAGACGCACTGGTCGAGCTCGGTGCCCTCGAGCGCCAGCTGACGGATGCGGATGTAGTAGATCGTCTTGATGCCCTTGCGCCAGGCGTAGATCTGGGCGCGGTTGACGTCGCGGGTGGTCGCCGTGTCCTTGAAGAAGAGCGTGAGCGAGAGGCCCTGGTCGACGTGCTGCGTGGCCGCGGCGTAGGTGTCGATGATCTTCTCGTAGCCGATCTCGTACGCGTCCTGGTAGTACTCCAGGTTGTCGTTCGTCATGAACGGCGCCGGGTAGTAGACGCGGCCGAGCTTGCCCTCCTTGCGGATCTCGATCTTCGACGCGATCGGGTGGATCGAGGACGTCGAGTTGTTGATGTACGAGATCGAGCCGGTCGGCGGGACGGCCTGCAGGTTCTGGTTGTAGATGCCGTGCTCCATGACCGAGGCCTTGAGCGCACGCCAGTCGTCCTGGGTGGGGACCGCGATGCCCGAGTCGGCGAAGAGGCGGGAGACGCGCTCGGTGGCCGGCGTCCACTCCTTCTCCGTGTAGGTGTCGAAGAACTCACCCGAGGCGTACTTCGAGTCGGCGAAGCCCTCGAAGGTGGTGCCGCGCTCGATGGAGAGGTTGTTGGAGGCGCGCAGGGCGTGGAACAGCACCGAGTAGAAGTAGATGTTGGTGAAGTCGATGCCCTCCTCGGATCCGTAGTGGATCCGCTCGCGGGCGAGGTAGCCGTGCAGGTTCATCTGGCCGAGGCCGATGGCGTGCGACTTGTCGTTGCCGTCCTCGATCGAGCGGACCGAGGTGATGTGCGACTGGTCGGACACCGAGGTGAGGCCGCGGATAGCGGTCTCGATGGTGCGGCCGAAGTCGGGCGAGTCCATCGTCAGCGCGATGTTCAGCGAGCCGAGGTTGCAGGAGATGTCCTTGCCGATCTGCGCGTAGGAGAGGTCCTCGTTGTAGGTCGTCGGAGTGTTGACCTGGAGGATCTCGGAGCAGAGGTTGGACATGTTGATGCGGCCCTTGATCGGGTTCGCCTGGTTCACCGTGTCCTCGAACACGATGTAGGGGTAGCCCGACTCGAACTGGATCTCGGCGATGGTCTGGAAGAACTCGCGCGCCGAGATCTTGGTCTTCTTGATGCGCGGGTCGTCGACCATCTCGCGGTACTTCTCCGAGAGGGAGATGTCGCCGAAGGGGATGCCGTAGACGCGCTCGACGTCGTAGGGCGAGAAGAGGTACATGTCCTCGTTGTTCTTCGCGAGCTCGAACGTGATGTCGGGCACGACGACGCCGAGGGAGAGCGTCTTGATGCGGATCTTCTCGTCGGCGTTCTCGCGCTTGGTGTCGAGGAAGCGGAGGATGTCGGGGTGGTGCGCCGAGAGGTACACCGCTCCCGCGCCCTGGCGCGCGCCGAGCTGGTTGGCGTAGCTGAAGCTGTCCTCGAGGAGCTTCATCACGGGGATGATGCCCGAGGACTGGTTCTCGATCTGCTTGATCGGGGCGCCGGCCTCGCGGATGTTCGAGAGCGAGAGGGCGACGCCGCCGCCGCGCTTGGAGAGCTGGAGCGCGGAGTTGATGCCGCGGGCGATCGACTCCATGTTGTCCTCGATGCGGAGCAGGAAGCAGGAGACGAGCTCGCCGCGCTGTGCCTTGCCTGTGTTGAGGAAGGTCGGGGTCGCGGGCTGGAAGCGGCCGGCGACGATCTCCTCGACGAGGGCGGTCGCGAGCGTCTCGTCGCCCTGGGCGAGGCCGAGGGCGGTCATCACGACGCGGTCCTCGAAGCGCTCGAGGTAGCGCTTCCCGTCGAACGTCTTGAGCGTGTACGAGGTGTAGTACTTGAACGCGCCGAGGAAGGTCGCGAAGCGGAACTTCTTCGAGTACGCCAGGTCGTTGAGCTGCTGGATGAACTCGAACGAGTACTGGTCGAGCACGGCCTGCTCGTAGTACTCCTTCTCGACCAGGTAGTCGAGGCGCTCCTTGAGCGTGTGGAAGAACACCGTGTTCTGGTTGACGTGCTGCAGGAAGAACTCGCGAGCGGCCTCGCGGTCCTTGTCGAACTGGATCTCTCCGTTCGGGCCGTAGAGGTTCAGCATCGCGTTGAGCGAGTGGTAGTCCATCTGTGCGGCGTCGCGGGGAGCGTCGATCACTGCTGCGTCCAAAACGTGTCCAATCCTTCGTCGACGGCGCGGACGTCGTCGGGTGTTCCGAATACTTCGAATCGATAGAGGTGCGGCACCTCGCACTTGCGGGCGATGATGTCGCCGGCGAGGCAGTACGCCTCGCCGAAGTTCGTGTTGCCGGCGCCGATGACGCCGCGGATCAGGGAGCGGTTGCACGGATCGTTGAGGAACCGGATGACCTGCTTGGGGACCGCTCCTCCGCCGTTGCCGCCGCCGTAGGTGGGGAGGACGAGCACGTACGGCTCGTGGACGTGGAGCGTGTCGAGGGCGGCTCCGTCGCGACGGGCGTGGAGCGGGATGCGCTGCGCCGGCCGTCCGAGCTTCTCGATGAACCGGTGCGTGTTCCCCGAGCTGCTGGAGAAGTACACGAGCCCGCTCATCCTCCGGCCCCTCTCCCCGTCAGCTGCTGTTCTCGGTCCCGCCTCCGAGGCGGCTGCGCGGTGAGCCGCAAGGCGGAGGAGGAAGCCGCAGCGGCGCTACGGCGCCCGCCGACGACGTCGCGGATCGCCGCCCGTGCGCCTCAGAGGGTCGCGATCTTGTCGGGGCGGAAGCCGGACCAGTGGTCGTCGTCCGTGATGACGACCGGCGCCTGGAGGTAGCCGAGGGCCTTGACGGCCTCGAGGGCCTTCTCGTCCACGGAGAGGTCGAACACCTCGTAGTCGATGCCCTTGCTGTCGAGGGCGCGGTACGTCGCGGTGCACTGGACGCAGGAGGGCTTGGTGTAGACCGTCACAGCCATGGGTGTCGCCTTTCGGAGGGGGTGTCCCGGTGCAGCTCCCCGACCGGCGGCTCGCGATGCGGGCGGGGTCGGAGGGTGGTCCGGGTGAGTTCTGGGTGCCGGTGGGGCTCTCGCTCCGACCTGCTCAGCAATACTACATATAGGGGGCGGGCCGGTGTCAGCCCACTAGACGTAGTAGTTACAGCCGTGTAGTTATCCACCGGTTCCTCCCCCGTTCATCCACAGGCCGGAGCCCGTGGAACCGCGGAAGGACGCGGATCCGGACGAACCATCCACAGGTGTGGACAGAAGGATCCCGTTCACTGTGTACAACGCGCCACGGCGTGTCGGCATGCCCGACCGGTGGGGTCCGCGCGGCGGCTCGACCACAAGATGTGGTGGTCGGATCGCATCGCGGGGCATGCCCGGACGGTACGCCCGACCACCGACACCGCGAACGGTCAGAGGAGCTGCGCGGCCCACTCCCGGGCGACGGCGCGCAGGTGCGGGAGCGGGTCCGCGAGGGCCGCGGACGAGGAGCCCGCCGCCTCCGTCAGCGACACCGCCGCGGTGAAGCCGGGAGTCGGCGCCGCGATCGCCCCGGCGACGAGGAGCGTCCGCGCCCCGGCCGCCTCGGCGAGCGCGAGGACGTGCAAGGGAACCTTGCCGGCGGCGGACTGCGCGTCGAAGCGCCCCTCCCCCGTGATGACGACGTCCGCGCCCGCGAGGAGCGTCGGGAGCCCGATCGCCCGTCCGACGGCGCCGGCGCCGGAGGTCGGGCGCGCGCCCCAGGCGAGCAGCCCGAAGCCCGTCCCGCCCGCCGCCCCGGAGCCCGGCGCATCGGGATCCGCGTCCAGGTGCGCGGCGAGACGGCGGAGGCCGCTCTCGAGGAGGAGGACGTCCTCGGGGCCGGCCCCCTTCTGCGGACCGAAGACGCGGGCCGCCCCGGAGTCGCCGAGCAGCGGGGTCGCGACATCGCTGAGCACGACCGCGCCTCCGGGCGGCAGAGGACGCAGCGCGCGGAGGTCGGCGGCGGCGAGCGCGGGCAGCGCACCGCCTCCCTCGCCGAGGTCGCGGCCGGAGGCGGTGGAGAAGCGTGCGCCGAGCTCGCGGAGCGCTCCGACTCCGCCGTCGGTCGAGGCGCTGCCGCCGATCGCCAGCAGCAGGGCGTGCGCCCCCGCGTCGAGGGCGGCGGCGATCGCGCGGCCGAAGCCGCGCGTGTGCGCGGTGAGCGGACGGAGCGGGTCGAGCAGCGTGATGCCGCTCGTGGAGGCGAGCTCGACGACGGCTGTCCCGTCGGGGAGCAGCAGCCACCAGGCGCGGACCGGCCGGTCGTCCGGGCCGGGGACGACGACCGGCCGCCGAAGCGACCCCGGGACCGCGAGCGCGAAGGCCTCGACCGTGCCCTCTCCTCCGTCGGCCATCGGCGCGAGGACGATCTCGTCCCCCGGGCGCGCAGCGCTCCAGCCCTCGGCGATCGCCCGCGCGACCTCGACCGCGCTCGCCGACCCCTTGAAGGAGTCGGGCGCGACGACGACCCTCAGCCTGCCCACGCGCTCAGTGTGGCACCGCGCCGCCACTCAGAGCGGGGTCGCGAGCCGGTAGCCGCGCTTGATCACCGTCGCCACGAGCCGCGGTTCGGGGAGGGCCTGACGGAGGCGGCTGACAGCGACGTCGACCGCGTGGTCGTCGAGAGCCTCCGGCGCGGAGGCCGCGAGGACGTGACGCGCGACGGTCGCGCCCTCGGCGGCGACGAGAGTCCGGAACAGCGCAAGCGCGACCGGGGTCAGCGCCACCCGGGTCCCGGCCAGGACGGCGTGCCGGCCTCGGAGCTCGAGAGTGCCGAAGGCCGTCTCGATGCGGGGCGACGCCTGCTCGAGGTGCTCGCAGGTCAGGCGGATGAGCGCACCCATCCGGAACCGGTCCGGCACGACCGGGAGGATCCCTGCCTCGACCAGGGGTGCTGCGGTCACGGGGCCGACGGCGGCGGCGACCACCGTCTCGCGGAAGGCCGCCTGGAGGTCGTCGAGGCGGCCCGCGGCCTCCGCGACCGTGAAGAGCGCCTCCACCGCCGGCGCGCTGGTGAAGGTGACGGCGTCGATGCCCCCTCCGCAGACCGCGTCGATCAGCCGCAGCACCCGGGCGGAGTCCTCGTGCACGCTCCAGCGGTAGGGCGCGGCCGTGAGCACCCGGGCGCCGGCGTCGCGGAGACGCTGCAGCTGAGCCGGGTCGGTGAATCCGTGCAGCTGCACCGCGATCGTGCGGCCGGCGACGCCCTCGCGCAGGGCCAGGTCGACGAGGGAGGTGGTCGTCTCGCGCTCGCTCATCCCGTGGTCGTCGAGACCCGCCGCACGGATCGCTCCGCGCGCCTTGGGTCCGCGGACGAGGATCCGCGCGGAGGACAGCGCGTCGGCCAGCTCGATCCCCGCGGCGTCCGCGGCCTCGAGCCAGCGCCGCAGGCCGTAGGAGGTGGTGGCGAGGAGCACGTCGGGACGGGCGGCGACGATGGCGCGGGTCTCCTCCTCGAGCGCGCCCTCGGTGTCGACGCCGCGCATTCGGATGGTGGGGGCGTGCGTGACGGCGGCACCGCGGCGCTCGAACGCGGCGATCAGGTCCTCGGAGCGGCGGTCGGAGGTGACCCCGATGCGGAAGCCGTCCAGCTGGTCGGGTCGGAACCCCACGGCGGCGTCGGGATCGGTGCCGGTCATGCTCGGCCCCCTCGGGGTCTCACGCGGTCAGTGCATCGACCGCTCGGGCGATGCTCTCGGGGTCCCCCGCATCATGGCACGCGGCCTGCCGGACCACCTCGCCGATGACGATCACGGCGGGCGAGCGCGGTGCCAGCTCGGCGAGCAGGCCGAGCACTGCGCCGACCGACGAGACCGTCGTGCGCTGGTCGCGCGACCAGCCCCGCTCGACGATCGCGAGGGGCGTGTCGGCGCGCATCCCGGCGCGCTGCAGCCCGGCGACGAGGTGCGGGAGGGTGTTCACGCCCATCAGCACCACGATCGTCCCGCCCAGCCCGGCCAGATGGCCGAGCTCCTGCTCGCTGAACGGCGCATGGCCCGAGACCACGGTGAAGGCCCTGCTGACCTCGCGGTGGGTGACCGGGATCCCGGCGGCGGCGGGCACCGAGATCGCGCTGGTCACTCCGGGGACGACCGTGGAGCCGACGCCGGCGAGCCGGCACGCGCGCACCTCCTCCGACCCGCGGCCGAACACGAACGGATCGCCGCCCTTCAGGCGCACGACGTCCAGACCCGCGAGGGCCCGCTCGATCATCAGCCGCTCGATCTCGTGCTGCGGCACCGCATGATGACCCGGCGTCTTGCCGACGTCGATCAGCTCGGCGCCGGGCGCCCACTCGGCCAGGCCCTCGTGCGGACCGAGCCGGTCGTAGAGCACCACGTCCGCGTCGCGGAGGGCGCGGCGGGCGGCGAGGGTCATCAGATCCGGATCGCCGGGGCCGCCGCCGACGATGCTGACGTGCCCGACCGGCCGGGTCGGCGCGGGGGCCTCGTCGACGATCCAGGGGCAGAGCTCGGCCGCCGCTGCTCGGAGCGGCGCCGGCCCCTCCACCCACACGATCAGGGCCGGGGGCGCCGGGGTGAGCGCGTCCTCCGCCTCGTGCCGCTCGACGAGTGCGCCGGCGGCTCGGTAGCGGGCGAGCACGCGGCGGGTCCCGGAGGCGGTGCCGATCACGAGCACGCGGCGTCCGGCGAGGTCGAGGGAGAGCTGCATCACGAGTCCGATCCGATCCCGGCCGGACCGACGGGGATCCTCGGCCCCGCGACCAGCACGGGTCCGTCCGGTCTCTCGTCCCGGCCGGCGGGCCGGACCTGCCCGCGCTCGCGCACGGTCGCGACGCGCGGATCCGCGGTGTCCGGGGCGTTCACGAAGGAGCGGAAGCGGCGGAGCCGGTCGGGATCGGCGAGGGTCGCCGCCCACTCGTCGACGTAGGTGTCGACGTGCGTGGCCATGGCGGCCTCCAGCTCGGCGGCGATGCCGAGCGAGTCCTCGCAGACCACCTCGCGCACGTGCTCGAGTCCGCCGGGGAGCTCCTCCTGCCAGCGTGCGGTCCGCTGGAGCCGCTCGGCCGTCCGCACGTAGTACATGACGTAGCGGTCGATGTAGCGCACCAGGGTCTCGTCGTCGAGGTCCTGCGCGAGCAGCTGGGCGTGCGCCGGCTGGTAGCCGCCGTTGCCGCCGACGTAGAGGTTCCAGCCGAGGTCGCTCGCGATGACGCCGATGTCCTTCCCCCGCGCCTCGGCGCACTCGCGGGCGCAGCCGCTGACCCCGAGCTTGAACTTGTGCGGCGAGCGGAGACCCCGGTACCGCTCCTCGAGGAAGACCGCCATCCCGACCGCGTCCTGGACTCCGAAGCGGCACCAGGTCGATCCGACGCACGACTTGACCGTGCGCAGCGACTTGCCGTACGCCTGACCCGACTCGAAGCCGGCGTCGACGAGGAGGCGCCAGATCTCGGGCAGCTGCTCGAGGCGGGCGCCGAACATGTCGATCCGCTGCCCGCCGGTGATCTTCGTGTAGAGGCCGTACTGCTCGGCGACCTCGGCGATCACCTTGAGCTTCGCCGGCGTGATCTCGCCCCCGGGGATCCGCGGGACGACGGAGTAGGTGCCGTCCTTCTGCATGTTGGCCAGGGCGCGGTCGTTGGTGTCCTGCAGCGGCGCCTGGCCGCCGTCGAGGATGTAGGCGTTCGTCTGGGTGGCGAGGACGGAGGCGATCACCGGCTTGCACACGTCGCAGCCCAGCCCGGAGCCGAAGCGCTCCATCACCTGCTCGGCCGAGTGCAGCCCGAGGATACGGACCGACTCGAACAGCTCGCTGCGGCTGAGCGCCACATGCTCGCAGAGGGCGCGGGAGACCTCGACGCCCGCACGGATCAGCTCCGTGTCGAGCAGCTTCTTCACCAGGGGCACGCACGATCCGCACTGGGTGCCCGCGCGGGTGCAGGCCTTGAGCGGCCCCAGCTCGGTGCACCCCTCGCCGATCGCGTGGCGGACCTCGCCGACCGAGACGTTGTTGCACGAGCAGACCTGAGCGTCGTCCGGAAGGTCGCCCGAGGGCGCCTCCGCCCCCGCCGCCGCGAGGTAGGCGCCGGGCTCGGCCGGCAGCTCGCGCCCCAGCAGCGGGCGGAGGGAGGAGTAGGGGCCCGCGTCGCCGACGAACATCCCGCCGAGCAGCGTGCGCGCATCGTCCGAGACGACGACCTTCTGGTAGAGACCGCGGGCCGGATCGGCGTAGACGACCTCGAGCGCTCCCTCCGTGGTGCCGAGGGCGTCGCCGAAGCTGGCGACCTCCACGCCCGAGAGCTTGAGCTTGGTGGCGTCGTCGACCCCCGGGAAGGTCGCGTCGCCGCCGAGGATCCGGTCGGCGACCACCTCCGCCATCGCGTTGGCGGGTGCGACGAGCCCGACCGTGCGGCCGGCGATCGCGGCGACCTCGCCGATGGCCCAGACTCCCGCCCTGCTGGTGCGGCAGGCCTCGTCGACGACCACGCCTCCGCGCGGTGCGACCTCGATCCCGACCGCTCGGGCGAGCTCGTCGCGCGCCGTGATCCCGATGGAGAAGACCACGAGATCGGCGCTGATGCTGCTGCCGTCGGTCAGCGCGACTCCGAGCACCGTCCCCGTCGGCGAGGTGAGGATCGCGGTGGGCCGGTTGCCGAGGTGCAGCGCGATCCCCTGCGCCGAGATGATGCGGCCGAGGGCCTGCCCGGCGCCCTCGTCGAGCTGCGCGCTCATCAGCCAGCGGCCGGAGTGGACGAGGGCGGTGCGCGCACCGAGCCGGTGCGCGCCTCCCGCCGCCTCGAGGCCGAGCAGACCGCCGCCGACCACGACCACGATCGCGGGGCGTCCGCGCCGGGCGCGGAACGCGGCGAGCTCGGCGACGAGCCCGTCCACGTCCTCGAGCGTGCGGTAGACGCGGCCGTGCTCGGCGCCCTCGATCGGCGGGACCGTGGCGGAGGAGCCCGTCGCCAGGACGATCTCGTCGCCCTCGAGGGAGCGGCCGTCCGCGAGCTCGACGCGCAGGCGGTCGGGATCGATCGCGACGACACGGGAGGAGGTGATCAGCCGCGCCGACTCCCACAGAGCGCCGTCGCCCAGAGTCAGGTCGTGCTCGCCGTCGAGGCGCTTCGAGAGTGCGACGCGGTCGTAGGGACGGTGCACCTCCTCGCCGAGGACGGTGATCTCCAGCGCCTGGTCGCCGGCCCGGGCGACGAGCGCGTCGACCAGGCGGTGCGCGGCGGGTCCCGCTCCGACGACGAGCACGCGTCGGGGCCGGGCGGCGGGGTTCGCTCCAGGAGTCATGACGTCCACCGTAGGGACGGCCCGTTTCCCCGCCGTTGCCCCTGTGTAACAGCGTGTGACGCGCGCCTCTCGGCGAGCGCCGCAGGCCGTGAGGGCTTCGTTACGCCCGTGACACCGAAGGCGTGCTCGCACGAAACGCGCGATCCCTACCGTTGCCTCATCGCGTCCGACCGGATGCGGTGGCCCACCCGCAGGAAGAAGGCGCAGCGATGACCCTCCTCGATCGGCTCGCCCCCGCGACCGCCACCACCTGGGTGCCGGTCTGCGCCGTCGGCGACCTCGAGCCGCTCTGGGGCGAGGCCGCCCTGGTCGGCGGTGTGCAGCTCGCCCTGTTCCTCCTGCCCGACGGGCGGGTGCGGGCCGTCTCGAACCTCGACCCCGCGACCGGCGCCGCCGTGCTCTCACGCGGCATCGTCGGCTCGCGTCTGGTCGACGGGGTGCAGCGGCCCACGATCGCCTCCCCCCTGCACAAGGACGTCTTCGACCTCGAGACCGGCGCCTGCTTCACACGAGCGGAGCTGCACCTCGCCACCTGGCAGGTGCGCGAGAGCGACGGCACGATCGAGGTCGCCCAGCGGACCGCTCTGGTCGCCGCGTCCCACGGGACCTCCGACGACGACGGGAGGCGTGCCGTCGCCGCGCTGGTCGAGGCGGTCCGCCGGGCCAACCCGGCGCTGGACGTGCTCGACTCCTTCGTCGACGTGCAGCAGCCCGACGTCCCCGCGACCCTGGGCTCTCTCGAGCCGGGCCGGCCGGCGGTGGTCGTGCCGCTGCTGCTCTCGGCCGGCTACCACGTGCACGTCGACCTCGCCGAGGCCGCGGCGGAGGCGGAGCGGCCGGTGCGGGTCTCGGGCGCGCTCGGACCCGATCCCCGCCTGGCGCGCGTGCTCGCCCGCCGGCTCCACGAGGCAGGGCTCGACGACGGCGACCGCGTCGTGCTCGCCGCTGCCGGCTCGAGCGACGCCGGTGCCGTCGCGGACTGCTGGACCACCGGCCGCCTCCTCGCCGCCGAGCTCGGCCGCGAGGTGAGCACCTCGTTCATCTCGGCCGCCGAGCCGCGGATCGCGGAGGCGGTCGCCGCCGAGCGCGCCGCCCACCCCGGCGCGCGCGTCGTGGTCGCCACCTACCTGCTCGCGCCCGGCTACTTCGCCGGCCTGGCCGCCTCCGCGGGGGCCGACCTCGCCTCCGCTCCCCTCCTCACCGCCGTCGATCCGCCCGCCCGCGAGCTGGTCGACATCGTCTCGGAGCTGTTCGGGCGCAACGCCTGACGCCTCCTCCCCGCACCACCACCGCTCCACCTCCCCGTCCCGAGCGCGCCCTCGCGCGCGCCGCCCACCCTCCGGAGGACCACGATGACTGCTGCACCCCCGACCACCGTCCCCACGACCGCCGCCACATCCACCGGCATCATCCGACGGCCGGGCCGCTGGATCGACGGCTGGAACCCCGAGGACCCCGCCCAGTGGGAGGCGGAGGGACGCTCCGTCGCCGCTCGCAATCTGAGGTGGTCGATCTTCGCCGAGTTCCTCGGCTTCGTCGTCTGGCAGCTCTGGTCGGTCGTCGTCGTCTCGCTGCCGGCGGCCGGGTTCGCCTTCGACACCGGGCAGATCTTCTGGCTCATCTCGATGCCGAGCCTCGTCGGCGCCACCCTGCGGATCCCGTACACGTTCATGGTCCCCCGCTTCGGCGGCCGCAACTGGACGATCGTGTCGGCGGGCCTCCTGCTGATCCCGAGCGTCGGACTCGGCATCGCGGTCTCGAATCCGGAGACCCCGTTCGGCGTCATGCTCCTGGTGGCCGCGCTCGCCGGCTTCGGCGGCGGCAACTTCGCCAGCTCGATGGCGAACATCACCTTCTTCTACCCGCACGCGCAGAAGGGCTGGGCTCTGGGGCTCAACGCCGCGGGCGGCAACCTGGGCGCCTCCGTCGCGCAGCTCGTCGTGCCGATCGCGATCACCGTCGGCGCCGCGGCCACGCTGAACCTGCCGATCGCCGGCTTCCTCTGGGTCCCCCTGATCGTCGTGGCGATGATCGGCGCCGCCAAGCGCATGGACAACCTCTCGACCGCGAAGTCCGACGTCGCCGCCTCCCTCGCCGCGCTCCGCGAGCCGCACCTCTGGCTGCTGGCCGTGCTCTACATCGGCACCTTCGGGTCCTTCATCGGATTCGCCGGCGTGTTCCCGAAGCTCATCGCCGACACCTTCCCCGAGTTCTCCGGCTTCGCCGTCGGCTCGGCGACGGTCGGCCTCGCGTTCCTCGGCTCCCTGGTGGGCTCGCTGTCCCGCCCCTCCGGCGGCCGTCTGGCCGACCGCTTCGGCGGAGCGCCTGTCACGGTCCTCGCCTTCGTCGCCATGGGCGCCGGGATCCTCGGCGTGATCGCGACACTGCCGCTCGGCAGCTTCTGGCTCTTCCTCGCCTGCTTCCTCGTGCTCTTCTCGGCGGCCGGCATCGGCAACGGCGCGACCTACCGCATGATCCCCACGGTGTTCGCCCTCCGCGCCCGCCAGCGCGGTGACGACGGCATCGGCGCCCAGCGCACGTCCGCCGCGGCGCTCGGCCTGATCTCGGCGATCGGCGCCTACGGCGGCTTCGTGATCCCCCAGCTGCTCGGCTTCTCCAAGACCGAGTTCGGCGACTACACCACGGCGCTGGGCTGGTTCGTCGGCGCCTATGCGGTGATGCTCGCGATCACGGCCGGCGTCTACCTCCGCCTCGCCGCGAAGACGGGGACCCGGATCTGACGATGAGCGCACCCGCCCCGACCGACTCCCACTGCCCGTACTGCGCCCTGCAGTGCGCGATGACGCTGACACCCGCGGCGGGCCCCGTGCCCCTGGCGGTCGAGGGGAGGGAGTTCCCGACGAACCGGGGCGGGCTCTGCGCCAAGGGCTGGACCTCCGTCGAGCTGCTGGCGAGCGGACAGCGCCTGGTCTCCCCGCTGCTGCGCGGCGCCGACGGCGTCCTCGCGGAGGCGTCGTGGGAGGAGGCGCTCGACGCGGTCGCCGGGGCGGTGCGCGGCGTCCGGGAGCGGCACGGCGCCGACGCGGTGGCCGTCTTCGGCGGCGGGGGCCTCACCAACGAGAAGGCCTACCAGCTCGGGAAGTTCGCTCGGATCGCTCTCGGCACCTCCCGGATCGACTACAACGGCCGCTTCTGCATGTCCTCGGCCGCGGCGGCCGGCAACCGCGCCTTCGGCGTCGATCGCGGACTGCCGTTCCCGGTGTCCGACCTCGACGACGCCGACACGATCCTGCTCCTGGGCTCGAACGTCGCCGCGACGATGCCGCCGCTTCTCGCCCACTTCGCCGGTGCCCGCTCGCGGGGCGGCCTGGTGGTCGTCGACCCGCGCCGCTCGGCCACCGCGCGGCTGACGGAGGACGGCGCCGGCACGCATCTGCAGCCCGCTCCCGGGACGGATCTGCCGCTCCTCCTCGGGCTGATCCACCTGGTCTTCGCCGAGGGCCTCGCCGACACCGCCTACCTCGCCGCGCGCACGACCGGCGTCGAGGCCCTGCGCCGCAGCGTCTCGTCGTGGTGGCCGGAGCGCACCTCCGCGGTCACGGGCGTGCCGACCTCGCTCCTCCGCTCCCTGGCGCGCCGGCTCGCCGCGGGGCGGTCGTTCGTGCTGACCGGCCGCGGGGTCGAGCAGCACGTCGACGGCACCGACACCGCGACCGCCGCGATCAACCTCGCTCTCGTGCTCGGCCTGGTGGGTCGCGAGGGGTCGGGGTACGGCACGCTCACCGGTCAGGGCAACGGCCAGGGCGGACGCGAGCACGGACAGAAGGCCGATCAGCTCCCGGGGTACCGCTCCATCCGCGATCCGGAGGCGCGGCGCCACGTCGCCGCCGTCTGGGACGTGACGCCCGAATCGATCCCGGGCCCAGGGCTGCCCGCCACCGCCCTGCTCGCCGAGCTCGGACGCTCCGTGCACTGCCTGCTGGTGCACGGCTCCAACGTGGTCGTCTCGGCCCCGGACGCCGACGCCGTCCGCGCCGGGCTCGAGGCCCTGGACACGCTGGTCGTCTGCGACTTCTTCCTCTCCGAGACCGCCGCGCTGGCCGATGTGGTGCTCCCGGTGCCGCAGTGGGCGGAGGAGGAGGGCACGATGACCTCGCTCGAGGGCCGGGTGCTCCGCCGCCGCCGGGCGATCGACCCGCCGGCAGGAGTGCGCAGCGAGCTCTGGATCATGAGCGAGCTGGCGCGCCGTCTCGACGCCCCCTCGAGCTGGTCGGCGGTCCCCTCGGAGGTGTTCGACGAGCTGGCCCGCGCGTCCGCGGGAGGCGTGGCCGACTACTCCGGCCTCTCGCACGCCCTGCTCGACACCGGGATCGCCGCCCACTGGCCCTACCCCGCGGGCGGCACGGGGACGCCGCGCCTCTTCGCTGAGCGCTTCGGGCACCCCGACGGCCGGGCGCGCCTGGTCGCCGTCATCCCCGCCGTCCCCGTCGTCGTGGACCGCGGCGAGGAGCTGACCCTCGTGACCGGCCGCTACCTCCAGCAGTACCAGTCGGGCACCCAGACCCGGCGGGTCGCGGAGCTCGATGCGGCCCGTCCCGAGGCTCGGCTCGAGATCCACCCGGCGACCGCCTCCCGGCTCGGCGTCCGCGACGGAGCACCTGTGGCGATCGGGAACGCGCGCGGCGTGGTCCGCGCCCGCGCGAGCGTCACCGCGGACATCCGCCACGACACGGTGTTCCTGCCCTTCCACTACGCGGGTGAGCAGTGCGCGAACCTCCTCACCGAGGCCGTCGTGGACCCGGTGTCGTCGATGCCCGAGTTCAAGCGCACGCGGGTCTGGGTCCGCGCGGAAGGGACGGCACATGCCTGAGACACCTCCCGAGCGGATCGTCCTGATCGGCTATGGCCCCGTCGGCTCGCGCTTCGTCGAGGAGCTGCTGCCGGCCGTGCGGGCCGGTCTGGTCGCGCTGACGGTGGTCGGCGCCGAGAGCGACGACCCATACAACCGTGTCCTGCTCGCGGAGTACGCCGTCGGCCGGGCGACCCGCGAGCGCCTCGACCTCGGCGACCGGACGGCGGCGGAGGCGGCGGGCGTCGTCCTGCGCCTGGGAGCGGCCGTCGTGGGGATCGACCGCGCGCGGAACGTCGTGCGGCTGCACGACGGCGAGCGGCTGCCCTACGACCGCCTCGTCCTGGCCACCGGCGCCCGGGCGAACGTGCCGACCCTCGCCGGGATGGAGCGGTCCCGACGCGAGCGGACGGTGCGCGCCGCCGATCCGGAGTCGCTCGACGCGGGCTCCCGGCCCCTCCCGGAGCGGGTGGTGGCGCTGCGCGACCTGGCCGACGCCCGGGTGGTCCGCGAGTCCGTGCGCTCCGGCGCGCGCCTCGTCGTGCTCGGGGCGGGAGTGCTCGGGATCGAGTTCGCCCTCGCGGCCGCCGAGCAGGGCGCGCAGGTGGTGGTGGTCTTCCACGGCGACATCCCGATGGCCCGCAATCTCGACACGGGCGGGGGCCGGATGCTGGCCGCGGCCGCCCGCGCGGCCGGCGTCGAGATGGTGGCGCACGCCCGGTCCGAGAGCGTCCTGCTCGCGCACGACGACCGCGGCCGTGCGCACTTCCAGGCGCTCGTCTGCGCTGACGGCAAGCAGATCGAGGGGGATCTGCTGGTGCTCTCGTGCGGTGTCGGTGCGCGGGTCGAGCTGGCCGCGGGCGCGGAGCTCGCCGTTTCGACCGGGATCCTGGTCGATGAGCAGCTGCGCAGCTGGAGCGACCCGGACGTCTTCGCGATCGGCGACTGCGCGCACGTCGCCCCCCGCGGCTCGGCCCTGCCCGACGGCCGCGTGCCCGGCGGACCGAGCGGACTGATCGGTCCGGGATGGGAGCAGGCGGACCGGCTCGCAGCACGGATCCGGGCGGAGGCGGAGGGCCGCTGCGGCGAGGAGCGCGTCCCCGACGCCCGACCGGCGGTCGTGATGCTGAAGGCCGAGGGCGTCGACCTCGTGGCAGGAGGCGACGTGGCCCCGGAGCCGTGGGACCCGCACCGCCCGGGCGAGGAGCACCTCGAGGTGACGCTGTGGGCTGACCCCGCCCGCGGCGGCTACGCCAAGCTCGTGACCGCAGGAGGAGTGCTGCGCGGGTTCGTCTCGGTGGGTCTGCCCCGGGTCGGCGCCGAGCTCAGCCTCCTCTTCGAGCGGGGCTCGGAGCTGCCGGCGGACCGGTCGAGCCTCCTGCGTCTGGACGCCCCGGATGCGGGCGCCGCGGCGACCGGCGATCCGTTCGCCCCCGATGCCACGGTCTGCTGGTGCAACGGCGTGACGGCGGCGGTGATCACCGATGCGGCTGCGGCGGGACACGGGACGGTCGCCTGCGTCGGGCGGGCGACCCGCGCCGGCACGGGCTGCGGCGGCTGCACCGGGCGTATCGCCGAGCTGCTCGCGCGGACGGCGGTCCCCGCCTGATCGCCGCGAGGACCGGGCCTCGCCGCCTCAGCGGTCGAGCGCCTCCGCGAGGCGCCGGGTGACCGCCCGCAGTTCGAGCTCGACCCCGCGGACGCGCTCGTCGAGAGCCGCCGCGGTGTCGGCGGCCTGCTCGGCGGCCGCCGCACCCGCCGCCTCGGACGAGGCGCGGTCGGCCGCGACCGACGCGCTGAGCTCGTCCAGCGCCTCCCGGAGGCCCGCCGACTCGTCGCGCAGCACGGAGACGTCGCCCTGCACCGCGCTCAGCTCGCCGCGGAGCCCGGCCACCTCGTCGCGCAGGGCCGCCGTCTCGGCGCGCAGCTCCTCCGTGCGCAGCCGCGCCTGCTCGAACCAGGGGGCGACCAGCCGGTGCACGGCGTCGCGGAGCACGACGCCGCCGCGGCCGAGCCGGGTGGGCGCCGAGCCGGGGTCCTGGAGGAAGTCGTGGTCAGTGGTCATCGTCGTGGTCCCGTCCGGAGAAGCGGCGGTGGAGCACGTCCATCGCCCGCAGATCCTTGTCCATGATGTCGGCCTCGAGGGTGGTGTCGGCGAGGCGGTCGGCGAGGCCCGGCCGGGAGCGGCGCTCGAGCGAGGCCTCGATCAGCTCGACGGAGCGCTCGAACGAGAGCGGTCCGCGCGCCGCGGCCCGGCCCCGCCGGCCGAGCGCCTCGAGGTCCACCGCCCCGCTCGCCACGTCCCGCATCGCCTCGAGGAGCGCCGGGGCGGAGCGGGTGATCTTGATGCAGTCGACGCCGTCGATGAGGAACTCCGCTACTCCGCTGGCCGCCGTCACGATCGGCACGGCGCCCGCCGCGGCCGCCTCGACCGGCGCGACGCCGAACGCCTCTCCGGCCCAGGTCGGGAAGAGGAACGCGTCGGCGCGGCCGTGCGCGGCGAGCACCTCGGCGTGGGGCGTCGGTCCGTGGAACTCGACCAGGCCGTCCAGGCCCGCCTCGTCCGCCCGGGCGCGCCAGCCGTCCACGTCTCCGTCGCCGTAGAGGTCCACACGGAAGTCGCGGGTCTCCTCCGCGAGAGACGCCGCCGCCTCCAGCACCAGCCCGACGCCCTTGTGCTCGCCGAGCGACGCGGCGAACGTGAACCGGGTGGTCCCGCCCTCGCGGTAGCGCCGCGGCTCCGCGGTGTCGGGGGGAACGGACACTCCGCGCCCGATCACCTCGACCTCGCCCAGGCTCAGCCCGCCGGCCTCGATCGCGTCGACGAGGGAGCGGCTGACCGCGACGATCTCGCCGCGGTCGAAGTGGTCGGGGGCCTGGGCGCCGTAGACGCGGAGCACGCGCTCGGGCAGCCCGTCGACCAGGGCGTTCGGGATGCGGTCGCCGAGGTTCCACATCCACGGCGCCTCCACCGCCCGCAGCAGGTCGATCATCGCGAGGCCGCCGATCCCGAGCAGGTTGAAGGCCACCACGTGGGTCGGCGCGAAGTCGCGCAGCTCCTCGAGCAGGATGCGGGTGTTCTCGAACCGCGAGACGGCGCTCTCGTGGTGCAGCAGCTGAGCGATCTCGCCGCCGGTCTGCGGCAGCGGGAAGTAGGTGCGCAGGCTCAGCGTGCGGTGCACCTCGACGCCCGAGGGCTCCGGCGGCAGGTAGGTCGGCGTGGTCAGCACGCGCACGGTGTGGCCGCGGGCCGCCATCGCCTCCGCGACGCGCGCACAGGTCATCTCGTATCCGCCGAGCACCTGGGGCGGATAGAGGTTGCTCACGAACAGCAGGCGCATCAGCGCACCTCCCCTCTCGCGGAGGCGTCCGCCGCGATCCGCGCCGTCACCTCGGGCGTGTAGGCCGCGCGGGCCTGGCGGTCATTGCCGCCGTCCCAGTAGTTGACGAGGTAGAGCCCGGACTGCTGCGTGCGCGGCACGAACGGGAACAGCTGGGCCCGGGGCTCGATCTGCGCGATCCGGTAACCGGCGTCGACCGCGCGCACGTGCAGCCAGATGTCGTCGGCGTCCGGGGCGATCTCGCGGAACGCCTCCCCGTGCGCGGCGATCTCGCCGAGGAGCGGGGCGGGCAGCAGCTGCCCGGAGACGGAGGTGCCGAAGACATCGGTCGACGCGCGCGTGTCGGCGACCGGCGTCCAGCTCGTGTACGGAGCCACGGCGCCGTCGACGATCCCCACCCGGTGGGCGCGGTAGCAGAGCACGGTCTCGCGTGGGTAGCGCGAGCGGGCGTCGAGCAGGCCCCTCAGCCAGGTGCGCGGGTACACGATGTCGTCGTCGGAGGTGACGAGGTCGCGCTCCCCCGCCCGGCCCGAGAGCAGGTGCGGGTAGTACTTCGTGTGCACGCGGTAGCCGTCGACCAGGCGGATCTCGACGCCGCGGCGGCGGAGGCGTCGCAGCGGCGCGGGCAGGTCGGCGTGCAGGGCCGGGTCGTCGAGCCAGAGCACCAGGCGCGCGGGCCGGGCGTCGCCGCGGGCGATGGACTCGAGCGCCACGTGGACCCGCTGCAGCCGCTCGCCGTGCGTGGTCATCGTCACCACGACCTCGCCCGCCGGATCGACCGCGGAGCGGCGGGAGAAGCGGTTGGCCAGATCGAGCAGCAGCAGCTCGCGCCGGAGCGCGGGCGAGGGGTGGTCGATCGGCCGGGCGGCGATCACGGCGGCGCGGCGCTCCGAGAGGCGCTGAGGGGCGGAGCGGACGACCCGGGCCGCGGAGCGCAGCCGCGTGCGGGGGCGGACACGACGGCCCAGCGCCGCGAGGCGCGTGCGGGGCCGGACGCGCCGGCCGACGGCGGCGAGAGCGGGATGCATCGGTCCAGGTTAGCCGGAGGCGCCCGGGCGCCCTGCGCCGGTCAGGGCCCGTCGACGACCGCGAAGGCCCGCACCGGGAAGGTCCCGAAGCCCCGCACCTTCGGCGGCACGGCGGTGAAGCGCGCCCCTGTCGCCGGCAGCCCGCCGAGGCCGGTGAGGTGCTCGACGACGTGCACTCCCGCGGCGAGGAGGGCCGAGTGCGCGGGCCGCGATCCGCCCGACTCCGTGTCGTCGATGTTCACCGAGTCGATGCCGACCAGCACCGCGCCGGCGGCGACGAGCGCCTCCGCCGCCTCGCCGCTGAGGAAGGGGGCGCCCCTGCCGTACCCGGGCGTGGCGAAGTGCGCGTCCCAGCCGGTGCGGAGGAGGACAGCGGCGCCGCGGACGTCGAGTCCCGCGACCGCGTCCGAGCCGATGCCCCGTTCGGTGGCTCCGGTCGCGTCGACCACGACGGTCGGCAGGTCGACCAGCGTCTCGAGCGGGAGAGCGGCGAGATCGGCTCCGCCCTCGTAGCGGTGGAACGGGCTGTCGAGGTAGGTGCCCGTGTTCCCGATCATCTCGATGACGTCCATCGCGAACTCGGTGCCGGGTGCGTAGGAGGCGCGGGACGCCTCACGGGTGAGGTGCGGCCGGATGCGCGGAGCGGGCAGGCCCGGGTAGGTCACCAGCCCGTCCGCGACGGTGTGGCTGAGGTCGACGAAGCGGCGCGAGGAGGTCATGCGCCCGATCCTGGCAGGGGCCGGATCGGGCGCACCATCGAGATGCCGCCCCGCGGGGCGGCGTTCCCGCCTCTACTTCTTCGGCAGCGCCGCCGACAGGTCCGCGATCAGGTCGGACGAGTCCTCGAGGCCCACCGAGAGGCGCACCAGCGACTCCGAGACCTCCAGCGGCGTGCCCTTCACCGACGCGTGCGTCATCTCGCTCGGGTAGCCGATCAGCGACTCGACGCCGCCCAGTGACTCCGCGAGCTGGAACAGCTCGGTCGACTCGGCGAACTTCCGGGCGGCGCGCGGCGTCGCGAGCTCGAGCGAGAGCATCCCGCCGAACCGCGACATCTGGCGCTTCGCCAGCTCGTGGCCGGGGTGCGAGGGCAGGCCCGGGTAGTGCACGGCCGTCACCGCCGGGTGCTCGACGAGGAACTCGGCGACCGCCTGCGCGTTGACGGAGTGGCGCTCCATCCGCACCCCGAGGGTCTTGATGCCGCGGACCGTGAGCCACGCGTCCATCGGGCCCGAGATCGCTCCGACCGCGAACTGCAGGAACGCGATCTTCTCGGCCAGCGGCCCCGAGCGCAGGGCGAGCGCGCCGCCGACGACGTCCGAGTGGCCACCGAGGTACTTCGTGGTCGAGTGCACGACCACGTCGGCACCGAGGGCCAGCGGCTGCTGCAGGGCGGAGGAGGCGAACGTGTTGTCGACGACGACGATCAGGTCGTGCGCGTGGGCCAGGTCGGCGAGCTCGGCGATGTCGCTGATGGTCATCAGCGGGTTCGACGGGGTCTCGACCCAGAGCATCTTCGTCTCACCGGGGACGATCGCCCGCTGCACCTCGCGGAGGTTCGACATGTCGACGGCCGTGTTGCGCACGCCCCAGGCGCTGTGCACCCGGTCGATCAGGCGGTGGCTGCCGCCGTACGCGTCGTTGCCCAGGACGACGTGGTCGCCGGGCGCGAGGGCGGCGCGCAGCAGGGTGTCCTCGGCCGCGAGGCCGGAGGAGAAGGAGTAGGCGACGTCCGCACCCTCGAGCGAGGCGATGAGCTCCTGGAGCGAGTCGCGCGTCGGGTTCGCCGAGCGGGCGTACTCGTAGCCGCCCCGGAGACCGCCGATGCCGTCCTGGACGAACGTGGAGGTCATGTAGACGGGCGGCACGACCGCCCCGGTGGTCGGATCGAACTCCTGGCCGGCGTGGATGGCGCGGGTGTCGAAGTGCTGCTTCTTGGGCATGGTGCGGGCTCCCTGGGTCGGAGGTGCGGAGGCGGCGGCCGTCAGGCCGTGGCGTAGGTGAGGAGGTCCTGTCGGGTGATCACCGCGACGGGCTTGCCCTCGTCGGTGACGAGGAGGGCGCTGTGCTCGGTGAGCGCGGCGCGGGCGGCGGTGATGCTCTCGCCGAGCCCGATCAGCGCGAGCGCGTCGCCCACGCAGTCGCCGAGCGGGTCGTTCATCGAGGCGGATCCGGCGAAGACGCGGTCGAGCAGCTCGCGCTCGTCGACGGCTCCGACGACCTCGCCCATCACGACCGGCGGCTCGGCGGTCAGCACCGGGAGCTGCGAGACGCCGTACTCGGTCATGATGCCGATCGCGTCGCGGATCGTGTCGGTCGGGTGCGCGTGCACGAGCGCCGGGAGGTCGGCCTGCCCGCTCGCCGCCCTCGCGCGGAGCACGTCGCGGACGGTGCCCTCGTCGCGCATCTCGAGGAAGCCGTAGGAGCGCATCCAGCGGTCGTTGAAGATCTTGCCGAGGTAGCCGCGCCCGCCGTCCGGCAGGAGCACGACGACCACGTCGTCCGGCCCGAGACCGGCGGCTGCCTTGAGCGCGACGGAGACGGCGAGCCCGCTCGATCCGCCGACGAGCAGCCCCTCCTCGCGGGCGAGGCGGCGGGTCATCGCGAACGACTCGGCGTCGCTGGAGGCGATGATCCGGTCGACCACGCTCGGGTCGTACGCGCTCGGCCAGAAGTCCTCGCCGACGCCCTCGGTCAGGTACGGGCGACCGCCGCCGCCCGAGTAGACGGAGCCCTCGGGGTCGGCGCCGACGATCTGCACGCGGCCCTCCGACACCTCCTTGAGGTAGCGGCCGGCGCCGCTGATGGTGCCGCCCGTGCCGACTCCCGCGACGAAGTGGGTGAGCCGGCCGGCGGTGTCGCGCCAGATCTCGGGGCCCGTGGTCTCGTAGTGGCTGAGCGGTCCGTTGAGGTTCGCGTACTGGTTGGGCTTGAAGGCGCCGGGGATCTCGCGGGCGAGGCGGTCCGAGACGGAGTAGTAGGAGGCGGGGTCCTCCGGAGCGACGGCCGTCGGCGTCACGACGATCTCGGCCCCGTAGGCGGTGAGGACGTTGCGCTTGTCCTCCCCCACCTTGTCCGGCAGCACGAACACGCAGCGGTAGCCGCGCTGCTGCGCGACGAGGGCGAGGCCGATGCCGGTGTTGCCGCTGGTCGGCTCCACGATGGTGCCGCCGGGCTTCAGCAGCCCGTCGCGCTCGGCGGCGTCGATGATGCGGGTCGCGATGCGGTCCTTCGACGAGCCGCCGGGGTTCAGGTACTCGACCTTGACCAGCACGGTCGCCTGCACGCCCGCCGCGACCGGACCCAGCTTCACCAGCGGGGTGTCGCCGATGAGGTCGAGCACCGAATCGGCGTAGGCCATCCCGGTCTCCGGGCGTGCGGGAAGGGCGCGATCCAGGCTCATCCCGCCAGCGTAGCAACCGGCTGCGGGCGTGTGACGGGGGTGGGCGGAGGCACAGGGAGCGGTCTCGGGAGGGGAGTGCCGCCGGTCGCGCCGGTGCCCTATCGTGGGGGTCCGCGAGCGCCGCGGTCGACCCGGAACGGACCCCGAATGACCTCACCGATCGCCGCACCGCCGCGGCGTCCGGCCGACATCCACCTCCTCCGCCTGCTCGGTCCGGCGCTGGTCGCCGGAGTCGCCTACCTCGACCCGGGCAACGTCGCCAGCAACATGACGGCCGGCGCCCGGTTCGGCTACCTCCTGGTCTGGGTGGTGGTGCTCGGCAACCTGATGGCCTGGCTCATCCAGTACCTCTCGGCGAAGCTCGGCCTGATGACCGGCCGCAGCCTCCCCGAGCTGCTCGGCGACCGCCTGCGCGGCCGCTGGGGCCGCCGGGCCTACTGGCTGCAGGCCGAGACGGTGGCGATGGCGACCGACCTGGCCGAGGTGATCGGCGGCGCGATCGCGCTGAACCTGCTCTTCGGACTGCCGCTGCTGGCCGGCGGCGTGGTCACCGGCGCGGTCTCGCTGGTGCTGCTGCTCGTGCAGACGCGGGGCGGGGCGCAGCCGTTCGAGCGGGTGATCACGGCGCTGATGGTGCTGATCGCCGTCGGCTTCACGGTCGGCGTGGTCGTCGATCCGCCGGACGCGGGCGCGACCGTCGCCGGTCTCGTGCCGCGCTTCGAGGGCTCGGAGTCGGTGCTGCTCGCCGCCTCGATCCTCGGCGCGACCGTCATGCCCCACGCGATCTACGCCCACTCCGCGCTCGCCCGCGACCGCTTCGGCCACGTCGAGGGCGTCGGCGCGCGCCGGAGGATCCTGGTCGCCACCCGGATCGACGTGACGATCGCCCTCGCCATCGCCGGCACCGTGAACCTCGCGATCCTGCTCCTCGCCGCGCACTCCCTCGCGGGAGTCGCCGGGACCGACAGCCTCGAGGGCGCCCACGCGGCCATCGGAGCGGCGCTCGGCCCGGTGGTCGCGACCCTGTTCGCCGTCGGCCTGCTCGCCTCCGGCCTCGCCTCGACCTCGGTCGGCGCGTACGCGGGGGCCGAGATCATGCACGGTCTGCTCCAGGTGCGGGTGCCGCTCGTCGCCCGTCGTCTGGTCACGCTGATCCCGGCGCTCCTGGTGCTCGCGATCGGCTTCGACCCGACGCGCGCGCTGGTGCTCAGCCAGGTGGTCCTGTCGTTCGGCATCCCCTTCGCGCTCGTGCCGCTCGTGATCCTGACATGCGACCGCCGCCTGATGGGCGACCAGACGAACCGCTGGTTCACCACCCTCGCCGCCGCTCTGGCCGCCGTCTTCCTCATCGTCCTGAACGGCCTGCTGCTCTGGCTCACCTTCGCCCCCTGAGCGGAGCGGCGGCGCGCCGTCCCACTCCTCCGCGGCCTCCTCTCCCGCTGATCGAGCGGCCCGCTCCTCGGGCGCATCGAGATCCCCCTGACCGCGCATTGATCCGATCCGAAGCCTCGCTCGTTATCCTCTGAGAGCGCCTCTCAGGCGCCTGCGCCCGCCCCAGGCGCCTTCCGCCCTCAGAACGAGAGACGCCGCCGTGCCCAAAGACACGATGTCCGCCAAGAATCGCGCCCGACAGGAGAAGCTCGAGGCCTACAAGCGCGAGCAGGACCGCCGCAAGCGCGGCTCCCGCATCTGGATCTGGTCGCTGTCGGCCCTGGCCGTCCTCGCGGTCGGCGGGATCGTCGCGGTCACCGTCTTCGGGAACCAGCAGATCGTCGAGGCGCGCGAGATCGACGGCCTGCAGACCTTCGACAACGACGCCACCCACGTCGCCGGCGCCGTCGACTACCCGCAGACCCCGCCGGCGGGCGGCCCGCACAACGCCGTGTGGATGAACTGCGGCGTCTACGACGAGCCCGTCCCGAACGAGAACGCGGTGCACGACCTCGAGCACGGCGCCGTCTGGGCCACGTACGACCCCGAGCTCCCGCAGAGCGAGGTCGACGCGCTGATCGCCGCGATGCCCGACACCTACTCCGTCGTCTCGCCCTACGAGGGCCTCGAGTCGCCCATCGTGCTGAGCGCCTGGGACGCCCAGGTCGCGATCGACTCGCCCGAGGACCCCCGCATCGACGCCTTCGTCGAGCGCTTCTGGCAGTCCTCGAGCGCTCCGGAGCCCGGCGCCCCTTGCACCGGAGGGATCGATGCGCCCGGCAAGCAGTAGGGGCCGGATCCTCGTCGCCGCGGTCGCCGTGGTCGCGCTCCTCCTCGGGGCGGCCGGCGGCTACCTCTTCGGCGCGCTCGCCCCGTTCGCCTCCGCGGCGACGCCCTCGAGCGCCAGCGCCGAAGCGGGCTTCGCGCGCGACATGCAGGTGCACCACCTGCAGGGCGCCGAGCTGGCGATGATCGCCCGCGAGCGCAGCGCCGACGACGAGGTCCTCACCGTCTCGAAGGACATCCTGCTCACCCAGCAGCAGCAGGCCGGGCAGCTCTTCGGCTGGCTGAACTCGTGGGGCCTGCCGCAGGCTGCTCCGGAGCCCTCGATGACCTGGATGGGCCGGCCGACCCTGGCCGGAGCCGCCGACGAGCACTCGTCGATGGGGATGGGGACCGAGGACGGCGTCGTGCCCGCGAGCATGCCCGGTCTCGCGACACCGGACCAGATCACCGCCCTCAGCAGCGCGTCGGGCCGCGACTTCGACCGGATGTTCCTCGAGCTGATGATCGCCCACCACCGCGGCGCGATCGACATGGCCGAGGCGCTGCTCGCCCGGAGCCGCGTGACGGTCGCCACCGACTTCGCCTCCTCCGTCGTGAAGGCCCAGGAGGCCGAGATCTCGCTGATGGAGCAGATGCTCGAGGACCGCCCGGCGGAGTGACCGCCTCCGGCGCGCACGACAGCGGCTGAGAGTGGTGCGCCTCCCCACCCGGGAGGGGCACGTGCTCTCCGCCGACGTCGTGCACGGGGCCCGGCGACTCAGACGGCGTCGGCTGCGAGTAGCCCCGCGAAGTCCGGCCGCCGATCCGCGGCTCAGCCCTGGAGGGCCGACTCCGTCTGCTGCGCGTAGAGCGAGGCGTAGAGTCCGCTGAGGCCGAGCAGCTCGCGGTGGGTGCCCGATTCGACGATCCGGCCGCCCTCGACGACGTGGATGACGTCGGCCGACACGATGGTCGAGAGCCGGTGAGCGATCGCGATGGTGGTGCGACCGCGGGCGGCGTCGTCGAGCGCGGTCTGGACGATCCGCTCCGAGACGGTGTCGAGGGCGCTGGTCGCCTCGTCGAGGATGAGGACCGCCGGGTCCTTCAACAGGACGCGCGCGATCGCGAGCCGCTGCTTCTCGCCTCCGGAGAGCCGGTAGCCGCGCTCGCCGACCAGCGTGTCGTAGCCGTCGGGGAACGACGTGATCGTCGCGTGGATGTTCGCGGCGCGGGCGGCCGCCTCCAGCTCCTCCTGCGTCGCGTCCGGGCGGGCGTAGCGGAGGTTGTCGCCGATCGTCGCGTGGAAGAGGTAGGTCTCCTGGCTGACGATGCCGATGTGCGCCACGAGCGACTCCTGCCGCAGCTCGCGCACGTCGGTACCGGCGAAGCGCACCGCTCCCCCGGCCACGTCGTAGAGGCGCGGGACGAGATACGAGATGGTGGTCTTGCCCGCGCCGGAGGGACCGACGAAGGCGACGAACTGGCCCGGCTCGATCGCGACCGAGACGTGGTCGAGCGTTGGGCGCGCGTCCTCCGCCTGGTCGGGGTAGCGGAACACGACGTCGTCGAGCTCGACCCGGCCGAGCTCGCCCGAGACCTCGCGTGCATCGGCCCGGTCCGTGATCGCCGGGCGCAGGTCCAGGTACTCGAAGATGCGGGCGAACAGCGCTCCGGCCGTCTGCAGGTCGAGCGCGACGCGCATCAGGCCCAGGAGCGGCCACATCAGGCGCGCCTGCACGGTGGTGAAGGCCACGACGGTCCCGGCGGTGACGGTGGTGCCGCCGAGGATCAGCCAGGCGGCCACGAGGTACACGATCACGGGGATGACCGAGAGGAAGATCTGCACCATCGCGAAGAACCACTGGCCGGACATCTGCTGCCGCACCTGGAGCTCGATCTGGCGGCCGTTCTCGTCGGCGTAGCGCGTCACCTCCGACTCCTGGCGGCCGAAGCTCTTGGCCAGGAGGATGCCCGAGACGCTCAGGGTCTCCTGGGTGATCGCGGTCATCTCGGACAGCGACTCCTGCGTCTTCGTCGCGATGCGCGCCCTCACCTGGCCGACGCGGCGCTGGGCCACGACGAGCACCGGAGTGAGGACGAGGGCGACGATCGTCATCTGCCACGAGAGCAGGAGCATCGCGACGACGGCCGCGATCACGGTGACGGTGTTGCCCAGCACGCTCGAGACGGTGTTCGTGAGCACGTTGGCCACGCCGCCCACGTCGTTGGCGAGGCGCGACTGGATGACGCCGGTGCGGGTGCGGGTGAAGAAGCCGAGCTCCATCGCCTGCAGGTGGCGGAAGAGGCGGATGCGCAGCTCCCCCATGACCGTGTTGCCGACGGTCGCGGTGAGGTAGGTCTGCCAGACGCCGAGGATCGCCGAGAACGCCCAGACCAGCACCATGACGCCGACCAGCTCGAGCAGCACCGGGAGGTTCGGGCGTCCGCCGGGCGGGAAGAGCCCGCGGTCGAAGGCCAGCTGGGTGAGGAGCGGCGGCACAACCGTGAGGGCGGCGCCGACGAGAACGAGGATCACGGTGAGCGTGAGCTTGGGGCGGTGGTCGCGGAAGAGTCCCGCGATGCGCCGGAGCAGGTCGTCGACCTTCGGGGCCGCCGCGTTGATCTCCCGCTGGCTGTCCGGATCGCTGCTCGAGATCCTCCCGCCGCGCGCCCCTCCGCGCATCCCGCCGCCTGCCGCGACGTCACCCATCCTGCTCACGGCTCGACCCTAGCCGCGCCCGCCTCCGGACCCCCGCCCTTCCGCCCACGGCGAAGTCGTGCAAGCCCGCGCCGCGCCCCGTCGGCCGCCTCCGGCGCCGTACCCCCCCACCCTTGGTGGCCGCCCCCGGCGCCACCGCACGACGAAGGCCCGGGTCCTGCGCAGCAGGACCCGGGCCTTCGTTCGTGCACCCTATTCCCCCCGACGAGCAGTGCTGACGGCCCGCGGGGGTGTCGTGGGCAAGGCGGAGGAGGAGAGCTGTAGCGGAGCTACCGCCGACGACGACAACGCCGCCCACGGCACCCCCGCGGGTCGTCAGCCCTTGGTGGCGCCGGCGAGGAGGCCGCGGACGAAGAACCTCTGGAGGGAGAAGAACACGATGAGCGGCACGATGATCGAGATGAACGCGCCGGCCGTGAGCAGCTCCCACGATTGGCCGTAGGAGCCGGTGAGGTCCTGCAGCGCCTTCGTGATCGGCAGCCCCTGTCCGGAGGTGAAGACCGTCGCGACCAGCAGGTCGTTCCAGACCCAGAGGAACTGGAAGATGCCGAAGGAGGCGATGGCGGGGACCGAGAGCGGGAGCACGATGCGGAAGAAGATCTGGCCGTGTCCGGCGCCGTCCACTCGTGCCGCTTCGATGACCTCGCCGGGGATCTCGGAGATGAAGTTGTGGAGCATGAAGATCGCGAGCGGGAGCGCGAAGATCGTGTGCGCGATCCACACCTTCGCGTAGGAGCCGTCCAACCCGTTCACCCCGAGGCCGGGGAGGATGTAGAGCCCTCCGATGCGCAGGCCGTCCGAGAACAGCTGCAGCAGCGGCACGAGCGCCATCTGGATGGGGACGATCTGGAGCGAGAACACGAGGACGAAGAGCGTGTTGCGGCCCTTGAAGTCGATCCAGGCGAACGCGTAGGCGGCGAGGCTGGCGATCGTGATCGGGATCAGCGCCGCCGGCAGCGTGATGACCAGCGAGTTCACGAACGCCTTGCCCAGGGTCAGGCTGTCGCCGGAGTTGAGCGCGTTCGCGTAGTTGTCGAGGGTGAAGCCGGGGTTGGCGAAGATCGTCCACCAGCCGGTCGTCTTGATGTCGTTCGCGGGGCGGAACGACGAGATGAACAGACCGAGGGTGGGGACGGTCCAGATGACGGCGATGATCAGCGCGGCGAGGGTGGCGCCGCGCGACGTCGTCGCCTTCTTCACCTTGCCGCTGGCCGCCTCGATCCTGGACTCGCCGCGGGCGAGCGCGCGCTCGGTGCTGCGGTCGACCGGAACCTGGATCGGAGTGGGCGTGACGCTCATCGGATCTCCCTCTGCTTGGCGAGCTGGCGGGCGTTGTAGACGACGATCGGGAGCACGAGCAGGAACAGGATGACCGCGAGGGCCGCGCTGTAGCCGCTGCGGGCGCCGAGCTGGAACTGGCGGACCATCTCGAACGCGAGGACCGTGGTGTCGGAGCGGCCGCCGGTCATCGCCGAGACGATGTCGAAGACCTTCAGCGACGCGATCGAGATCGTCGTGAGGACGACCACGATCGAGGAGCGGATGCCGGGGACGGTGACGTTCCAGAAGGACTGCCACGCGCTGGTGCCGTCGAGCGAGGCCGCTTCGAGCTGCTCGGAGGGGACGCCCTTGATGGCGGCGGAGAGCACCGTCATGGCGAATCCGGCCTGGGTCCAGATGAGGACGACGACGAGGAACAGCGTGTTCCACGGCTCGAGTCCCAGCCAGTCGACCGGCGGGGCGCCGAAGGCGGTGAGGATGCCGTTGAGGAGGCCGATCTGCTCGCCCTGGCGCACGTCGTAGAAGAACTTGAAGATGATCGACGCGCCGACGAACGAGATCGCCATCGGCATGAAGACCAGCAGCTTGAAGAACTTCTCGCCGCGGCTCTTGTCGATGAAGACCGCGTAGGCGAGACCGATCGCGGTCGCCGTGATGGGGGCCAGGAGCACCCAGACCACCGTGTTCAGGAAGGCGGTGATGCCGTCGGGGCTGGTGAAGACCCAGACGAAGTTGTCGATGCCGGCGAATCCGGAGCCGTCGTTCTTCATGAACGCGTTGATGGCCGTCGTGATCGTCGGGTAGATCAGGCCGATGAGGATGAAGAAGGCGGCCGGTGCCATGAACGCGATGAGCTGGAGTCCGTAGCCCGCGCCTTTGCGGGACCGGAAGTCGAGCAGGAACAGCGCGCCGCCGATGACGGCGGCCACCACCGCGACCCAGAGGACGGAGTTGTAGAGGCCGAAGACCAGCAGGAGGACGACCGGCAGGACGACCGTGACCGCGAGCCGGAGGACCGTGTAGCCGGTGCCGCGGCGGGGCGCGATCTCGACGAAGAAGAGGATGAGCGCCACCACGGCCGCGAAGGCCAGGAGGATGAGCGGGATCTGCGCGAGCGGCGGGATTCCCGCCAGCCATTGGAAGAACCCCGAGATGGTGATGGGGGACATGGACGCCCTTTCGAGTGCGACTCTGGACTCAGGAGGGGCCCGGCCCCGGGATCCGTGGATCCGGGGGCCGGGCCGTCACAGCTGAGCCGCCACTCGGGAGCGGCGGCTCTGCTCCGCTGCTAGGAGGTGTAGCCGGCCTGGATCTCCTCGAGCGCCTGGTCGGTGCTCGTGCCGTCGATCCAGTCGACCATGCCCTTGAAGAAGCTGTCCGAGCCCACTGCCTTCGGCATGAGGTCGGACGCGTCGAAGCGGAACGTGGTGTCCGGGTTCTGGAGGATCGCGATGGAGTCCTTCAGGACGTCGCTGCCCGCGTTGGCCGGGTCGAGACCGGTGTTCGCGGAGATGACGCCGCCGAGGGAGACGCGGCTGTTGGCCCAGTCGGCGCTGGCCAGGTACTCCTGGACCTTCGCGGTGTCCTCGTCGTTCGAGAACGCGGCGACCATCTCGCCACCACCGGTGACGGCCTGGGCGTCGTCGGCCTTGACCGGCGGGGTGAGGAAGGCCCACACGTCGCCGTCCTCGGCCACGTTGGCGCCGGCCGAGGTCAGGAAGCCCTCGAAGAACGAGGCCTGGTGGGTCAGCGCGCAGGTGCCGTTCGCCATGTTCTGGGCGACGTCGCCGAAGGCGGTGGAGTTGATCGACTTCACATCGCCGTAGCCGGCGTTGACGAGGGTCGGGTCGAGGAGGATCGATCCGACGGAGTCGAACGCGGACTTGATGGCCGGGTCGGTGAAGGGGGTGTCGCCCGCGACCCAGGAGTCGTAGACGTCGGGGCCGGCCTCGCGGAGGACGGCGTCCTCGATCCAGTCGGTTCCGGGCCAGCCGGAGGCCTCACCGGAGTTGAAGCCCGCGCACCAGGACGGTCCGCCGGTCTTCTCGGCGATCGTCTTGCCGAGCGCCTCCATCTCGTCCCACGTCGTGGGAACGGAGACGCCCCACTCCTTGAACTTGGCTGGGGAGTACCAGATGTAGCCCTTGACGGACGCCATCAGCGGCGCGCCGTACTGGGTGCCGTCGACCTGGCCGTACTTCTGCCAGTCCTCGGACCAGTTCTGCTTGACGTTGGCGAGGGCGCCCTCGGGGAGCTCCTGCACCTTGCCGGAGGCGACGGTGTCGGCGAGCAGACCCGGCTGCGGGAAGATCGCGAGGTCGGGGGTGTCGCCACCCTGGACCTTGATGCCGATCTGCTTCTCGAACTCCTTGTCGCCCGTGTACTTGATCTCGATGCCGCTCTCCTTCTCCCAGTCCGCCCAGGACTGCTCGAGAAGGGTGGCCTCGTCGCCGTTGATGGTGCCGTAGACGTTGACGACGCCGTCGGCGGTGCCGACCGTGCCGGCCGAGCTGCCGCCGCCGGCGTTCGGGTCGTTGGGGTCACTGCTGCTGGAGCAGCCCGCGAGTGCGATGCCGGCCGCTGCCAGAACGGCGACCGGGACGGTGATACGGCGGTGCAGGGATGACCGCATTCTTCCTCCTCATTGAGTGGTGGAACCAGCCGAGCAGGCCGCTCCTCGCCGATCGGGATCGGGAGGCTGTGGCGGCTCGAAGCGTGTGCCGCGACGACTCGGATGCTGGTGATGGCGATGCCAGGAGGAACTCCGAGCGGATCACCGGATTCGTGTGGGTGGGCTCCCACGGAGGGAAACCTTTCCACAAGAACGATGAAAGCACAACGCCGGTGATAGAGCGCTCTCTGAGATAACGATTCGGCGTCAGAACAGCGATCGCGGCGGCCGGGCCGGGCGGAGGTCGATCTCGGCGCGACGCCCGGCCGCCGGGCGGGGTATAACTTCCTGGAACCGTTTCCAGCATCGAGGCCGGACGGTCGGGAGGAACGCCGTGCCAGGCATCGAAGAGGTGGCCGAGCTCGCAGGAGTGTCGAAGGCGACGGTCTCGCGCGCGCTCAGCGGCCGGGGCTACGTCTCCGCGGGGACGAAGCAGCGCGTCGAGCGCGCCGCGACGAGCCTGGGCTACGTCGTCTCCGCCAACGCCTCCAGCCTCGTCACCGGCCGCAGCAACAACATCGCCGTGATCATCCCGATCATCAACCAGTGGTTCTTCGCCGGGATCATCGAGGGCATCGAGCGCGCCCTGCTCGCCGCCGGCTACGACCTGCTCCTCTACAACATCGACAAGCACCTCGACGCCCGCCGGAGCGTGTTCGAGTACTACCTCGTCCGCAAGCGCGTCGACGCGATCGTCGCCGTCACCCTCGAGATCTCGCCGCACGAGACGGAGGCGCTCCTCGCCCTGGGCAAGCCCATCGTCGGCATCGGCGGCGAGCTCCCCGGCATCCCCACCTTCAGCATCGACGACGTCGCCGCCTCCCGCCTCGCCACGGAGCACCTGCTCTCCCTCGGCCACGAGCGGGTCGTCCACATCGGCGGGCTCGCGGAGGAGGAGATGGACTTCCACGTCCACACGCAGCGCCGCGACGGCTTCCGCCAGGCGCTCGCGGCCGCCGGCCTCGAGCCGGGCGCGCAGGACATCGTGCCCACCACCTTCGACATCCCCGGCGGGCACAGCGCCGGACGGCAGGTCCTCGGCGACCCGCGGACCCGGCCGACGGCGATCTTCGCCGCCTCCGATGAGATCGCGATCGGGATCATCCTCGCGGCGCGCGAGCTCGGCCTCTCGGTGCCCGAGGACGTCTCCGTCATCGGGATCGACGACCACCCCCTCGCCGAGCTCTTCGGTCTCAGCTCGATCCGCCAGGACCCGCGCCAGCAGGGCGAGCTCGCAGTCGCGCTGGTGCTGGACGCGCTGGCCGCCCTCGGTCGCGGCGAGCCCCCTCCCCCGGCCCGCCACACGCTGATCCCCGCCTCGCTGGTGATCCGCACCAGCACCTCGGCGCCGCGGGGGGCGAGAATCGGAGCATGAGCGACTCCGACACCCCCACCGTCCGCGACGTCCCCGAGCGGTCCCGCTTCGTGATCGAGGTCGGCGGCACCCCGGCCGGCTTCGCCGCGTACACCCGTCAGGGCGACGAGGTGACGCTCACCCACACCGTCGTCGACGACGCGTGGGAGGGCCACGGCCTCGGGAGCATCCTCGCGCGGGCCGCGGTCACCGCGATCACGGAGGCGGGCGGCACGGTCGTCCCGCGCTGCCCCTTCGTCGCGGCCTGGCTGCGCAAGCACCCCGACGTCGACGCCCGGGTCCGCTGGCCCGAGGACTGACTCACTCCGGGGGCGTCCTGCTCCCGATCTCCTGGAGCGCCCAGGTGTTGCCGTCCGGATCGGCGAAGTACGCGTACTGCACGCCGCCCAGGTCCTGGACCTCGCTGATCTCGAGCGAGCGGCCGACGAGCTCCGCGCGAGCGGCGGCGATGTCGTCGACGACGAGGTGGAGGGAGCGGACGACGCCCTCCTCCGGACCGGGGCCCATCCCGCTGCCGACCACGATCGAGCAGGCCGAGCCGGGCGGGGTGAGCTGGACCACGCGCATCGCGGCGGAGGGCCGCACGTCGTGGTCGAGGTGGAAGCCCATCACCTCCGTGTAGAAGGCGACCGCGCGGTCGACGTCGCCGACGGGGAGGGGGACGAGCTCGAGTCGCATCTGCACGCGACCAGTGTGCCGCGCGGCGGAACCGCGCGGGAGGGGTCAGTCCCGCGGGCCGACGACGAGGCGCTCGTGCATGATCTCGACGGCGCGCTCGAGGACGCGGCGGTCCTCGAGGGTGAGATCGGCGAAGATCGGCGTCAGCGCGTCGCCGAGGTCGGTCCGCCAGGCGTTCAGCGCGTCCGCGCCGGCGGGAGCCAGGCGGATCTGCCAGGCGCGCGCGTCGAGGGGATCGGCGATCCGGTCGAGCCAGCCGGTCTCGACGAGGTTCTTCACGATCTTGGTCATCGTGGGCTGCGAGACGCGGCTCTGGGAGGCGAGCTCCCCCAGGCGCATCGGGCCCATCGAGAGGAGCACCGAGAGCGTGCGCCAGACGGCCTGCGACTCCTGGTTGCCGGTCGCCTGGGCGGCGAGGCGGGTGATCCGGTGCGTCACCGAGACGAAGTCGCTCAGGAGCTCGCTGAGCGAGACCTCGCTGGGCGGGACGTCGCGGGCGGGGAGCCCGGCGAGCAGATCGTGAGCAGTCACGCTCCGATCCTAGGGGCGCGCGCCGCCAACGGCCGGGAACGACGAAGGGCGCCGCCTCCGAGGAGACGACGCCCTGCGTCTGCAGGCGTGCCTGCGTCACCCTGACGAGCGACCGGCCGGAGCCGGCACCCGCGACGGGTGAGGGGGATTACTTGACGGTGACGGTCGCGCCGGCGCCCTCGAGCTGAGCCTTGGCCTTCTCGGCGGTCTCCTTGTTGACGGCCTCGAGGACCGCCTTGGGGGCACCGTCGACGAGCGCCTTCGCCTCACCGAGGCCGAGGCTGGTGAGGGCGCGCACCTCCTTGATGACCTGGATCTTCTTCTCGCCGGCGGCCTCGAGCACGACGTCGAACTCGGTCTGCTCCTCGACCTCTTCGGCGGGGGCGGCCGGGCCGGCCACACCGGCGGCGGCGACGGGCGCCGCAGCGGTGACCTCGAAGACCTCTTCGAACTTCTTGACGAACTCCGAGAGCTCGATGAGCGTGAGCTCCTTGAAGGCCTCGATGAGCTCGTCCTGCGTGAGCTTTGCCATGATTTTTCTCCTTGTTTTTCTTTGTCTACGAACCGCGCGCGCACTGCTTCCCGGAAGGGGAAGACGTCAGCTCGCGGACTCCTGCTTCTCGCGCAGCGCCTCGACCGTGCGAACGGCCTTCGAGAGCGGAGCGTTGAACAGATATGCGGCGCCGAACAGCGAGGCCTTGAAGGCGCCGGCGAGCTTGCCGAGCAGAACTTCGCGGGACTCGAGGTCGGCGAGCTTGCCCACCTCTTCTGCGGTCAGCGGGTTACCGTCGAAGTAACCGCCCTTGACCACGAGGAGAGGGTTTGCCTTGGCGAAGGCACGCAGCGACTTCGCGACAGCGACAGGGTCGCCGTGCACGAACGCGATGGCCGAGGGGCCAGCGAGCTCGTCGTCGAAGGACGAGATACCGGCGTTGTTCGCCGCGATCTTGGTCAGCGTGTTCTTCACCACGGCGTAGGTTGCGTGCTCACTGATGTCCTTGCGCAGCGTCTTGAGCTGAGCAACAGTGAGACCGCGGTACTCGGTCAGCAGAACGGCCGTCGAGCTCTGGAACTTCTCCGTGAGTTCGGCAACCGAGGCTTCCTTGTTCGCCATGGCTACTCCTGTGAATTCTCGTGCCGGTAGCCCGAAGGCAGGCAAAGAAAAAAGCTCCGGCACAGGGGCGCGGAGCTTCGGGATCGCGGTGAGGCGGAACTGAACTCGTGCACCTGCGCGGGCAATTCGCTTCGCGAATCCTTCGTCCGGTGGCGATCCGCGGGGCCGGGGCCCTGCTCGTGCGCACACCGGAAACCGGCGGTCTTTGGCTTCGGGAAGCGTACGTCATCGCGGCGCGCGGGCGCAAGTCGAGGAGGAGGGTCCTCGCGCGGGATGCTGGAGGCATGACCGGCCCGACCCCCGACTCCGCCCGCGACGTCGACTCCGCGATCGCCTCGGTGGAGGGCGAGCTCAGCACCCTCTTCAACCGTGTGCGGGCGGCGATGCGCTCCTACGCCGAGCGTCTCCACCCGGAGCTGACGCCACTGGGCTACAAGACGATCTCGGCGCTCGAGCGCCGCGGACCCGTGCACTCGGGCGTGCTGGCCGAGCTCCTCGAGATGGACAAGTCGGCGCTCAGCCGCCAGATCACGGCGCTCGACCGCCTCGGCTTCCTCGAGCGCACCCCCGACCCGCAGGACGGCCGCGCCACGATCCTCTCGGTGACTCCGGCGACCGCCGCGCGGCTGCGCGAGATCCGCAGCTCGAACCAGGCGCTGATGCACGAGGAGCTGCGCAGCTGGGCGCTCGCCGACGTCGAGCTCTTCGCCTCTCTCCTGCACAGGATCAACGACCTTGACATCTGACGCTTAGCACCCCGTCCGTTCGGGGACAATCGCCGGACGCCGCCCGCTCGACTGCGTAGTTTCGGAGGCGATGGACCAGCACTCCTCCTCTCTCCTCCCCCACGACGTCGACGGCGCGCTCGGCTTCGCGCGCGGTCTGAGCGCCGACGCGCCCCGGCCCGGCACCGGTCGCACCGCCGAGCTGCACGGTCTCCTCGAGCGCCTGGCTCGGCACGACCTCGGCGTCGCGCGCGCGGTGGAGCCGCACCTCGACGCTCTCGCGATCCTCGGCGAGGCGGAGCTCGACCCGTCCGGACTCGGAGTCGCCGCCGACGCCGCCTGGGGGGTCTTCGCGGCCGAGGGCGGCGGGGATCCTCTGGTCGCGCGCGAGAGCGACGGCGACTGGCTGCTCGACGGAGTGAAGCCCTGGTGCTCGCTGGCCGACCGCCTCGACGCCGCCCTCGTCACCGCCCACGTCGGCGACGCCTCCGGCGAGCGCCGCCTCTTCGCCGTGGCGCTGCGCGACGGGTCGGCGACGCCGGAGCAGGACGCCTGGCACGCGCGGGGCCTGACGGAGGTGCCCAGCGGACCGGTCCGCTTCTCCGGCACCCGCGCCGTCCCCGTGGGGGACGCCGGCTGGTACCTCTCGCGGCCCGGCTTCGCCTGGGGCGGCATCGGCGTCGCCGCCTGCTGGCACGGCGGAGCCCTCGGAGTCGCGGCTGCCGTCGCGGCAGCGGCAGCCCGACGCGAGGACCCGCACCTCCTGGCCCACCTCGGAGCGATCGACACGGCGCTCTCCGCGTCGCGCCGGGCGCTGGACGAGGCCGCCGCGGCGGTCGACGCGGGCGAGGCCGACGGCCCCCGCGGCTCACTGCTCGCCAAGCGCGTGCGGGCGAGCGTCGCCGGAGCGGTCGAGGAGATCCTGCTCCGCGCCGGCCGCGCGCTCGGCCCGGCTCCGCTCGCCCTCGACGCCGAGCACGCCAAGCGCGTCGCCGACCTCGCGCTCTACGTCCGCCAGCACCACGCCGAGCGCGACGACGCCGCTCTCGGCCGCGCCGTGCTCGCCTCGGGCGAGGCGGCCTCCTGGTGAGCCGGCCCTTCGACGGGCGCCTCGAGGGCACTCCTCTCGAGCGCTGGACCGCGGACGGCCGCCGCGACCGCCTCCCGGAGCTGACCCTGCCCGACGGGATCCGGCGCGTCCTGGTGGTCGTGGCGCACGCCGACGACGAGACCCTCGGCTGCGGCGGCACCATCGCGCTCGCGCGTCGGCGCGGGATCGCGGTCGACGTCGTCGTCGTGACCGACGGAGCCGCGGCCCACGGGGAGCGGGACGCGGACCTCGCTGCCGAGCGCCGGCGGGAGGCCTCGGACGCATTGGCGGAGCTCGGCCCCGGCATCGGGCTCGCCTTCCTCGACGTGCCGGACTCGGCGACCCCGGAGCACCACGAGCGCATCGCACGCGAGGTGCGCGAGCGGGCGGCCGGCGCCCCCGGGACCGTCCTGCTCCTCTCCACCTGGACCGGGGACGGGCACCGGGACCACCGCGTGGTCGGCGAGATCTGCGCGGAGGTCGCGCGCGAGCTCGGGCAGCCGCTGCTCGCCGCGCCGATCTGGCTGTGGCACTGGGCGGTCCCGGAGGACCCCGAGGTGCCGTGGGGCGACCTCGTGCGCCTGCCGCTCGACGACGAGCTGCTCGAGCGCACCCGCCGTGCCCGCTCCCGCTATCCCAGCCAGACCCGCCCCGGGCCCGACGGGACCGGTCCGGTGCTCCATCCGCTCTTCCTGCGCACCTTCACCGGGGACGACCGGCTGGTGAGGATCGCATGAGCTACTTCGACGAGCTGTACGCCCGCCACGAGGACCCGTGGGGGTACACGAGCCGCTGGTACGAGCAGCGCAAGCGCGCCCTGACCCTCGCGAGCCTGCCGGAGCAGCGCTACGGCTCCGTGCTGGAGATCGGCGCCTCGATCGGCGTGCTGGCCGAGGCGCTGGCCGACCGGGCCGACCGCCTGCTGGCGATCGACGTGTCGAGCGCCGCCGTCGAGCGCGCCGCCCGCCGCCTCGCTCCGCTCGAGCACGTGCGGGTCGAGCACCACGACATCACCCGCGGCGTGCCGGAGGGTCCGTTCGACCTGGTCGTGCTCTCGGAGGTCGGCTACTACCTCGGCGACGCCCTCCCCGGCGTGCTGCGCACCATCCGCGACGCCCTCGCCCCCGCTGGGGAGCTCGTCACCGTGCACTGGCGGCATCCGATCGAGGGGCTCGCTCTGGACGGCGACGCCGTGCAGTCCGCCGTGGCCGAGCTGGGCCTGCACCGCCTCGCCCGCCACGAGGAGGAGGACGTCCTGCTCGAGGTCCACGCCCGCGACTCCCGCTCGGTCGCCCGCCGGACGGGGCTGGTGTGAGCCGGCTCGCGCAGGTGCTGGTCGTCGTGCCCGCGCGCGACGAGGAGGAGCGGATCGGCGGCCTGATCGCCTCCGTCCAGGCCAGTGCGACCCACCTCGCCCACCGGGTGCCCGGCATCGGGATGCGCCTCGTGGTCGCCGCGGACGGCTGCTCCGACGCGACCGGCGAGCGGGCCCGCGCCGCCGGCGCCGAGGTGCTGGAGCTCGCCCGCTGCGGAGTCGGCGCCGCCCGCTCCGCCGGGATCGCGCACGCCCTCTCCTCCGTCACCGCTCCGCTCGAGCAGGTGTGGATCGCCAACACCGACGCCGACACCGTGGTCCCCCGCGACTGGCTGGCCGCCCACGTCGAGCACTCCCGACGGCACGACGCGCTGCTCGGCACGGTCCGGCCCGACCCGGCCGACCTCTCCCCCGGTGCCTACTCGCGCTGGCGAGACGTCCGCGCGCGGGAGGAGTCGATCGGCAGCATCCACGGCGCGAACCTCGGCGTCCGCGCGAGCGCATACCTCGCGGCGGGCGGCTTCGGCCGGGAGCCGCTGCACGAGGACGTCCTGCTCGTCGAGCGGCTGCGCGCGAGCGGCGCCCGGGTCGGAGCGACGGACCGCGGCGAGGTGGTCACCTCCGGCCGCCGCGACAACCGGGTCGAGGGCGGCTACGGCCACTACCTCCACGCTCGCTTCCCGGCCGAGACGTCTCCGGCCTGCGGCTGAATCGGGTACACGCGCACGCGGAACACGATGCGAGGGGTCCCTGTCAATGGTCGGGCCGTGGTTTGTCACGGATTGCGCAGGAGAGTCAAATGGGTGTCGAGCACGACCCGGTGCTCTCCGATGGAAGGGTCACCGCATGAATCCCCGCCTCGTCCTGCTGGCACTGGTCGCCTTCACCGCCTACGTGTTCGGCTCCCGCGCCGGCCGTGGCCGCTACGAAGAGCTGCGCCACCTCGCACTCGGCGTGTGGAACGACCCGGCCACGAAGAAGACCCGCAAGAAGCTCAAGAAGACCTCCAAGCGCGAGGCCAAGCAGCTCACCGCCATCGCGAGCAAGGCCCGCGACAAGGTGCAGCGCCGCCTCCGCTGACCCCCGCTTCCACGACTCACCGGACACCGGCCCGCCGGTGTCTCCGCTCGCATCGGAACGGCCGATCGAGCACGAACTGAAGGAGAAACATCATGGGCATCATCAGCTGGATCATCCTCGGCCTCATCGCCGGGGCGCTCGCCAAGCTCATCCTCCCGGGCAAGCAGGGCGGCGGATGGATCATCACGATCGTCCTCGGCATCGTGGGCGCGCTGCTCGGCGGCTTCCTCAGCACGCTGTTCGGCATCCAGGACGCCGTCAACGGCATCAACATCGTGAGCATCATCGTCTCCGTCGTCGGTGCGATCGTCGTCCTCCTCATCTACGGCGCGATCGTCGGCCGCAAGTCCCGCGCGTAAGTCGCGCTTTCCGAAGGCCCCCGGCATCCGTGCCGGGGGCCTTCGGGGTTCCCGGAGCGGGCGCACCTCTGCTCGGGGGATCCGACTCCTCCTCCGCGGGGAAGCTGGATGTCCGCCGAGCGCGCAAGGGGTTGATGCTGAGAGCCGCAGGCGATGGACTGGAGGCACGACGGCGCGGCTCCACTGCGCCCTCGCCCCGACGAAAGGACGTACTCGCTCATGAGCGACGACACCGCAACGGTCCCCACGATCACCCTGAACAACGGCGTGGAGATCCCGCAGCTGGGCTTCGGCGTGTTCCAGATCGACCCGGCCGAGACCAAGGACGCGACCCTGGCGGCCCTCGAGGTCGGCTACCGCCACATCGACACCGCCGAGATGTACGGCAACGAGGCGGGCGTCGGCGAGGCCGTCCGCGCCTCCGGCCTCGACCGCTCCGAGGTCTTCGTGACCAGCAAGCTCAACAACGGCTTCCACGCCCGCGAGGACGCTCTCGCCGCGATCGACGTCACCCTCGGCGAGCTGAAGTTCGACTACGTCGACCTCTTCCTCATCCACTGGCCGCTCCCGAACGTGGGCGACTACCTGGAGACCTGGAAGGCGATGGAGGAGATCTACCGCAGCGGCAAGGCGAAGGCGATCGGCGTCTCCAACTTCCAGACCAACCACCTCAACCGGCTCCGCGCCGAGGCGACCATCGTCCCGGCCGTGAACCAGATCGAGGTGCACCCCTACCTCGTGCAGCAGGAGCTCCGCGCCTACGGCACCGAGCACGGCATCGCGACCGAGGCCTGGTCGCCGATCGCGCAGGGCCTCGTCCTCGACGACGACACCATCACCCGCATCGCGCGCAACGTCGACCGCAGCCCGGCGCAGGTCGTGCTCCGCTGGCACATCCAGCGCGGCGACACCGTCTTCCCGAAGTCGGTCACCCGCAAGCGCGTGGAGGAGAACTTCGCTCTCTTCGACTTCGAGCTCGACGACGAGGCGATGACCGACATCACGGCGCTCGACCGCGGCCACCGCACCGGCCCCGACCCCGACACCTTCAACTACATCCCGAGCTGATCCTCGGCTCCACGGAGCGCGCCCGGCCTGCAGTCGTCCTGCGGACCGGGCGCGCTCGTGCGTGGGGCGGCGAGCCGAGCCGCGCACGAACAGGGCGGGTCTCGAGACGCCGCGCTGCCGCTCCTCGACCGGCACGGTCACGGGCCGACCGCACCCCTGCTGATCGAGGAGCGGGCGCAGCCCGCGTATCGGGATCCACCCCACCGACGAGCAGCGCGGATCCCGATGCGCCGGGCCCGCGGGTCAGCCCTGCTGCGAGTCGCGCCAGGAGTGCTCGGGGGCGTAGCCGAGGACCTCGCGGGCGTGGTCGATCGAGAGCAGGGTGCCGGTTGTCCCGAGGTCGCCGCGCAGCTCGACGCCGGGGAACACCTCGGCCACCAGCTCGGCGTTAGGGCGCGTCATCACGGTGTCGGCCGCGGCGATGATGAAGCGGTCGAACCCGGTCGTCTCGGCGAGCAGCGCCTTCTCGACCGCCTGCGCTCCGTCGCGTCCGTCGATGTAGCCCCAGAGGTTCCACTTGCGCAGCAGCGCGTCGGAGTCGAACGACGGGAACTCGGCGTAGTCGACCTCGTCCATGACGTTCGAGAAGCGCAGGCCCGTGATCTTCAGGTCCGGGTGCCAGCGGCACAGCTCGATCGCCATCTGCTCCTCGAGGTGCTTGGTGAGCGAGTAGACCGACTCCGGGCGCGCCGGGTACTGCTCGTCGACCGGGATGTAGGGCGGCGGGACGTCGAAGGGCAGGCCCAGCACGGTCTCGCTGGAGGCGTAGACGACGTTGCGGATGCCGGCACGGATCGCTCCGTGGAACGCGTTGAACGTCGCGATCATGTTGTTGTGGAACGTGGCGACGTCGGGCACGAGGCCCGGCGCGGGGATCGCGGCGAGGTGCACGAGCGCGTCGATGCCCTCGTACTGGTCGTTCACCGACTGCAGCGCGTCCACGACCTGGCCGTAGTCGGCGATGTCGATGCGGACGAAGCCCGCGCCGCGGTCCCCCGCACGGTCCAGATTGAAGACCTCGTGCCCGGAGGCGCGGAGGCGGGTGACGACGTGGCGGCCGAGCTTGCCGGATCCACCGGTGACTGCGATTCTCATGCTCGAACGCTAACGGGCCTGAGCGACGAGGGACGAGGGTTGCGGATCAGCTCCGGGCATGGAGCGAGATCGCGCCGCCGACCTCGGGCGTCGTCTCGTCGGCGACGAGCTCCGTCCAGCGGCGGAGCACGGCGGCGCCGGCCGCGTCGTTCACGGCTCCGTCGACGACGAGGACCGGGTAGGGCTTCTCGGGCACGCCCTCCGCGGGCCGCACGTCGACGTGGGCGACGTCGTAGGCGTGCTCGAACAGCCAGTCGGCCATCGCGTAGTCGCTCCGGGAGTCGCCGACCGTGCGCCAGCGCTGCGGGATCGCGCCCGTCGCTCCGAGCAGCTCCACGGCGCGCTGGGCGCCGAGGTCCTTGCCGAGCCGGTTCGACTCGATGTCGGTCGAGATGACGGTCGGGTCGATGCGGAAGTCGACCGTCCCCTCCTCGTTCGGATACCGGATGCCGCGGCGCTCGACCCCGAGGCCCGCGGCGGTCATGATCTGCAGGGCGTCGGCATCGAAGACGAGCTGGCGCTCGAGGTAGTCCTCGCTCGGCAGGTCGACCAGCTGCTCGGCGGACACCATCGCGCGCTTGGTCTCGTCGAAGAAGACCAGGTCGTCGTAGTCGGAGCGGATCATCCGCTCGAGGTCGCGGGCCACCGGCTCGGGGATCGCGAGCGACTCGTCGACGATCGGCTCCGAGGTGCCGCGGTAGTCGACGGTGAACCAGACGGCGCCCTTCTCGCAGACGCAGACGATGCGGGCCTCGGCCGAGACGCCTCGCTCGAGGAGCGCGGGCAGGACCCGCTCGCGCAGGAACGCGTCGGAGCGGCCCGTGTTGAACACGATCGGGATGCCGGCGTTGGCCAGGGCGACGAGGTCGTCGGCGATCTCGGGGATCGAGATCGTGCGCGTGACGGGGCTCGCGATGGGCCCGTCGACGTCGAGGAGCAGGCCGAGCGGAGGGGGTGTGGAGGTCATCGTGTCCCATTCTGCCGTGCCGGGGCCGCTCGACGCCTCCGTGACCGCCTCCGCGCGGGCGGAGCGGTTCAGGAGGCGGGGACGACGAGGGTGCGCTGAGCGGTGGTGCCGTCGGGAGCGAGGACGGCGAGGGTGATCAGGGTCTCGGAGTCGCGGCAGTCGGCGGTGACGGCGGCGGAGCCGGACGCCGCGAGGTCGACGGGCTCGCCCGCGCTCGCGTCGGTGGTGCCGACGGCCAGGCGGGCGGTGGCGCCTCCGCTCGTCTCCCACGACAGGGCGAGCGGGACGGATGCGGTGCGGTCGCCCTCGCAGTCGACGGAGGCGGGGGTGGAGGCGAAGGAGACGATCGCGGGAGGAGCGTCGGATCCGGTGCCCGGCTCGGTGCCGGACGGAGCGGCGGAGACCGTCGGTGCGGGGGCGGCGGCGCCGTCGGCCGCCTCCGCGGAGCCGGGAGCGGCGGACGTCGCCGGAGCGGTCCCGGACGGCGCCGAGGACGGGCCCGCGGACGCCGTGGCTGCGCCGGGCGCTCCCCCGCCGGCGGGCCGGACGAGCAGCACGATCGCGAGGACGACGGCGACGAGTCCGAGGGCGGCGAGGACGATCCCGGTGGTGCGGGCGGAGCGGGACGGCATCGGTCCTCCTGGGACGGGACGGGACGGGACGGGACGGGGCGGGAC
>NZ_PSUV01000022.1:0-54816 GCF_002931985.1 Rathayibacter sp. AY1H2 | reverse complement strand
TCCCCCCGGCTCCGCCCGCTCCGCCCTCGGCCGCGTCGCAGCCGTCGGTGCCGCTCGCCGACTCCGCGCCGCCGGCCTACGGGTCGCCGCCGCCGCCGCCCGCGTACCCCTCGGCGCCCGCCTACTCCTCCGCGCCCGGCCACCCCGCCGCCTACGCGGCCGCTCCGGCGCCCGTCGTCCCCCGCACGCTGAGCCTCGTCGGGATGATCCTCGGCATCGTCGGCCTGGTCATCACGCTCTTCGCCGCCGGTTTCGGCTTCCTGCTGTCGGCTCCGGCCGTCGTGCTCGGCTTCCTCGGACGCCGGCGCGAGCCGGCCGCGCGCGGCTTCGCGCTGACCGCGATCATCACCGGGTTCGCCGGCATCGCCGTCTCGCTGATCTACCTGGCGGTCTTCCTCGTCTTCGTCGTGGTCGCCCTCGCCGCCGGCACCTCCGGCTACTGAGCCGGCGCGGGCCGCTCGACGCGCTCCGCGAGCAGCGCGCGGTGGCGCCCGGCGATCCGCGTCAGGATCAGCACCGCGCTGCCGGTGCCGGAGAGGCCCAGCCGCTTGCGGAAGCGGGCGGGGTCGACGTCCACCCCGCGCTTCTTAATCTCGAGCACGCCGATGCCGCGGGTGCGCAGCTCCTTCGCCAGCGTGCGCTCGTCCAGCGGCAGCTCGGCGAGGACCCGGAAGCTGCGGAGGAAGGGCGAGGCGGCCGCATCGTCGCCCGTCAGATAGGCGATGCCGGGCGAGAGCATCCGCGAGCCGCTGGAGCGCGCGAGCTCGCCCAGGAGGCGCGCGCGGATCGCGGAACCGTCCGGCTCGTGCACGAACGCGCCGAGGGGGCCGACCTCCTCGTCCTCGCTGTCGCCCGCCGCGGTGAGCTCGGAGGAGCCGGCCGCGCCGAGCAGCAGAGCGGAGCGGCGCACGCCCGGGCGCGCCAGAGAACCGAACCAGATCCCGGTCTCGACCAGCTCCCCGTCGACCGAGACCCACTGCGCCTCGGCGTCCCGCGGCAGGCGCTCGCGGTCGAAGCCGGGACCCACCTTCACGCCCACGGGACGGTGCTCGGCCAGGCCGAACGCGAAGTCGAGGGAGGGGGAGTAGTCGTCCGGATCGTCGAGCCGGCGGGTCTCGCGGTGGCCGGCCGTGCGGCGTGCCGGGTCCAGGTAGACGGCGTCGAAGCCGTCGAGGTCGAAGGCCTCGGCCGTCGAGTGCACGGCGCTCGCCGCGGGGAACGGGGCGAGGTTGAAGCTGGCCAGGGTCGCGGTGACCTCGTCGGCCTCGACGGCGGTGACCGCCAGGTCGATCGCGGCCATCGCGAGGGCGTCGCCGCCGATCCCGCTGCCGAGGTCGGCGACGCGCGCCGCTCCCGCCGCGGCGAACCGGCCGGCGTGCAGGGCGGCGACGCGCAGCCGCGTCGCCTGCTCGAGTCCCGCGTCCGTGAAGAGCATCGAGCGGGCGAACTCTCCGAACTTCGCCTCCGCCTTCTGCCGGAGCCTCGCTTGGGTGAGCACCGCGGCGACGAGGACGGGGGAGTGGCCGGCGGCCCGGAGGCGTGCCACGGCCCGCACCAGGTCGTCGGACCGGTAGCCGTCGAGGGAGTCGAGGAGCCGGAGGCCCTCGGGGGAGAGGAGCTCGACCAGCTCGTCGCGTCGCATCCGGCCATGGTAGGCCACGGCCTCCCGGCGGGTCCGCCGCTCCGCTTGGCACTCTGATTGCACGAGTGCCAGCGGAGCCCCTACGATGGATCTAGCACTCTCGGAGCGTGTGTGCCAGAACCGCGTTCCGCCCACATCGTCGTCAAGAAAGAGGTCAACCGTGTCGGTGTCCATCAAGCCGCTCGAAGATCGCATCGTCATCAAGCAGGTCGAGGCGGAGCAGGTGACCGCTTCCGGTCTCGTCATCCCCGATACCGCCAAGGAGAAGCCGCAGGAGGGCGAGGTCGTCGCCGTCGGACCCGGTCGCATCGACGACAACGGCAACCGCGTGCCGCTCGACGTCGCCGTCGGCGACAAGGTGATCTACTCCAAGTACGGCGGAACCGAGGTCAAGTTCGGTGGCGAGGACCTGCTGGTCCTCTCCGCTCGCGACGTCCTCGCGGTCGTCGTCCGCTAGGCAGCATCCCTCGGAAGGGCCCGTCGACCTCGGTCGGCGGGCCCTTCCGTCGTTCCCGGTCCTCCTCGCGACCAGTGGCCTGATCCGCCCGCTGCGGGGCCGTCCTCCCACCCCGCGCCTGCGTAGCATCGGGGGAGTGACCAGCTCCCGCACCCCTGCCGAGGCCGTCTCGCCGTCCCCTTCGGACGTGCCCGTCGGCGAAGGAGTGGAGGCGCTCGGAGCGGCGGGACGCCCGGGCGGGATGTCCGGCACGGGGCTGCTGTTCGCGTTCTCGGCCTACCTGCTCTGGGGTGCGATGCCCCTCTACTTCATCGCGATGGCGCCGGCCTCGCCGTTCGAGATCGTCGCGTTCCGGGTGCTCTTCTCGCTCGTCTTCTGCGTGATCCTGCTCACGGTCCTCCGCGGCTGGCGCTCCTTCGGCGCGCTGCTGCGCCGCCCCCGCCTGCTCGGCGTGATGGCGATCGCGGGCGTGCTCATCTACGTCAACTGGCAGGTCTACGTGATCGCCACGACCACGGGCCATGTCATCGAGGCGGCCCTGGGCTACTTCATGAACCCGCTGGTCACGGTGCTGCTGGGCGTCCTGGTGCTGCGCGAGCGCCTCCGGCCACTGCAGTGGGCCGCGATGGGCGTCAGCGCGGTCGCGGTGCTGGTCATCGCGGTGGGCTACGGATCCTTCCCGTGGATCTCGCTCGCCCTCGCCTTCTCGTTCGGCCTCTACGGCCTGGTGAAGAGCCGCGTCGGCGGCACGGTGGACGCGGTCGGCGGGCTGACGCTCGAGACGCTCTGGCTGACGCCGCTCGCCGTGGTGCAGCTGGCGGTCGTCGGCTCCACGGTGGGGCTGACCCTGACGACGGAGGGGACGGGGCACGCCCTCATCCTCGCCTCGGCCGGGATCGTCACGGCCGTCCCGCTGCTCCTGTTCGCGGGCGCCGCCCGGCGCCTCCCGCTGTCGATCGTCGGCTTCGTGCAGTACCTGACGCCGTTCCTGCAGTTCCTCGTCGGGGCCTTCGTCCTGCACGAGGAGATGCCGCTCGAGCGCTGGATCGGCTTCGCGCTGGTGTGGGCCGCCCTGGCGATCTTCTCAGGCGACCTCGTCGCCGCGGAGCGCAGACGGCGCCGATCCTCCGTCTGATCTGCGGAACGCGTCGTCCTGGCGCGGCGCGACAGCGGAATGGTAACGATCCGGTCGCGAAACGTATTGGTAACACCCCTGTATTGTTCACGGCTGCTTCGAAGGTTAGGTTGGCCGAGCGGTTGCCACCGGCGCCGCTCCCACTGACACACACCTCTCAAGGAGCAACATGGGCGTTTACGCGAAGGCCGGCTCGGCCCGCGCGCGGTCCCTCCGGGCAACCCTCGGCGGCGTCGCCATTCTGGGCGCCAGCGCTCTCGTCCTCGCCGGCTGCGCCGGCGGCGGCGACAGCGGATCGAGCGGCGACAGCGGCTCGGGCGACCTGTCCCTCAAGATCGGCACGATCCTCCCGCAGACCGGCACCCTCGCCGTCCTCGGCCCGCCCGAGATCGCGGGCGTCGACCAGGCGGTCGTCGACATCAACGACGCCAAGGCCGGCATCACGATCGACGTGGAGCAGAAGGACTCGGGCGACACCACGACCGACATCGCGACGCAGTCGGCCACGTCCCTCATCGCCGACAACGTCTCGGCCATCATCGGCGCGGCGTCCTCGGGCGTCTCGAAGACCTTCATCGACCAGGTGACCCAGGCGGGCGTCGTCCAGATCTCGCCGGCCAACACCTCGCCGGACTTCACGACCTACGACGACGACGGCTACTACTGGCGCACCGCTCCCTCGGACGTGCTCCAGGGCCGAATCCTCGGCAACAAGATCCTCGGCGACGGCAAGACCAACGTCTCGATCCTGTACATGAACGACGCGTACGGCACCGGCCTCGAGAAGAACATCAAGGAGACCCTCGAGGCGGGCGGAGCATCCGTCGCGGCCGAGGAGATCTTCGAGCCGGCCTCGACCGACTTCAACTCGGCGCTGACCTCGGTCCTCGCCCCGAACCCCGACGCGCTGGTCGTCATCTCGTTCGACGAGATCAAGACCATCGCGGAGCAGCTCTCGGCCAAGGGCTTCGACTTCTCGAAGCTCTACGGCACGGACGGCAACTACGGCGTCATCGGCGAGTCCGACACCAACGTCGACATCGCCGGCGCCCAGTTCACCAACCCGGGCGTCCAGGCGTCCGAGGACTTCCAGGGCAAGCTGCAGTCGCTCGTCGAGTCGCAGGGCAACGACGCGCTGACCGTGTTCAGCTACGCGCCGGAGTCGTACGACGCCACGGTCCTGACCGCTCTCGCCGCGCTCCAGGGCAAGGCGACGGACGGTGCGACCATCCGCGACAACCTCATGTCGGTCTCGGAGGGCGGCACCAAGTGCACGACCTTCGCCGACTGCGCGAAGCTCATCGCCGACGGCGAGGACGTCGACTACGACGGCCTCTCCGGCCCGATCTCGTTCGACGAGAACGGCGACACCAGCGAGGCCTCGGTCTCGATCTACAAGTACGGCACGGGCAACACCACCTCCTTCAAGGAGACCGTCGAGGGTTCGCTGAACTGACGACGCGGTGACGCGGCTCCTGCCGCATCCCTGAGGGGCTCGGTCTTCGGACCGGGCCCCTCCGCCGTTCCCGGAGCGGAGAGCAGGAGACGCGCCGGTCGTGCGGACGCAGCGAGGCGCGGCGGTCGTCCGGGAGGGTGGCCGCTGTCGGGTGCGGGCGGACGGCTCCGCGGCGTCCAGGGCCCGGCGTGGCGTCGAGGAGCCACCCGGGAGGAGGAGCGGCTCTGACGGCCTGTACGCGCCTCCGAGCGCCTCTCCCGGCCTCGAGGGGGCGCCCTGCCGAACCGCGGGCGGGAGCGACGACGTCGAACGGGAACGCAGAAGCGCGCGCCCTCCAGTGGGAGGACGCGCGCTCGTGGAGTGCGGAGGGCCTAGGAGGCGCGGAGCAGCTCCGCCTCCTGCGCCAGGCGGTACGTGACGAAGGAACGGCTGTAGTTGCGGCGCTTGCCGCCGGTGGTCTCGGCGATGACGACCTGGGCGTAGACGCCGACGACGCGCCAGCGCTCGTAGTCGCCGATCGCACCGGTGCCGAAGCCGGCTCCGAGTTCCACAGGGGCGGGGGTGTATCTCTTCATGGTCGGCTCCTTCGAGGCGGACGACGCGGCGCTCGAGGCGCTGCGGGGAGGGGAGGAGATCGGCGGCCGATCGCGGTCCCTACCGGGGGAGAGGGGAGCGGGACGTCCCCCTGCAGGGCTGTCCCGTGTACCCAAAACTACGGCAGGCAGGGCGATATCCTGTCCCCCTCGTGGGTGTCGCTGGTGCGGAGAGACTCTCGCTGTCCTGCCCTCGTCCCGCGGACAGGAGACCGAGGGTCCGGCCCGCCGTTCCGCCGACTTCCCGGGGGTTCGGCGGGCATCGCGGAGAGACCGGTGAAGGCCTGTCCGCGCCGGGAGAGCGGCCCCCCGCCTCCCTTCTGCGGCACCCCTTGCCGGCGCGTGAACGGGCACTGCGACAGCTTTCCCGCCCTGCTCCGAGTGGTCTCCGAGCGGCACGGCGCCCTGGGCGAGCGGCCCCGCCTCCGCCCCGGAGCCGCACCGGCCCCTCGGCCCCGCTCGCGCCCGCTCCGCGCCCCGGCAACGACGAAGGGCCCGCCGTCCGGAGACGACGGGCCCTTCGCAGCGGGGGTCAGCCGCCGACGGTCGGGGTGCTCGTGGTGACCTCGTTGGTCGTCGCGAGCGTGCCCAGGTAGAGCTCGATGACCTTCGGATCGTTCATCAGCTCCCGGCCCGCGCCCTCGTAGGCGTCGCGGCCCTGGTCGAGGACGTAGCCGCGGTCGCAGATCTGCAGCGCCCGCCGCGCGTTCTGCTCGACGATCATGATCGAGACGCCCGCGCGGTTGATCCGCTGCACGTTGACGAAGGTCTCGTCCTGCCGCATCGGGGACAGGCCGGCGCTGGGCTCGTCGAGCAGCAGCATCGACGGGTCCATCATCAGAGCCCGCGACATCGCCACCATCTGGCGCTCACCGCCCGAGAGCGACCCCGAGCGCTGCTTGAGCCGCTTGCTGAGCTCCGGGAAGAGCTCGGTGACGAACTCGAGCCGCTCCTTGTACAGCTTCGGCTTCTGGTACATGCCCATCTCGAGGTTCTCCTCGATGGTGAGCGACGGGAAGACGTTGTTGTTCTGCGGCACGAAGCCCACGCCCTTGGACACCAGCTTGTCGGCCTTGAGGCCGGTGATGTCCTCGCCGTTCAGCAGGACGGTGCCCTGGCGGATGTTGACCAGGCCGAACATCGCCTTCAGCAGCGTCGACTTGCCGGCGCCGTTCGGGCCGATGATCCCGACGAGCTCGCCGCGCTTCACGTAGACGTTCGAGCCGTTGAGGATGTTGACCCCCGGCACGTAGCCCGCGTGCAGATCGTGCGTCTCGAGGGTGTTCGGAGTCGTCGTGTCGGCGGTCATCTCTCGTCCTTCTCGAATTCGACGGCCGGGGCGTCGGTCGTCGGGGCGACGCTCGTCGGCGCGGAGGCCGACGGGGACGCCGTTCCGGCGGCCGGAGCGTCGTGGCCGGGCGTCGGGACGCCGGCCTGCTCCGCCTGCCGCTCCACGTCCTCGCGGACGAGGTCGGAGTCCATCTCCTCGGCGATCTCGAGCTGGCCCTCGATCGTGCCCAGGTCGGTGTCGTGGTGCGCGCCCAGGTACGCGTCGATGACGGCCGGGTCGTTCATCACGGTCGAGGGCGGGCCCTCGGCGACGACCTTGCCCTCGGCCATCACGATCACCCAGTCGGCGATCGTGTTGACCATGTGCATGTCGTGCTCGACGAAGAGCACGGTCATGCCCTCGTCCTTCAGGTTCACGATGTGACCCAGGAGCGACTGCGTCAGCGCCGGGTTCACCCCGGCCATCGGCTCGTCGAGCATGACGAGCTCGGGCTCCGACATCAGCGCCCGCGCCATCTCGAGCAGCTTCTTCTGGCCGCCCGACAGGCTCGACGCGTAGTCGTCCCGCTTGGTGTCCAGCTTGAACTTCTCGAGCAGGCGGATCGCGCGCTGCTCGATCGAGTCCTCCTCCTTCGACCACAGCGGGCGGATGAGCGAGGTGAAGATGTTCTCGCCCTTCTGCCCCTTCGCGCCGAGCAGCATGTTCTCGAGCACCGTCATGCCGCCGAGCGCCTTGGTGAGCTGGAACGTGCGCACCATGCCCATCCGCGACACCCGGTAGGCCGGGACGTTGGCGAGGTTCTTGCCCTTGAAGTTCCACTTGCCGGTGTTGGGCTTGTCGAAGCCCGTCAGCAGGTTGAAGAACGTGGTCTTTCCGGCCCCGTTCGGGCCGATCAGGGCGGTGATGGATCCGCGGGGGATCTCGAGGTGCTCGACGTCGACCGCGGTCAGGCCGCCGAAGCGGCGGCTGACGTTGTCGGCGACGACGATGGGGTCCTTCTTCCTGACCCCGGGGACGATTGCTTCCTCGGTGATGTCCGAGACCGGCGTCTTAGGCAAAGTGCAGATCCTTCTTCTTGCCGAAGATCCCCTGGGGTCTGAAGATCACCAGGAGCATGAGGGCTACCCCCACCACGATGAACCGGATGGGTCCGGTCTGCACGGTGGTGAGGCGGATGAGGTCGTTGTTGAGGACCCCGGTGTCGATCCCGAGCGTGAGCAGTCCGTCGGTCAGACCGAGGACGACCCAGAAGATGATCGAGCCGACGACGGGTCCGAAGACCGTCGCGGCGCCGCCCAGCAGCATGATCGTGTAGAGGAAGAACGTGAGCTGGGTGCCGTAGTTGTCGGGCTGGAGCGAGCGGGGGAGGATGAACAGCGCTCCTGCGAGGCCTCCGAGCACGCCGCCCAGGATGAGCGCCTGGATCTTGTACGAGAAGACGTTCTTGCCGAGCGAGCGCACGGCGTCCTCGTCCTCGCGGATGCCCTTGATGACGCGGCCCCAGGGGCTGCGCATCAGGAGGAACACCAGGAGGCAGGCCAGGAGCACGAGGCCCCAGCCGACGATCCGCACCCACCACTGGTCCTGGCTGTAGGTGAGGACGCCGATGCCCCAGCGGCCCTCGGGGAGCGGGTTGAGGTCGTTGAACGCCTTCGCCGCGCCGTTGATGCCCTCCGAGCCGCCGGTGATCGCCGAGAACTCGGGGGTCTTGACCGAGAGCCGGATGATCTCCGCCGCCGCGATCGTGACGATCGAGAGGTAGTCGGCCCGCAGCCGCAGCGTCGGGATGCCCAGGATGAGCGCGAAGACGGTCGCCGCGACGATCGTCGCGAGGAAGGAGCCCCAGACGGGCCATTCGAACTTGACCGAGGTGATGGCGAAGGCGTAGCCGCCCACTGCCATGAAGCCGGCCTGTCCGAAGTTGAGCAGCCCCGTGAATCCGAAGTGGATGACCAGGCCGATGGTCGCCAGCGCGTACGCGGCGACAGTGGGATCGACGATCTGCCCGATCGCCAGCCAGATGAAGTTGAGGTTCATGGTGTCCTAGCCGATCCGTTCCTTGCGGCCCAGGATTCCCTGCGGCCTGACCAGGAGGATGATGATCATGAGAACGAGCGGAGCCACGTACTTGAGGTTCTCCGGGATCCAGATCGTCGAGATGTTCATCATCAGTCCGATGATGAGCGAGCCGACCAGCGCGCCGTAGGCGGAGCCGAGTCCGCCGAGCGTGATCGCCGCGAAGATCAGCAGCAGGATCGACGCTCCCGTGTCCCAGCGCAGCGACTGGTAGTAGCCGATGTAGACGCCCGCCAGCGCGGCGAGAGCGCCCGACATCACCCAGACGACGCGGATGACGCGCTCGACGTTGATGCCCGAGGCGGAGGCGAGGGCCCGGTTGTCCGAGACCGCCCGCATCGCCTTGCCGATCTTCGTCTTCGTGAGGACGTAGGCCACGGCGACGATGCAGACGACGCCGACGACGGCGCCGACGATGTCGGTGAACTTCAGGCTGATCCCGAGCTCCGGCACCGTGAAGAACGGAGCGGTGCTGTTGGGGAGCGAGAGGCGGTCGGCTCCGAAGAAGAAGACGAACACGTAGCGCAGGGCCAGCGAGAGGCCGATCGTCACGATCATCAGCGGGATGAGCTGGATGCCCTTCTTCCGCAGCGGCTTCCAGAGCAGTCCGTCCTGGACGAAGCCGAAGGCCCCGCCGAGGATCACCGCGATCGGGATGGCCAGCAGCGCCGGGAGTCCGAAGACCCCGGAGAAGAGGTATGCCATCAGCGCGCCGAAGGTGACCAGCTCGCCGTGGGCGAAGTTGTTCAGGCCGGTCACGCCGTAGATCAGCGAGGCGCCGATCGCCGCGAGGGCGATCAGGAGCCCGAAGATCAGGCCGGTGACGACCTTCGGCCAGAAGATGATCCAGAACGTGTCGGCCGACACCGGCTGGTTCACCGCATTGGACGTGCCGTCGGGGTTCGTCGCGTCGTTGCCGGTCGTGCCCTCGGTCGCGGGGCTCGTCGGAGCCGCGGAGTCCGTCGGGACCGGGACGGTCGCTCCGGAGCCCTTCGGGTTGGCCGTCGAGACGATGAAGTTGACGATCTGGTTCTGCGAGGCGACGATCTTCACCTGCTTCGGGTTCTGACCCGCGGCGGGGTAGCCCTTGTCGGCGGGCAGGGACTCCTCGTCGACGGTCACCGTGTAGGTGCCCGCGGCGTCGAGGGGGAACGTGGCCCGGCCGTCCTCGCCGGTGGTCACGGTCGCGGAGGCGTCGCCGCCGATCTCGACGGTCACCCCCGTCAGGTTCTCGTTCGTCCCCTGCACGCGGACCCAGGCGATGATCGACTGGTCGGCGGTGGTGGCGGCGAGTGCGGCGGGGGCCGCCGCGGCGATCCCGGTGAGGGTCGCGGCGAGCAGACCCAGGGCCAGGAGCCGGTCTCGGAGCCTCGGGCGTCTCCTATCCACGGGGCGCCTCCCGGTCCGTCGGATGCAGGGTCGTCGAGCGCTGGCGGCGCATCGAACGGCTGGCTGTGAGCAAGACGTCTACCTCTCGTCAGGGTGCACAGACGGATGGGGTCTCCGGGCACGCCCGAATCGCCGTCGTCAAACAACGTTGGTTGACCATACGTTCCGCATGTGTCGGCGGTGTTTCACCGTCCGCACTTACGCGTGACGACATTATGAGGGAGAGGAGAGCGCTCCAGCGCCCATCCGCGGCCCGGCGGCCGCGCCGTCGAGGAATACCGCGGGCCTCACGGCGCTTAAGATCGAACAACCGTGGCGCTCGTGAGCGGACTCCTCCCGTCCTCTCCGGGCTCCCGCACTCGACCTGCTAAGGGGCATTGATGGACCAGCCGGATCCCTTCGGATTCCTCGGACTCACCTACGACGACGTCATGCTCCTCCCGGGGCACACCGACGTCATCCCGAGCGAGGCCGACACGGCCTCCCGTCTCACCAAGCGCATCAGCGTGGCGACCCCGTTGCTCTCCGCGGCGATGGACACCGTCACCGAGGCGCGCATGGCGATCGCGATGGCCCGCCAGGGCGGCCTCGGCGTCCTGCACCGCAACCTCTCGATCGCCGACCAGGCCGACCAGGTCGACCGGGTGAAGCGGAGCGAGTCGGGCATGGTCTCGAACCCCGTCACCACCACCCCGGACGCCACCGTCGCCCAGGTCGACGACCTCTGCGGCCAGTACCGGATCAGCGGCCTCCCCGTCGTCGACTCCACCGGCGTGCTCGTGGGCATCATCACCAACCGCGACATGCGCTTCGTCTCGCCGTTCGAGAAGGCGACCACGCTCGTCCGCGACGTGATGACCAGCACCGGCCTGATCACGGGCCGCGTCGGCATCCCCGACAGCGAGGTCATCGCCCTCTTCGCGCAGCACAAGATCGAGAAGCTGCCGCTCGTCGACGCGCAGGGCAAGCTCGCCGGCCTCATCACGGTCAAGGACTTCGACAAGTCGGAGCAGTACCCCAACGCCACGAAGGACGACGAGGGCCGCCTCCGGGTCGGCGCCGCGATCGGCTTCTTCGGCGACGCCTGGCAGCGCGCCACCGCCCTGCTCGACGCGGGCGTCGACGTGATCGTCGTCGACACCGCCAACGGCGACTCCGCCGGCGTGCTCGACATCATCCGCCGCCTGAAGTCCGACTCCGCGTTCGCCGGCGTCGACGTCATCGGCGGCAACGTCGCGACCCGCTCCGGGGCGCAGGCCCTCGTCGACGCGGGCGCCGACGCCATCAAGGTCGGCGTCGGCCCCGGCTCGATCTGCACCACCCGCGTCGTCGCCGGCGTCGGAGTCCCGCAGGTCACCGCGGTCTACGAGGCGTCCCTCGCCGCGCGCGAGTCCGGCGTGCCGGTGATCGCCGACGGCGGCCTCCAGTACTCCGGCGACATCGCCAAGGCGCTCGTCGCCGGCGCCGACACCGTGATGCTCGGCTCGCTCCTCGCGGGCTGCGAGGAGAGCCCCGGCGACCTCGTGTTCCAGAACGGCAAGCAGTTCAAGACCTACCGCGGGATGGGCTCCCTCGGCGCCCTGCAGACCCGCGGCGAGCGGACCTCCTACTCGAAGGACCGCTACTTCCAGTCCGACGTGCCCACCGACGACAAGCTGATCGCCGAGGGCATCGAGGGCCAGGTGCCCTATCGCGGCCCGCTCGCGAACGTGGCGTACCAGCTCGCCGGCGGGCTCCGTCAGTCGATGTTCTACGTCGGAGCGCGCACCATCCCCGAGCTGAAGGAGCGCGGGAAGTTCGTGCGCATCACGGCGGCCGGGCTGAAGGAGTCGCACCCGCACGATGTGCAGATGGTGGTGGAGGCGCCGAACTACCGGCGCTGAGAGGTCTGGTGGGGCCGGCGGCGGATCGGGATCGCGGCCCCTCTGCCCGATGGGCCTGCGGCCCATACGCCCACCACGCCGGAGGGGCCGCGATCCCGATCCGCCGCCTCCCTCCGGGAGACGAGCACCGGTCCTCGGCTGAGGGGCGGGGTACGCAGCGCGAGCGGCGCGAGGCGCCGCCGCGACTGCGGGGGGAGGCTTCCGCCTGTGCCGACGGGGGAGTGGTCGTGCGCCGCGCGCGAGCGCGACGGAGTGGGGACGGGCTTCCCGCCTTGCAGCGAATGGTGGTGGCGGCCGCGCAGGCTTCACCTGTTGGTGGAGTGCGCCCGCTCGCGTCGATCGCGGCCCGGTGAGGAGCCCGGTAGGAGCGGTGACCGGCGATCGTTCCGCCGGATCGTCGACGCGCGGGCGTACGCCTCTGCGGAAAGTGGCCACTCGCCCGGGCCGATCGCGGGCAAGCGATCAGGGCGTCCCGTGCAAGGTGGGAGAGATGACCGGCTATCCGCTTTCCGGCGGATCGGCGTAGCGCGGACGTAGGACGCTCTGTGGAACGCGACCGTTAGCTCGGGCCGACCGCGGGCGGGCGGCGAGCGGAGCGAGGAGCGAGCCGCGGCTGACGCCGCTGAGCGGTAGCCGGCGGTCCGCGTGCGAGCGGATCGTCGTAGCGCGGACGCGGGACGCTCCGCGGACCGCGACCATCCGCTCGGGCCGACCGCGGGCGAGCGGCGAGCGGCAAGCGGAGCGAGGAGCGAGCCACAGCTGACACCGCTCAGCGGTAACCGGCGATCCGCGTTCCAGCGGATCGGCGTAGCGCGGACGCAGGACGCTCTGCGGAACGCGACCGCCCGCTCGGGCCGACGGCGGGCGAGCGACGAGCGGAGCGAGGAGCGAGCCACAGTAAACTCAGCGTCATGGAGATCGAGATCGGGCGCGCCAAGCGCGCCCGCCGCGCGTACGCCTTCGACGACATCGCCGTCGTCCCGAGCCGCCGGACGCGCGACCCCGAGGTCGTGTCGGTGAAGTGGTCGATCGACGCGTACCAGTTCGCGACGCCGATCCTCGCCGCGCCGATGGACTCGGTGGTGTCGCCGGCGACGGCGATCCGGCTCGGGCATCTGGGGGCGCTGGGCGTCCTCGACCTCGAGGGTCTGTGGACGCGGTACGAGGACCCGGAGCCGCTGCTCGAGGAGATCCGCCGGCTTCCGGCCGAGACCGCGACGCAGCGGATGCAGGAGATCTACTCCGCTCCGATCCGCCCCGAGCTGGTGACCGCGCGCCTGGCCGAGATCCGCGCCGCGGGCGTGACCGTCGCCGGGGCCCTGTCGCCCCAGCGGACCGCGGAGCTGTACCAGACCGTCGTCGACGCCGGGGTCGACGTGTTCGTCATCCGCGGCACGACCGTCTCGGCCGAGCACGTCTCGCGCGACACCGAGCCGCTGAACCTCAAGAAGTTCATCTACGAGCTCGACGTGCCCGTCATCGTCGGCGGCGCCTCCACCTACACCGCGGCCCTGCACCTCATGCGCACGGGCGCCGCGGGTGTCCTCGTCGGGTTCGGCGGCGGTGCCGCCTCCACCACCCGCACGACGCTCGGCATCCAGGCTCCGATGGCGACCGCGGTCGCCGATGTCGCCGGCGCTCGCCGCGACTACCTCGACGAGTCGGGCGGACGCTACGTGCACGTCATCGCGGACGGCGGCCTCGGCACCTCCGGCGACATCGTGAAGGCCGTCGCGGTGGGCGCGGACGCCGTGATGCTCGGCTCGGCGCTGGCGCGCGCGACCGACGCTCCGGGCGGCGGCTGGCACTGGGGCGCGGAGGCGCACCACCCGCAGCTGCCGCGCGGCCGCCGCGTCGAGGTCGGCACCGTCGGCACCCTCGAGCAGGTCCTCTACGGCCCGGCGACCGGCGCCGACGGCACGGCGAACCTCATCGGCGCCCTGCGCCGCTCGATGGCGACGACCGGCTACTCCGACCTCAAGGAGTTCCAGCGGGTCGAGGTCGTCGTCGCGCCGTACCAGCCCAGCTGACGCTCACCGACCGAGGCGATCCTGACCGTCGAGGCCACCGCGAACAGCGGGCTCCCTCGACGGCCCGGGAGTCCCTGGACGCGGCGGACGCCGGCGCGGGCCGGCCGGACGGGCTGGCGTCGTAGGCCTCGCGCCAGCCCGGCGGACGACGCTGCGGACCCACGCGCGGATCCGGTCCTCCCGGCGCTTCTGGGCGAGAAGCACGTGCTCGGGCGAGCGGCCCCCGAGGAACGCCGGGTCGGTTCGGATCGACGGCGGTCTGCGCGAGATCCGAGACGGCGAGTCCGTCGATCAGTGCGGGTGAGGGCGGACGCGCGCTCCGCGACGCCGTTCCACGTCCGGCTGCCCGGGTCCGTCGCCCCTCGACATGCACGGTCTCCGCAAGAGGCTCGACCAAGGGGCGTCCCGGACCGCCGCCGCCGCCGCCTCGCGGAGGACGAAGGGCGCGCTCCAGGTAGCGGCCACGGCGTCGATCCGCGCCCGCTGCCGCTCGTCCGCGGAGGCCCCCGCCCTCTCGCCGGTCGGCGCGTACCGCGGTGCAGCCGCACGAGCTCTTCCGACCGGCCTCACGCCCCGTCTCGATAGATCCCCACTGCACGCTTCCGCCCACCTTTCCCTCCCGCCCGCTCCCTCTGTAGAGACTCCACTCCACTCCCTGTGGACAGCGGTGGAGCCCGGACCGTCGAGCCCGCCGGGAACTGCGGGATCCCTCGACGGGTCGGGGTTCCCTCGGCAGGAGGGCTCCGCACGCGCCTAAGCTGGAAGTCCCGAGTGGGAGCGCCGCACGGCGCGGAGGGAGCACGCATGGTCGAGGTCCGCAGGGTCAAACTGCCCGGTGTCGGCGTTCTGCACACGTTCCTGACGGCCGACGGCGGCAAGGTCGGGGTCATCGCCCACCGCTCCGGCCACAGCGACCTGATCACGTTCGCCGAGGGCGACCAGGACGGCGCCAAGGTGTCCCTCCGCCTGAGCGACGACGAGGCGCACACCCTCGCCGAGCTGCTCGGCGGCACGCAGATCACGGAGTCGCTGACCGCGCTCGACCAGATCCCGGGCCTCTCGATCGACTGGTTCACCGTCGACTACGACGACCACATCGCCGGACAGCAGCTCGGCAAGCCCGCCGACCGAGGGATCGTCGGGCTGACCGTCGTCGCCGTGGTCCGGGGTGACGCCGCCAACCCGGCGCCGGCCCCCGACTTCCGCGTCTTCCCCGGCGACACCCTCGTGGTCGCCGGCAGCCCCGAGAAGGTCGCCAAGGCGTTCGCGTTCTTCCGCACCGGCAGCTTCGCCAAGACGGTCGACGCCCCGCCCGGAGCCTGAGGATGCACCACGGCGAAGACCTCATCGTCCTCGGCGTCCTGTTCGTCGTCGCCTACGTCCTCGGCCGGCTGGGGAGGACGATCGGGCTCCCGGCCATCCCGATCTACATGGTCGTCGGGCTCCTCGCGAGCCCGAACTTCCACCTCTTCCCGCTCGACTTCGAGTCGAGCTACATCGAGCTGACCGCGGTCTTCGGGCTGATACTCCTGCTGTTCAACCTCGGCCTGGAGTTCGACCAGGACGAGTTCTTCGGGAACGCCGGCCGCCTGATCCTCTCCGGCGGCTCCTACATCGCGGTCAACATGGCCGTCGGCCTCGGCTTCGGCTTCGCGCTGGGCTGGGGGAGCCGCGAGGCGCTGATCATCGCCGGCATCACGGCGACGAGCTCGAGCGCGATCGTCACCAAGCTGCTGATCGAGCTCAAGCGCCTGGCGAACCCCGAGACGCCGATGATCCTGGGCGTCACGGTCGTCGAGGACATCTTCATCGCGGTCTACCTGGCGATCGTGTCCGTCGTGCTCTCGGGCGAGACGGAGCCGTGGCCGGTGGTGCTCAAGCTCGTCATCGCGTTCGCGTTCCTCGTGGTGATGTTCGCGATCGCCCGCTGGGGCGGGAAGGTCGTCTCCCGCTTCTTCCGCACCCGCGACGACGAGCTGTTCACGATCCTGTTCTTCGGTCTCGCCATCCTGTTCGGCGGCATCGGCGAGGTCCTCGGAGTGACGGACGCGATCGGCGCGTTCCTGATCGGACTGGTCATCGGAGCGACGCGGTTCCGGTCGAGGGTCGAGCACATCGCGATCCCGCTGCGCGACGTGTTCGGAGCCTTCTTCTTCGTCAACTTCGGTCTCGGGCTGGATCCCGGCGCGTTCCCGAGCGTCGTGGTCCCGGTGCTGATCGCCGCGGTGATGACCATCGTCCTGAACCTCGGCGCGGGGCAGTTCGTCGCGTGGCTCAACAAGCTCGGACCGCGCGCGGGCCTGAACGCGGCGTTCATCCTGCACAACCGCGGCGAGTTCGCGCTCATCCTGGCGACGCTCTCGCTCTCGGCGGGGCTCGACGAGCGGATCCAGCCCTTCGCCGGCCTCTACGTGCTGATCATGGCGATCGTCGGGCCGATCCTCGCCTCGCGCTCCGAGAGCATCGGCGCGTTCCTCTCGCGGCGGCGGCACCGCCCGGCACCCGCAGCGGCCACGGCCATGGACGAGGAGGACTTCGCGCTCGTGGAGGCGGCGATGGCCGCGCCCGCCGTCTCCGCGGAGGAGGTTCCCGCTCCTCCGAGGCGCCCCGCGGAGCCGGACGAGCTCGACGACGAGTTCCCCGATCCGATGCGCCAGGCGCTCATCGACCAGGCGATGCAGCAGTCCGACGGCGCCGACGACGCCCGGCCCCGCCGCCCGAGGGAGCCCGACTACTGATCCCACGGAGCTCCCACACTCACGGGTTAGGCTCAGTCCGGCCCGCGGGACACCGCACGGATCGAGGGCGGACGAGGGACGAATGACGCAGAGCACGGTCGGGCAGGTGGCCCGGCGCCCGCGCTGGATCGCCGCGCTGGCGCTCGCACTCCTGATCGCCGGGCTCTTCGCCGCGCTCGGGCAGTGGCAGGTCGGCCGCGCGGTCGAAGCCGCCGCGCCCGACTCCGGAGTGTCGGAGACGACGCTCCCGCTCGCCGAGGTCGCGACCCCCTCCCGCTCGATCACGGCGACCGCCGACGGACAGCGCGTGGAGGGCTCGTCCGTCTTCGTGCCGGGCGGTGCCGAGATCCTCGGCGGCCGCCTGAACGGCGAGCAGCCGGGCTGGTGGGTCATCGCCCGTACCCGCACCGCCGACGCCGACCTGGTGCTCGCCTACGGCTGGACGCAGGACGAAACGCAGGCGCAGTCCGTCGCGGACGCGCTCAACAGCGGGAGCGAGCAGGCGCCCTCCTCCTTCACCGGCCGCCTCGTGGCCAACGAGGCCGCGGAGGCGCCGGCGGAGGGCCTGGACCCCGCCACCCTCACCGCGCTCTCCGTCCCCGCGCTGATCAACCGCTGGCCGGACCCGCCGCAGGACGTCTACCAGGGCTACGTCGTCGTCGACGAGCCGGTCGCCGGACTCGGGGCCATCGACTCCCCGGCGCGCGTGAGCGACGTCTCGCTGAACTGGCTCAACGTCTTCTACGCGATCGAGTGGGTCGTCTTCGCCGGCTTCGCCCTCTACCTCTGGTTCCGCCTCGTCAAGGACGCGTGGGAGCGCGAGGCCGAGGAGGCGCTCGACGCCGAGGAGCGCGCCCGCGCCGACCTAAGCGACCGGGCCGAGGCCCCCGCCCCCGCACCGTAAACTGGTCGTCATGCCCCTCGAGCCCAAGCCCGCGCAGTTCCCTGCGATCCGGAGCGCGCTGCGCTTCTACCGGGTGACCTCGATCATCACCGGCGTGATGCTGCTCCTGCTCTGCGCGGAGATGCTCCTCAAGTACGTCTTCCACCTCGAGCTGTTCGCCTTCGGCCAGCAGGGCGTCCTGCACTTCGCCCCGATGTACGAGGTGCCCGGAGGCGAGTTCACGTCGAGCGGCACCGGCGCGAACCTGTCCACCGGCATCCTGATCGCGCACGGCTGGTTCTACGTCGTCTACCTCTTCGCCGACTTCCGCCTGTGGAGCCTCATGCGCTGGCCGTTCACGCGCTTCGTGCTCATCGCGCTCGGCGGCGTGGTGCCCACCCTCTCCTTCTTCGTCGAGTCCCGCATCGCCCGCGAGGTCGAGCAGTACCTCGAGCGCCGGACCGCCGGCACCGACCCGAAGACCCCGACCGACTCCGTGGAGGCCCCCCATTAGCGAGCAGCCCACCGCTCCCCAGCCGCACCTGGCCGCGCAGCCCGTCCTCGTCGTCGACTTCGGCGCGCAGTACGCGCAGCTGATCGCCCGCCGGGTCCGCGAGGCGAACGTCTACTCCGAGATCGTGCCCTCCAACGCCACGGCCGCCGAGATCGCCGCGAAGTCGCCCGTCGGCATCATCCTCTCGGGCGGCCCCTCCAGCGTGTACGAGGAGGGCGCCCCGCAGCTCGACCCCGCGATCTTCGACCTCGGGATCCCGGTCCTGGGCATCTGCTACGGCTTCCAGGTGATGGCGAAGACGCTCGGCGGCGAGGTCGCCAACACAGGGCTGCGCGAGTACGGAGCGACGGACGCCGCCCTCTCGACCGACGGTGGCGTGCTCCTCGGCGAGCAGCCCGCCGACCAGACGGTGTGGATGAGCCACGGCGACTCGGTCGCACAGGCGCCCGAGGGCTTCGAGGTCCTCGCCTCCACGAGCTCCACACCGGTCGCCGCCTTCGGCAACGACGAGCGCCGCCTCTACGGCGTGCAGTGGCACCCGGAGGTCAAGCACTCCGCCTTCGGCCAGGCCGTCATCGAGAACTTCCTCCACCGCGCCGCGGGCATCCCGGCCGACTGGAACTCCTCCAACGTGATCGACGACCAGGTCGCCGTGATCCGCGAGCAGGTCGGCACCGGACGCGTCATCTGCGGCCTGTCCGGCGGAGTCGACTCCGCCGTCGCCGCTGCGATCGTGCACCGTGCCATCGGCGACCAGCTCACCTGCGTCTTCGTCGACCACGGACTCCTCCGCAAGGACGAGCGCCGCCAGGTCGAGGAGGACTACGTCGCCGCGACCGGCGTCCGCCTGGTCACCGTCGACGCGCGCGAGCAGTTCCTCGACGCGCTCGCCGGCGTCAGCGACCCGGAGCAGAAGCGCAAGATCATCGGCCGCGAGTTCATCCGCACCTTCGAGGCCGCCGCCGAAGCGCTCGTGCTCGAAGCGCAGGGCGAGGGCGAGACGATCGACTTCCTCGTCCAGGGCACGCTCTACCCCGATGTCGTCGAATCCGGCGGCGGCACCGGCACCGCCAACATCAAGTCCCACCACAACGTCGGCGGACTCCCCGAGGACCTGCAGTTCGCGCTCGTCGAGCCGCTCCGCACCCTCTTCAAGGACGAGGTCCGCGCGATCGGCCGCGAGCTCGGCCTGCCCGAGGTCATCGTCGGCCGCCAGCCCTTCCCCGGACCCGGCCTCGGCATCCGCATCGTCGGCGAGGTCACCCAGGAGCGGCTCGACCTCCTCCAGGACGCCGACGCCATCGTCCGCGCCGAGCTCACCGCCGCCGGCCTCGACACCGAGATCTGGCAGTGCCCCGTCGTCCTCCTCGCCGACGTCCGCTCCGTCGGAGTCCAGGGCGACGGCCGCACCTACGGCCACCCCATCGTCCTGCGCCCCGTCTCCTCGGAAGACGCGATGACCGCCGACTGGACCCGCCTGCCCTACGACCTCCTCGCCAGAATCTCCAACCGCATCACCAACGAGGTGAGCGGCGTGAACCGGGTGGTGCTGGATGTGACGTCCAAGCCCCCCGGCACCATCGAGTGGGAGTGATTCCGCGGGTCTCCGCACGGTCATCTGCGGCGTTGTCGGCGGTTGCGATACCTCCGGTATCGCGCCCTTCTCCGCCTTGCAGCTGACCGCGCGGAGACCCGCGGAACGTCAGGAACGGCTCCCTTCGAAGGGGGCCGTTTCTTGTTGAGGGGAGCGGGTGCGGAACGAGCCCCTGCGGGGCCGTTCCTGGGTGCAGGTAGAGGGGAACGAGCCCCTGCGGGGCCGTTCCCGGGTGCAGGTCGGGGAACGAGCTCGGGTGGCTGTTCAGGGAACGGGTGGCCGCGGTGCGGCCGGGGGATCGGTGAGGGGTGACCGGTGCCTGGCGAGGCATACCGAGTGGCGGTCAGGGGTTCGAGGCCCTGCGGGGACGTTCCGGGGGTGCCGATCGAGAGGCGGGCTTCTGCCGGGTGGTCGGGGAACGCGGGTCTGCGCTGGTCCGGGGGCCGTGGTGCAGGCGGAGGCGGCAGGCGCGCGAGCGCGGGTCAGGCGGGGGTGTCGAGCACGCCGATGAAGCGGGTGCCGATGCCGTCGTACTCGTCGCGGCGGTGGCCCTCGGGGTGGTGCGGCCAGGAGGCGGGGGAGTGGTCCTCGCAGACGAGGAACGTGAACTCGGGCCACCACTTCTTCGGGCGGGCGGCCTCGGAGCGGCCGCAGACGGCGCAGTCGAGGGTCACCCACACGGGACGCCTGCCGGTGCGGTTCGCGCGCGACTGGACGAGCCAGGCGGGCGGATCCTGCTCGAGGGCGGCGAGCTCCTCCTCCGACAGACGGGTGGGGATGCCGTGCCGCGTCGCCATCTCGAGGGGGATGTCGAGGCGCTGAGCGGCCTCGCGACGCGTGATCATCCGGCCACCCTAACCCAGCGCCGCGCGCGGACCCCGAGGCCGCAGCGACGCGCGCGCGAGCAGCCACTCCAGCGGGCCCTGCCCCACGAGCCGCCTCCAGAGGAGAGCGGCGACGATCGAGCCGACCACGAAGACGCCGAGCAGCGTCCAGCTGCGCCACGCCTCGAAGTCGAACGGCTCGTACGGGACCAGGTACACCGCCAGCGCCACGAGCTGCAGCGAGTAGATCGTCAGCGGCATCGCACCGACGGCCGCGATCGGAGTCGCCGCCCGTGCCAGGAGCGGCAGCCGCTGCAGCAGAGCCGTCAGCGCGCCGAGGACCACGCAGGCGACCCCGCCCGCCCCGAGGAGCTCGGCGGTGGTGCTGGCGTGCGCCTCCACCGCCTCCGGACCCCCGAGCAGCAGCCCGCCGCCGTAGCCGAGCACGGCCGAGACGGCGCCGCCGACGACGACCCAGCGCTGGGTGGTCGCGGACCGGACGTCGCAGCGCGCGATCAGGAGGCCGAGCACCACGTAAGCCAGCCACGACGGCACCGGGTAGTACTGGGTGAGCCAGGTGAGGGGCTGCGCGGCCAGGAGCGCCTCGTCGGGCGACAGGGTCGAGAGCCAGGAGCCGCCGGCGCTCGTCAGCGCGTCGACCGCGAGGGGCCCGGCGATCGCCGCGACCGCGACCAGCACGGCGAGGACCGCCCGCGGCAGGAAGAGCAGCAGCGCCGCGACGAGGAACATCACCCCGTAGTGCGGCAGGATCACCGCGATCGGCGTCCCGAGCAGGGTGAGGGCGACGCCGATGACGAGCAGGTACAGCCCGCGGAGCAGGATCGATCCCGTGTCGTGCCAGGGCCGCGAGGAGCGCTGCGCGCCGCCCGTCATCAGCCCGATCGACACTCCCGCCAGCACGGCGAAGAGGACGGAGCTGCGGCCGTTCCAGAGCATCTCGCTCTCAACGGGGGCGAGGTGGGCGGCGAACATGCCGAGGACGGCCAGGCCGCGTGCGACGTCGAGGCCGACGATCCGGAAGTCTGCGGCGCTCATCCCTCCATCGTGCCAGGCGCTCCCGGCAGTGCGCCGGGAACGGCGGTGGGGCCGGGAACGACGACGGGCGCCCGACCCGGAGGTCGAGCGCCCGTCGGACGTGGTGCGCCGTGCTACTCGCGGAAGATCGCGACGAGGCGCAGGATCTCCAGGTACATCCAGACGACGGTGACCAGGATGCCGTAGGCGCCGGTCCAGCCGTAGATGCGGGGGAGGCGGTTGCGCACGCCCTGCTGGATGAACTCGAAGTCCATCACGAGCGAGTACGTGGCGAGCGCGACGGCGATGAGGCCGATCACGATGCCGATGAAGCCGGTGCGGAGACCGAAGCCGCCGCCGACGCCGAAGAGGCCGAGGCCCAGGTTCACCAGCGAGAACACCGCGTAGCTGATCATGCCGATGAAGAAGATCTTGTTGAGCTTCGGCGAGGTGCGGATCTTGCCGTTCATGAACAGCGCCAGGGTGACGCCGATCACGATGACGGTCGCCATGAGGGCCTGGACGACCGCTCCGGCGTACGCGCTCTCGAAGAACTTCGAGATCGCGCCGACCGCGATGCCCTGGGTCGCGGCGTAGCCGAGGATCAGGGCGGGCGACGGCTGCTTCTTGAACGCGTTGACGATGCCCAGCACCAGCGCGACGAGCACGGCGGGGAGCATCAGGCCCGGGACGAACCAGCCGACGGCCGCACCCGCGAGGAGCACGACGAAGGCGAGGGCGGTCTTGGCGAGGGTGTCCTCGACGGTCATCCGGTCGGTCTCGACGGAGCCGGCGGCCGGACGGGAGTACATCTGGTCGAGCGTGCCGGGGGAGACGTCCGGGAGGTCCTGCACGCGGCCGGCGTAGCCGCGGTTGCTGAACTCCGGGCGTCCGAAGGCCGGATTGTTGCTTGCCATGGTTCCTCTTCTCTCAGGTGCGCTGGTCTCCGAGGGAACTCGCGGATCTGAGTCGCTGTGGGTGCGGGGTGCGCCGCGGATCCGAGAGGACTGCGACGATGGACACCACCTTATCTGAGAGCACCTCTCAGAGTCTGGCTGTTCTCTTCGAGCGGACCTCGACTCCGCTGCGAGCCGCGCAGTGCCGCCCGTAGGATCGCGGCATGCCCGCGCGTCAGTCACCGCTCGTCATCGGCCACCGCGGAGCGAGCGGCTACCGACCGGAGCACACCCGCTCCGCCTACGAGCTGGCGATCGCGCTGGGCGCCGATGCGCTCGAGCCCGATCTGGTGGCGACCCGCGACGGCGTGCTCGTCCTCCGCCACGAGAACGAGATCTCCGGCACGACGGACGTCGAGAAGCGCCCGGAGTTCGCTGCGCGCCGCACCACCAAGCGGATCGACGGCCGCGAGATCACCGGCTGGTTCACCGAGGACTTCACCTGGGACGAGCTGTCGGAGCTGCGGGCCCGCGAGCGGCTGCCGGCGGTGCGCAGCTCCAGCGCCACGTTCGACGGCCAGTTCCCGCTGCTGCGCTTCAGCGAGCTGCTGGCGCTGCTGGACCGGGCGGCGGAGGACGATCCGCTCGCTCCGCCGGGGCTCGTCGCCGAGATCAAGCACGCGACGTACTTCGCCGGGATCGGGCTGCCGCTGGACGTGCTGCTGCGCGAGGAGCTCGCCGCCGCGGGCTGGGGTCCGCGCGACCCGCGGCTCACGATCGAGAGCTTCGAGAAGACCGTGCTGGAGCGGCTCGCGGTGAGCGGAGTCGGCACCCGCCGGATCTACCTGCTCGAGTCGCGCGGCGCCCCGCCCGACCTCGTGGCCGCCCACGGCGCCGACGCGGCCCCCTACTCCGCCTTCACCACGCCGGCGGGACTGCGGAACCTCGCCGGAGCCGTCGACGGGATCAGCGTCGACAAGAGCATGCTCTTCTCGCGGGACGCGGCCGGCCGGGCGACGGGGACCGGTCCGCTCGTCGAGGACGCCCACGCGGCCGGGCTCGAGGTCTACTGCTGGACGCTGCGCGCCGAGAACCGATTCCTCGAGAAGGTGCACCGCCGCGGGAAGGACCCGGCGGAGTACGGCGGCTGGCAGGAGGAGTTCGCGATGATCCTCCGCTCGGGAGTGGACGGCGTCTTCGCCGACCAGCCCGATCTGGCGATCGAGGCGCGGGCGGCCGAGCAGGAGCGCCTGCTTCGCGGCTGACCGGTCCGCCGATCGGGTGCTCGTCCGGCGCGTGCCGAGCGGACGCGGAGGCTGCGCTGGCATCATCGGCTCACCACCGCCCGCCCGACCCTCGAGAGGAGGCCCCGTGTCCACCCGAGAGCGCATCACCCGCCGCTGGATCACCACCGCCGTCCTCGCCGTGATCGGCGTCGCCGTCGTCTACTGGCTCGCCGTGCTCACCCCTCAGGGCCAGGGCGTCGAGAACTCGGGGCTCCGGGGCGCCGACCTCGTCTTCGGCCGGGCCACCGGCGCCGCCGCGGGGGCGCTCGCGGACGTCACCCCGCTCTCCATGGTCGTCGGCGCCCTGCTCGTCGCGGCGATCGCGCTGATCCGGAGGCGCCCGGCGCTGGCCGTCGCCTCCGTCGGCTCGATCGTCGTCACGGCCGGGCTCACCCAGCTGCTCAAGAACGTGGTCCTCGAGCGGCCCGAGCTGGTCGACACCGACTCCTGGTACACCGGCGGCAGCTTCCCGAGCGGGCACACCGCGGCGGCCGTCTCGGTGGTCTTCGCCCTGGCGATGGTCGTGCCCGGGCGGGCGCGGACCGTCGTGCTCGCGCTGGGCGGCGCGGTCGTGGTGCTGGTCGGCAACCTGACGATGGCCGCGTCCTGGCACCGGGCGAGCGACGTCCTCGGGGCCGACCTCGTCGCGCTCGCCTCCGCCTCCGCCGCCTGCGCGTGGCTGACCACCAGGGCCCAGGTGGGCCGAGCGCCGAAGAGGCCCGCGCGGCGCGGGGTGAACCGTCTGCTCCTGGTGTGCTCGGTGATCGTGGTGGTGCTGCTCGCGGCTCTCGCCGTCCAGGGCATCCAGTACTACCCCGACGACACGAAGGACCTCACCGCCTTCGCGCTCCTGCAGCTCCTGGCGGTGTCGACGTCGGCGCTCGCCGTGCTCGGCTTCTCCCTCGCGTGGCGCGGACTGGACGTCGGTGGGGCGCTCACCTCGCCCGCGCCGCGTCAGCGGACCGCCTGACCGCTCCCGGTGTCGGAGGGGCGATCTACACTCGGAGGGACATGAGCTTCCTCTTCGATCCGAGCGACTCCCGCGCCACCCCGGTCATCGTCGGTCCCCCCGGCGGCCCCGGGGACGCGCCCCGCACCGACCCGGCGCACGAGCAGCTCGTCGCGGGGCTGAACCCCCAGCAGCGCGAGGCGGTCGAGTACCGCGGAGACGCGCTGCTCATCGTCGCGGGTGCGGGCTCGGGCAAGACCAGCGTCCTCACCCGGCGCATCGCGAGCCTCCTGGGCAACGGCGAGGCCTGGCCGAGCCAGATCCTCGCGATCACGTTCACCAACAAGGCCGCGGCCGAGATGCGCGAGCGCGTCGAGAAGCTGGTGGGGCAGAGCGCCGAGGGGATGTGGATCTCGACGTTCCACTCCGCGTGCGTGCGGATCCTGCGCCGCGAGGCCGAGAACTTCGGCATGACCAAGTCGTTCACGATCTACGACTCGGGCGATCAGCGCGCCCTGCTCAAGCGCATCGTGAAGGACCTCGAGGCCGACTCGCTCGGGATCACCGTCGCGAGCGCCTCCGCGAAGATCTCCAAGCTCAAGAACGAGCTCGCCGACGTCGACTCCTACGCCCGCACCGCGAACCTCAGCGACCCGAACGAGGAGATGTTCCTCCAGGTCTTCCGGGCCTACTCGCGGGCGCTCGAGGGGGCGAACGCGTTCGACTTCGACGACCTGATCGCGCAGACCGTCTACCTCTTCCGCGCCTTCCCGCACGTCGCCGCGAAGTACCAGCGGCGCTTCCGCCACGTGCTGGTCGACGAGTACCAGGACACGAACCACGCCCAGTACTCGCTGATCCACGAGCTGACCCGGCCCGTGCCGCCGGCGACGATGGCCGCGGCGCAGTTCGACCGCCCCTACCGCGGACCGGTCACGGCCGACGGCTCCATCCCGGGGGCCTCGCTCACCGTCGTCGGCGATTCGGACCAGTCCATATACGCGTTCCGCGGCGCCGACATCCGCAACATCGTCGAGTTCGAGCGCGACTTCCCGGGCTGCCGCGTGATCCTGCTCGAGCAGAACTACCGCTCGACGCAGAACATCCTCTCGGCGGCCAACGCCGTCATCTCGAACAACTTCGACCGTCGCGCGAAGAACCTCTGGTCCTCCAGCGGCGACGGGGAGAAGATCGTCGGCTACACCGGGTACTCGGGTCACGACGAGGCGCAGTTCGTGGTCGACGAGATCGCGCGCCTGCACGCGGCGGGCACCGGCTACGACGAGATCGCGGTCTTCTACCGCACCAACGCGCAGACCCGCGCGCTGGAGGAGATCTTCATCCGCTCCGCGCTGCCCTACCGGATCCTGGGCGGCACGAAGTTCTACGAGCGCGCCGAGATCAAGGACGCCCTGGCGTACCTGATCACGGTGGCGAACCCGGCCGACGTGCTGGCGCTGCGGCGCATCATGAACACTCCGAAGCGGGGCATCGGCCCCGCGACGGAGGCGCAGCTGCAGTCGTTCGCCGACACCAACGCGGTGACCCTGCGCGAGGCGATGCGCAACGCCGGCTCGCTCGGGATGGGCCCGAAGGTGACGAAGGCGATCGTCGACCTCGCGACCCTCCTCGACGAGTGCGCGCTGATGCTCGACCCCGCGCGGGAGGGCGGCGAGGCGAAGGTGCACGAGGTGCTGACGGCGCTGCTCACCCGCAGCGGCTATCTCGACATGCTCCGCGCCAGCCGCGACCCGCAGGACGAGGCCCGCGCCGAGAACGTCGACGAGCTCGTCGCCGTCACCAAGGAGTTCGCGCGCAACAACCCGGACGGCGGGCTCGTGGACTTCCTCACCGAGGTCTCGCTGGTCGCCGCGGCCGACGACCTCGACGACGACTCCGGCACCGTCTCGCTGATGACGCTGCACACGGCGAAGGGCCTCGAGTACGACGCCGTGTTCCTCACCGGCATCGAGGAGGACCTGCTCCCGCACCGCATCTCGGCGAACGAGCCCGGCGGCCCGGCCGAGGAGCGGCGGCTGTTCTACGTGGGGATCACCCGGGCCCGCAAGCGCCTCTACCTCTCGCTCGCGATGACCCGCGCGCAGTACGGCGAGACGTCGGTCGCGATGCCGAGCCGGTTCCTGCAGGAGATCCCGGGAGAGCTGATCCAGTGGCGCCAGTCGCCCGGCGCGGCGACCTCGCGCGGCGGCACGCAGCCCCGGGCCCTGAACGCTCAGCGGCCCGGCTTCGGCAAGTCGCGATCGAACACCGAGTTCCGGGAGGCGCTCGCCGCGGCGCCGAAGGCCAAGGGCGAGTTCCCGAACCGGATCACCGGCATGGTGCGCGACAACGGCGACCTCGAGCTGATCGCAGGCGACCGCATCCGGCACACCGACTTCGGTGAGGGGCGCGTGAACGCGGTGACGGGCGAGGGCTCGAAGCGCGTCGCGCACGTGCTCTTCGACCAGGTGGGCGCGAAGAAGCTGCTGATCAAGGTCGCGCCGATCGAGAAGATCTAGTCCGGTGGCGGCCGGATCGGCGGCCGCGCGGCTCGCGACGGAGGCGTTCTCCCCGGCGGTCCTCGCGGTGCTCGTGCCGGTCGTGGTCGGCGCGCGCGTCGCGGATCCGCCCCTGCTCGGTGTCGCCTGGGGAGCGCTCGCAGCTCTCTTCGTCGGGGTGGTGCCCTACCTCGTCATCCGCCTGCTGATGCGCACCGGCCGGATCCACGGCGACCATCACGTGCCCGACCGGCGCGAGCGGGCGCTGCCGATCGCGCTGGCGCTGGTGTCGATCGCGGCCGGCCTGGTACTGCTCGCCGTGCTCGGCGCTCCTGTCGCGGTGACCACGTTCGGCGTGGTGACGATGGCCGTGGTGCTCGCCGTCGGCGTGGTCAACCTGGTCTGGAAGCTGTCCGGGCACGCGGCGGTGGTCGCCACCTGCGCCGTCGTCGTGCTGATCGCCTACGGACCGCTCTCCCTGCTGATCAGCGTGCCCATCGTCCTCTGGGTGCTCTGGTCGAGGGTGCGCCTCGGTGCGCACACCCCCGCCCAGGTCCTCGCGGGCGCCGCCGTCGGCACCGTCCTCGCCGGGACCGTCTGGTCACTGCTCGGCTGACGTCCGTCCCTTCCCGTGTGCCCTCTGGTCGCCGTCCGCGAGATGCCGCTCCGGTGCGCGGCACGCCGTGGCGGGCTCACCCGAGTGGCATCTCGCGGAAGTGGTCAGCCTGCGTAGCGCGCGACGAGCTCCCGCTTGAGGATCTTGCCGCTGGGCCCGAGCGGCAGGGCGTCGACGAACTCGACGCGGCGGGGGAACTTGAAGGCGGCGAGGTGCTCGTTGGCGTAGGCGATCAGCTCCTCCGCGGTGGCGGTCGCCGACGGGGCGAGGATCACCGCGGCCATCACCTCCTGGCCGTGGCGCTCGTCCGGGATCCCGAAGACCGCCGCGTTCTGCACGGCCGGGTGCCCGATCAGCACCTCCTCGACCTCGCGCGGGTACACGTTGTAGCCGTTGCGGATGATCATGTCCTTCGTGCGGTCGAGGATGCGGACGTAGTCCTCCTCGTCCTTCGTGCCCAGGTCGCCGGTGCGGAACCAGCCGTCGATCACCGCCTCCGCGGTCGCCGCCGGGTTGCCGAGGTACCCCTTCATCAGGTTGTGCCCGCGCACCACGATCTCGCCGAGCTCGCCCCGGGGGACCAGCTCGACGCGGTCGGTCACGTCGGGGCGGGCGACCTCGACCTCGACGCCCCAGATCGGCGTGCCGACCGTGCCCGGCCGCGGCGGGACTCCGACGTGGTTGAAGGTGGCGACCGGGGAGGTCTCGGTGAGCCCGTAGCCCTCGTAGATCTCGACGCCGAACACCTCGCGGAAGCGCTCGATCACGGCGACGGGCAGGGCAGCGCCTCCCGAGACCGCGTAGCGCAGCGGCGGCCGGTCCTCGCGCCGGGTCGCGGCGTCGAGCAGGGCGACGTACATCGTGGGCACGCCCTCGAAGACCGTGCAGCCGTGGGCGATCATCGCCTCGAGCGCGGCGTCGCCGTCGAACTTCGGCACCAGGACGACCGTCGCGGCGGTGCGGAAGGCCGTGTTCATCGCGCAGACCTGCCCGAAGGTGTGGAAGAGCGGCAGCGCCCCGAGCACCACGTCGCCGCGGTGCAGGTCGAACGTGTTCATCAGCAGCACGTCCGACTGCGAGACGATCGCGAAGTGCGTCCCCTCCGCCCCCTTCGGGCGGCCGGTGGTGCCGCTGGTGTAGAGGATCGTCGCCGTGTCGGAGGGGGAGCGGGGCACGTAGCCGTCGATCGGGGTCGCCTCCGCGGCGAGGTCCTCCAGGCGCGGGAGGGGCGAGGCGGTGCCGTCGGGCACCATCACGCTCAGCACGGGAACGTCGGCGAGGTCCGCTCCGGCGGCCCCCTCGGCGAGCAGCGGAGCGGCGCACACGAGCGCGACGGCTCCGGAGTCGCGCAGGACGTAGGCGATCTCGTCGTGCTTGAGCAGGGCGTGCACGGGGACCACCACGGCGCCGAGCGCGAGGACGGCGAAGTATCCGCGGGGGAAGTCGGGGACGTTCGGGACGAGCAGGGCCACGCGGTCGCCCGGTCCGATCCCCTGGGCGCGCAGGGCTCCGGCGTAGGCACGGGTCTGCCGCCAGAGGGTCGCGTAGTCGACGGCCTGCTCGCCGACGCGGATGGCGATCGTGTCAGGGGTGCGCCGCGCCGCCTCCGCCAGGATGGCCGCGACGGAGAGGGTGCCGAAGCCGGCGGCGGGCGGGGGAGCGGCGGGGGCCTCGGCCGTGCGGGGTTCGGTGATGCTCATCAAGGCTCCAGTCGTCGTTGACCGCCGCGGCGGATGCCGGGTGCTTCACCGTAGATCCGCCGGGCGGCCGCGTCGAGCGATCCGCACCGGATGTTCAGCACGGACGGGCGGGGAGTGCGCATCCCGGCGCCGAGCGGAAGGGGGTGCGGGAGGCGCGGGCGGCTGCCTACAGTCGGACTGCTGCGGCCCGGTTCCGCGGGTCGGACGACGGGAGGCGCGATGCGCGGCGAGGCGACGCTCTACACGGACGCGGTGGTGACGGCTCCGTTCGCCCTCGCGGTGATCGCGGAGGCGACCGGCTCGCGAGTGGTCGGCGCGCGGACCGCGGACGCGCACGTTCCGCTCTACAGCGGTCCGACGAGCGCGCGGGTCGAGATCGCGGGGTTCGGCGACAGCGTGCCGGTCACCGTCGACGTGCGCGACGAGCGCGGGATCGACGAGGCGCGCGCGGCCGCGCAGGCGCTCGGGCTGGAGCTCGCCGCCTACGCGGGCTGGGAGGTCGTGGCCGGCTTCTGAGCGTCGCGTCGGACCCGGGCGAGGTAGTAGCGGCTGGGCGCCGTCCTCACGATCGCGGGCAGCAGGCGGTAGACGGCGAAGGTGCGCGAGAGCGCCTGCTCGAACCGCGCCTCCTGCCGTGCGGTCCAGTGGAAGCCGAAGGGCTCGCGGAGCGCCGCCGGGAGCAGGCCGGCGGTGATCAGGCGGAGGTAGGGGCCGAGCGGGCGCAGGTACCAGGCGGCGATGCTCGGGCCCAGCAGGTCGTGGGCGACGCGGCGGGCCGCGGGCGTGACGTCGAGGCGCTCCAGCTCCCGCTCCCAGTAGGCGTCGAACGCGGTGCGGGAGTCGGGCCAGAGGTCCGCGGGCATCTGCAGGGCCGCACCGACGACGACGGAGCGGCGCACGATGTCGTCCGCCTCCTCCTCGCTCAGCGCGCCGAAGGCGCCCTCGTAGAGCTGCAGCATCGACTGGGTGAGCGTCGCCGCGACCCAGCGCTGCAGCTCCGGGTCGAAGGCCGTGTAGCCGGGGCCGCGCACGGGCACGTGCGCCCTGTTCACGCGGCGGCGGACGGCGCGGACGTCCTCGGGAGTGCCGTAGTGCAGGACATAGAGGTAGGAGAGCGTCCCGTGCAGGCGGTTCACGGCCCGGTGCACGAAGTCGGAGTGGTCGGCGACGCCCTGCCCGACCGCCGGGTGCGCGATCTGGAGGAGGATCGCGCGCGCCCCCGCCAGCAGGAACACGCCCTCGCGGAAGACGTCCGGGGTGCGGGTGGCCGACGACATGGCTCCACGCTACGCGGGAGCGGCGGGCGGAGGAGGGGCCGGTGACCCCCGGCGGGCGTCCGGCGGGCGCGGAGCGACCGCACGGGAAGCCCGCGGCGGGTGCGGAGTAGACTCGGCGCGGCCCAGGGACAGTGCCGAGACTCCGGCGTCGTCCGGGCCACCTCGAACTCGAAACGCAAGCGCGCTCGGCGCGGAATGGGAATGCAGCGTGGATCTCTTCGAATACCAGGCCCGTGATCTGTTCGAGAAGTACGGCGTCCCCGTGCTCCCGGGCATCGTCGCCGACACGCCGGAGGAGGTGCGCGCCGCGGCGGAGAAGCTGGGCGGCGTCACCGTCGTCAAGGCGCAGGTCAAGATCGGCGGCCGCGGCAAGGCGGGCGGCGTGAAGGTCGCGAAGACCCCCGAGGACGCTTTCGCCGCGGCGCAGTCGATCCTCGGCCTCGACATCAAGGGCCACGTCGTCAAGCGCGTCATGGTCGCCGGCGGTGCGCGCATCGACCGCGAGTTCTACTTCTCGGTGCTGCTGGACCGGGCCAACCGCTCCTACCTCTCGCTCACCTCCTACGAGGGCGGCATGGAGATCGAGCAGCTCGCCGTCGAGCGCCCCGACGCCCTCGCGCGCGTCGAGGTCGTCCCCGGCCAGGGCATCGACCAGGCCAAGGCCGAGGAGATCGCCCGCGCGGCGAAGTTCCCGGAGGAGCTGATCGCCAAGGTCGCGCCCGTCCTGGTGAAGCTCTACGACGTCTACACCGGCGAGGACGCCACGCTCGTCGAGGTGAACCCGCTCGTGCTCACCGAGGAGGGCGACATCGTCGCGCTCGACGGCAAGGTCTCGCTCGACGAGAACGCCGGCTTCCGCCACGCGGACCACGCCGCGCTCGAGGACAAGGACGCCGCCGACCCGCTCGAGGCGAAGGCCAAGGAGAACGACCTCAACTACGTGAAGCTCGACGGCGAGGTCGGCATCATCGGCAACGGCGCGGGCCTGGTCATGTCGACCCTCGACGTCGTCGCCTACGCCGGAGAGAGGCACAACGGCGTGAAGCCGGCCAACTTCCTCGACATCGGCGGCGGAGCCTCCGCCCAGGTGATGGCGAACGGCCTCGACGTGATCCTCGGCGACGAGCAGGTCAAGAGCGTCTTCGTCAACGTCTTCGGCGGCATCACCGCGTGCGACGCGGTCGCCAACGGCATCCTCCAGGCGCTCGAGATCCTCGGCGACTCGGCCACGAAGCCGCTCGTCGTCCGCCTCGACGGCAACAAGGTCGAGGAGGGCCGCGCGATCCTCCAGGCCGCCGCCAACCCGCTCATCACGCTCGCCGCGACCATGGACGAGGGCGCCGACAAGGCCGCCGAACTCGCCGCCGCGTAACGGACCCGACGACTCAAGGAATCAGAGAACAAGCATGTCGATCTTCCTCACCAAGGACTCCAAGGTCATCGTCCAGGGCATCACCGGCGGCGAGGGCACCAAGCACACCGCGCTGATGCTCAAGGCCGGCACGAACGTGGTCGGCGGCGTCAACGCCCGCAAGGCCGGCACGACCGTCACCCACGGCGACGTCGAGCTCCCCGTCTTCGGCACCGTGAAGGAGGCGATGGAGGCCACCGGCGCCGACGTCTCCATCGCATTCGTGCCGCCCGCCTTCTCGAAGGACGCCGTCATCGAGGCGATCGACGCCGAGATCGGCCTCCTCGTCGTCATCACCGAGGGCATCCCGGTGCAGGACTCCGCGGAGTTCTGGGCGTACGCGCAGGAGAAGGGGAACAAGACGCGGATCATCGGCCCCAACTGCCCCGGCATCATCACGCCGGGCGAGTCGCTCGTGGGCATCACCCCCGCGACGATCACCGGCAAGGGCCCGATCGGCCTCGTCTCGAAGTCGGGCACCCTGACCTACCAGATGATGTACGAGCTGCGCGACCTGGGCTTCTCGACCGCGATCGGCATCGGCGGCGACCCGATCATCGGCACGACGCACATCGACGCGCTCGCCGCGTTCGAGGCCGACCCCGAGACGAAGGCGATCGTGATGATCGGCGAGATCGGCGGCGACGCCGAGGAGCGCGCCGCGGACTTCATCAAGGCGAACGTCACGAAGCCCGTCGTCGGCTACGTCGCGGGCTTCACCGCCCCCGAGGGCAAGACGATGGGCCACGCCGGCGCCATCGTCTCCGGCTCGGCCGGCACCGCGCAGGCCAAGAAGGAGGCCCTCGAGGCTGCGGGCGTGAAGGTCGGCAAGACGCCCTCCGAGACGGCCGCCCTGCTCCGCGAGGTCTACGCGGCGCTCTAGCGCCCGTCCTCCCCGCACCACCGTCGGAACGGACGGTGCCCCTGCTCCGGCGGGCGGCGCCGTCCGTTCCGTCGTCGGGGCGGGTCCGGCCGGAGTAGCGTCGCAGCGTGACCCGCCGCCTCGGACTCGACCTGCTGACCTTCGTGCCGTACCCGGAGGGCCCCGAGCAGCCCGGCGACGCCGCGCGGAGCCTCGAGGACGGGCTGGCCCTGCTCGAGCTCGCCGAGGATCTCGGCTACGGCACCGGCTGGGTCCGCGTGCGGCACTTCGAGCGCTACCTCGCGTCTCCGATGACCTTCTTCGCGGCCGCCTCCCAGCGGACCCGCCGCCTCCGCCTCGGGACCGCGGTCATCGGCGCCCGCTACGAGTCGCCCGTGCGCCTCGCCGAGGACGCCGCGACCGTGGACCTGCTCTCGGGCGGACGCCTCGACCTCGGCGTCAGCAGCGGCTTCGCGCATCTCGCCTCCGTCTTCGACGGGGTGTTCGGGCAGGCCGAGCGCGACTTCCGCGAGGAGGCGCAGGAGCGCATCGCGCGACTCCGCGAGGCGCTCTCGGGCGCCGTGCTCGGCGTCGCGGAATCGGCCCTGATGTCGGTCCCGGTCGGCGCTCCGCTCGTCCAGCAGCCGCACGCGCCCGGCCTCGCCGACCGGCTCTGGTACGGGGCGGGAACGGTGTCCTCCGCGGTCCGAGCGGGCGAGCAGGGCATGCACCTGCAGGTGTCCACGCTCAACACGGAGGAGACGGGCCTGCCGTTCGCCGAGCAGCAGGCGGTGCAGATCCGCGCCTACCGCGAGGCCTTCGCCGCCGCGCACCCGGGGCGCACGTCGAGGGTGACGGCGGGCCGCATCGTGCTGCCGCTGCTCGACGCCGCCGACGAGGAGGCGCACCGCCCCTTCATCGAGGGCTACCTCGCGCGGATGGACGACGAGGGCCGCCCCCGCACGGCCGACCGGTCGATCATCGCCGCCCCGATGCGCTTCAGCCCCCTCCACGTAGGGAGCCCGGAGCGGATCGTCGCGTCGCTCGCCGCGGATCCGGCGCTCGCGGAGGCGGACGCGCTCACGGTGACGCTCCCGGCGGTCGGCGGGGTGGAGTCGCACCGGCGCATCCTGCGCGCCGTCGCTGAGCGCATCGCCCCGCAGCTGGGCTGGACGCCCGGCGCCTGAGGATCAGCGCCGCGCGAGCAGTGCCCGGACGGGCCGCTGCAGCAGGAGCAGGAGCAGCCACCAGAGCCCGACCGACGGGATCAGCAGCGCCAGCGCCAGTGCGACGAGGAGCAGCGCGAAGGGCAGCAGGGCGGGCGCGAGCGGCAGGGGCCCTGCGCCGGGCCGCCTGAGCTCCGGGTGCCGGGAGAGGCGCAGCTCGATCAGGACCAGCGCCCCGCTCATCGCGGCCATCGTGCCGATGTAGAGCCCGATCGTCGCCCGGGAGTCCGGGAACAGCGCCAGCGCGCTCGTCGAGAACGGGAAGAACGCCAGCGCGGCCAGCCAGAGCAGGTCCAGCCACACCAGGGCGCCGTCGTAGTCCCCGGCGATCTCGAAGACGCGGTGGTGGGGGATCCAGAAGACGGCGATGACCGCGAAGGAGAGCGCGAAGGCGAGGACCGAGTCCAGGTGCTCCGCGAGCAGCGCCGGGACTCCGCCGCCCTCCCGGGCGACCTCGGGAGCCAGCTGCACCAGCGGCAGGACGAGGACGGTGATGGCGATGGCGGCGGTCGCGTCCGAGAAGTTGACGAGCCGGTCGAGCCCGCGCTCCGTCCGGCGGTGGGCCGCTCGTCCTCCGGGGCGACCGCGGTGCACCAGGCGCTCGATCGGACCCGAGAGCAGGAGCAGCAGGAGCGCGAACATGTTGACGGCCGGCACGGCGACGGCGAGCACGAGGGCCGCGAGGAGGACGCTGATCACGATCAGCGACCTCGAGAGGGAGCGCCGCGGTTCCGCCCCCGGGGCCAGGAGATCCGGATCGCGGCGCACGATGAGCTGCATCGCGAGGGTCGCCGCGCTCGCCGCGATCATCGTGCCGATGTAGAGCGCGATGACGCTGCCGTCGGTGTCGAGCACGTTCGAGATCAGGTTCGCCGCGAAGGGGAGCAGGACGACCGCGGCCAGCCAGACGAAGTTCGCGACGACGAGCGCGGGCGAGTACCGGGCCACGCCCTCGAAGACGGAGTGGTGGACCGCCCAGAGCCGCCCGATCACGGCGAACGTGATGAAGAAGGCGGAGAGGGTGCCGTAGTGCCCGGTGAGGAGGGACCCCAGATCGGCCGCGCGGCCCTCCTCGACCACGTCGACCAGGGGGAGGACGAGGAACGTGATGGCGATGGCGACGACGGCGTCGGAGAAGTTCACGAGGCGGTCCAGGCCGCGCTCCGTCCGTGCGTCCGAGGTCCCCGTCATGGCTCCGACACTAGAGGGCCGGGCGGCGCGCCCCTGACCCGCCTCCGAGCGCGCCGCCGCTAGGCTCGTCAGGCCCATGAACCGGATCACCGTCGCCCTCCTCGCCGCCTTCGACGCCGCGCTGTCGGCGCTGATCGGGATCGCGATCCCGCTCGTCCCGCTGACCGTCCTCTGGGCCGTGCAGTACGACACGACGGTCGACTTCGGCGTGTTCTGGCGGGTCGCCGCCGACGCCTGGCTGCTCGGCCACGGGGCCGACCTGCAGGCGGCGCTGGCCCCCGACTCCGCCCTCGCCGTGGCGCTGCCCGGAGGCGCGGACGCCTTCCCGGTGACGATCGCTCCGCTGGCGTTCGCACTCCTCACCGTGCTGCTCGGCGCGCGCACCGGCCGCCGCGCCCAGGAGTCGCCGTTCCGGGCCATCGGCGCCCTCGTCGCGATCGCGACCTATCTGGCGATCGCGCTCCTGGTCTCGCTCGGATCCGCGGACCCGGCCGCCACCGTCGATCCTCTGCAGGGGACGCTGCTGCCGCCGCTCGTCTTCGCGCTGGGGGTGCTCGTCGGAGCAGCGCTCCACTCCGCCCGCAGCGACGAGGCCGACCCCCTCGGCGAGCTGGCCGCCTCCGCGCTCGACCGCGTCCCCGCGCCGGGGCCCGGGCTCGTCCTCGCGTCGCTGCGCGGGGGAGCGCTCGCCGCGGCGGGCGTGGTCGGCGTCGCGGCGGTGCTCGTCGCCGTGCTGCTGGTCGTGCACTACACCTCGGTCGTCGCGCTCTACGAGAGCCTGGGCGCCGAGGCGCTCGGCGGCCTGGCCCTCACTCTCGGGCAGCTGGCGTTCCTCCCGAACCTGGTGATCTGGGCGGCGAGCTGGCTGATCGGCCCGGGCTTCGCCCTCGGCACCGGCTCCTCCGTGAGCGCGGCCGGGACGCTGCTCGGACCGATCCCGTCGATCCCGGTCCTCGCCGCACTGCCCGCAGGGGACTCGGCCTTCGGATTCCTCGGGCTGCTCGTGCCGCTGCTCGCCGGGTTCGCCGCGGGATGGCGGCTACGGCGCGGCGTGATCGAGGCGCTCGACGGACGCTCGCTTCTGCGCTGGGGCGCGGCCGCGGCCGGCGGGATCGGCGTGGTCGGCGGCCTGCTGCTCGGGCTCCTCGCCTGGTTCTCGGCGGGCGCCGCCGGGCCCGGGCGGCTCGCCCAGGTGGGCCCGGACCCGCTCGTCGTCGGGGCGGTCGCCGCCCTGGAGCTCGCGCTGGCCGCGGGCCTGGGCCTCGCCGCGGGCCGCAGCCGACGCGGCTGACGCCGGCGGAGGCGTCCCCCTAGACTTGCGCAGTGCTGAAGTTGGTCGTGCTCCTCTCCGGCGGCGGATCGAACCTCCGCGCCCTGCTGGACGCCACCGGCGACGAGGGCTTCCCCGCCCGCATCGTCGCGGTCGGCAGCGACACCGACGCCGAGGGCTTCCGCCACGCCGAGGAGCGCGGAGTCCCCGCCTTCACGGTCGCGCCGCGCGACTTCTCCTCCCGCGACGAGTGGGGCGCCGCCCTGCTCGGGCGCATCCGGGAGTGGGAGCCCGACCTCGTCGTCTGCGCGGGCTTCATGCGCATCCTGCCGCCCGTGGTGGTGGACGCGCTCAGCCCGCGGATGATCAACACGCATCCCGCCCTGCTGCCCCTCTTCCCCGGCGCCCACGCCGTCCGCGACGCCCTCGCCGCCGGCGCGACCGAGACCGGCGTCACCGTGCACGTGATCGACACCGGCGTCGACACGGGACCCGTCATCGCCCAGGAGAGCCTCGCCGTGCTCCCCGGCGAGAGCGAGGACGCGCTGCACGAGCGCATCAAGACCATCGAGCGTCGCCTGCTGGTGCAGACGGTGCTCGACATCGCCCACGGAACCGTCGACCTCGAGGAGCTCGCCCGCGCATGAGCATCACCGCCCACGACCCCAGCAGCTACGACGACCGCGACCGGGTCCCCGTCCGCCGGGCGCTGATCTCGGTCAGCGACAAGACCGGCCTGCTCGAGCTCGGAGCGGCGCTCGCCGCGGCCGGCGTCGAGCTCGTCTCCACCGGCTCGACCGCAGCGACCCTCCGCGGCGCCGGCCACGAGGTCACCGACGTCTCGGCCGTCACCGGGTTCCCGGAGTCGCTCGACGGCCGCGTGAAGACGCTGCACCCGGCCGTGCACGCGGGCATCCTCGCCGACCTGAGGCTCGCCTCGCACCGCGAGCAGCTGGAGCAGCTCGACATCGCCGCGTTCGAGCTGGTCGTGGTGAACCTGTACCCGTTCCGCGAGACCGTCGCCGGCGGCGCCGACCCGGCGACCGTGGTCGAGAACATCGACATCGGGGGCCCGGCCCTCGTCCGCGCCTCCGCGAAGAACCACGCGAACGTCGCGATCGTCGTCGACCCGGCCGACTACTCCGGGATCGCGACCGCCCTCGCCGACGGCGGCACGACGCTCGCCGCGCGCCGCACCCTGGCGGCCCGCGCCTTCGCGCACACCGCCTCCTACGACTCCGCCGTCGCCGCCTGGTTCGCCGGGCAGGAGGCGGCCGGGGGCGTCGAGGGCTCGGTCGAGATCCGCGGGACCCTGCAGCAGGTCCTCCGCTACGGCGAGAACTCGCACCAGAAGGCGGCCCTCTACGTCTCTCCCGACGGCACCGGCATCGCGCAGGCGACACAGCTGCACGGCAAGGAGATGTCCTACAACAACTACGTCGACGCCGACGCGGCCGTCCGCGCGGCGTACGACTTCGTACTGCCCGCCGTCGCGATCATCAAGCACGCGAACCCGTGCGGCATCGCGATCGCGAGCTCGAAGGCGATCGACCCCATCGCCTCCGCCCACCGCCGCGCCCACGAGTGCGACCCGGTGTCGGCCTTCGGCGGCGTCATCGCCGCGAACCGGCCCGTCACCCTCGCCATGGCCGAGACGGTGAAGGAGATCTTCACCGAGGTGCTCGTCGCCCCCGGCTTCGAGCCCGAGGCGCTCGAGGTGCTGAAGACCAAGAAGAACCTGCGCCTGCTGCAGCTCCCCGACTTCTACGCCCCCGTCGAGCGCGAGTTCAAGCAGATCTCCGGCGGCCTGCTGCTGCAGGAGCCGGACCGCTTCATCGGCGGCCCCGGCGAGGTCAGCTCCGGCTGGCAGCTCGTCGCCGGCGAGCCCGCCGACGCCGACACGATGCTCGACCTCGAGTTCGCGTGGAAGGCCTGCCGCGCCGTCAAGTCGAACGCGATCCTCCTCGCCAAGGGCGGCGCCTCCGTCGGGGTCGGCATGGGCCAGGTCAACCGCGTCGACTCCTGCCATCTCGCCGTCACCCGCGCCGGCGACCGCGCCCCCGGCTCCGTCGCCGCCTCCGACGCGTTCTTCCCCTTCGCTGACGGCCTCGAGGTGCTCCTCGCCGCCGGCGTGAAGGCCGTCGTCCAGCCCGGCGGGTCCGTCCGCGACGCCGAGGTCATCGACGCGGCCGCCCGCGCCGGCGTCACGATGTACACGACGGGGGAGCGGCACTTCTTCCACTGAGTGACGGGCGCGGAGCGCCCGCCACTCGGTGGAAGAAGTGGTGTTCGATCTCCCCGCCGCTCCCTGCGCGGCGGGGCGCGGTCGGCTTGGCGACGGGGTGCGTTCCGTAGAGCGGGTCGCGTCGCCGGTCGCGGGAATCGCTTGGCACGCGATTCCCGCTGAACCGGCTCTGCCTTGCGGTGCTCGTCTTCCCCACCGCTCCCTGCGCGGCGGGGCGCGGTCGGCTCGGCGACGGTGTGCGTTCCGTGGAGCGGGGTGCGTCGCCGGTCGCGGGAATCGCTTGGCACGCGATTCCCGCTGAACCGGCTCTGCCTTGCGGTGCTCGTCTTCCCCGCCGCTCCCTGCGCGGCGGGGCGCGGTCGGCTTGGCGACGGGGTGCGTTCCGTAGAGCGGGTAGCGTCGCCGACCGCGTGAATCGCTTGGTACGCGATTCCCGCTGAGTCGGCTCTGCCTTGCGGTGGGCGGTTTCCCGGCCGCTCCTCGCGCGGCGGGGCGTGGTCGGCGTCACGACGTGAGGCTTTCCATGGAGTGGGGGCGTCGCCGGTCACGGGAATCGCTGGGCACGCGATTCCCGCTGAAAGTGCTCTGCTTTGCGGTGGGCGGCTCTTAGGGGGCTGCTAGGGGATCGACAGGCGAGGCGCGGGCGGGGGCGCGTAGGGTCGCCGGGTGCCTTCCGACTCGACGCCCGCGTCCACTCCCGACACCCCGACCGCAGCGACCACCACCGCCTCGAACCGGGACCGCGCGCCCGGGACGGGCCGCCGGATCCTCGTCGCGCTGCTCGCCGCCGCGGCGACCGCGCTCGTGGCGCACCTCGCCAACCTGCTGGCCTTCTTCATCGGCAACCAGCTGCAGCCCGGCTCCATCCCGCAGGTCAACGCCTACTTCCTGCTCTCGAGCGTGCTCGGCTTCGTGGTCGTCCTCGTCCTCGCCGTCGCGGGGATGCTCGGACGCACCTGGAGCGCCGCCCTCGCGGGACTCGTCGCGGGCGTGGTCGGAGCCGTGTTCGGCACGCTCGTCCAAGCCAGCGCCACCGGCGAGGCCGTCACGGGCGCCGTCTGGGCCTCCATCTTCCAGACCTTCGCCGGACTCAACCTCGTCTTCCTGCTCGCGTTCACCGTCTCGGCGGCGAGCGTCGGCCACACGCTCTGGAACCGCCTCCGCACCACGGGCGCTCCGGCCGCCGTCGTCACCGACCGCCGCATCGCGATCGTCCGGGCCCCGGCCGCCGACCTCTCGGCGGGCGAGCTCACCCACCTCGAGCGCGTCCCCGTCGACCAGCAGCGCGCCCAGCAGCAGTGGGAGGCGTACGTCGACCTGCTCGAGCGGGCCGGCTGGGAGACGGTCGAGGCCGCACCGGCGCCCGGACTCGCCGACTCCGTCTTCCTCGAGGACGCGGTCGTCGTCTTCGGCGACCACGCCGTGATCGCCCGGTCCGGAGCGGAGTCCCGCCGCGGAGAGACGGCGGGCGCCGAGGAGGCCGTCCGCGCCCTCGGCCTGACGGTCGACCGCATCGAGGAGCCGGGCACGCTCGACGGCGGCGACGTCCTCAAGGTGGGATCGACGGTCTACGTCGGCCGCGGAGGCCGGACCGACGCGGCGGGGGTAGCCCAGCTGCGCGCGATCCTCCGCCCCCGCGGGTACGACGTCGTCGCGGTCCCGCTGACCAAGGTGCTGCACCTCAAGAGCGCCGTGACCGCGCTGCCCGACGGCACGGTCATCGGCTGGGAGCCGGTCGTCGACGAGCCGCGCCTGTTCCCCTCCTTCCTGCCGATGCCCGAGGAGGCGGGCGCCCACGTGGTCGTCCTCGACGACGACACCCTCCTGATGGCCGCCTCCGCTCCCCGGAGCGCCGAGCTGCTGCGGAGCCTGGGCTACCGCGTCCTCACCGTGGATGTCTCGGAGTTCGAGAAGCTCGAGGGCTGCGTCACCTGCCTCTCGGTCCGCGTCCGCTGACGGCGGAGGCGGGGGGAACCGCCGGATCGCGGCGGCCGCTGGACGGAGCACATAGCCCGGGTATAGCCTTCAAGGCTGCCCGGAGCTCTTCGGCCCGGTGGCACCTCCCGCCTCCCCGCCCACGCGGCAGGGGAGGCCCCGCCCTCGTCGCGAAAGCCCTCCGCCGTGTCCGCTCCCGCCCTCCCGTCTCCCGGCGCCCCCGCGCAGAAGCGCCCGAGCACGCTGCAGACCCTGCTGCGCCTCGTCCCCTTCGTCGGCGACTCCCTGCCCCGGCTGGTCGGCGGCATCGCGGTCGCACTCGTGGCGAGCCTGGTGTCGCTGGTCATCCCGATCGTCCTGCAGCAGCTCGTCGACGGGCCGCTGGGGGACGGAGCGGCCTCCGCCGGCTCCGGCGACCTCGGGCCGCTGATCGGCCCGGTCGCCGTCATCCTCGTGCTCGGCGTCGTCGAGGCCGGTGCCATCGCGCTGCGCCGCCGGATGGTCCTCACCCCCAGCACGCGGATCGAGGCGCGCATGCGCTCGGCGCTCTACAGCTGCCTGCAGGACCTCCCCGTCTCGTTCCACGACCGCTGGCAGAGCGGGCAGCTCCTGTCGCGGGCGATGAGCGACCTCAGCCTCATCCGCCGCTGGATCGCCTTCGGCTTCGTCCTGCTCTTGGTCAACGCGCTGACGATCGTCGTCGGCTTCGGCGTCCTCGTCTACTGGAACCCGATCCTCGGCGTGCTCTTCGTCGTGTGCTCGATCCCGGTCTGGATCTACGGGTTCGCGTTCGAGAAGCGCTACTCGAGCATCGCGCGCCGCAGCCAGGACCAGGCGGGCGACCTCGCCACGACCGTCGAGCAGTCGGTGCACGGCATCCGCGTCCTGAAGGCCTTCGGCCGCCACCAGCACGCGCTGGAGAACTTCGCCGGCCAGGCCGAGAAGCTCCGCGGCACCGAGATCGACAAGGCCCGCGCCATCGCCGGGATCTGGCTCGTCCTGCTGCTGGTGCCGGACATCGCGTTCGCGCTCTGCCTGCTCGGCGGGGTCTGGCTCGCCGCGGCCGGCCAGCTGAGCGTCGGCGAGCTGTTCGCCTTCTTCGCCACCGCGACCGTGCTGCGCTGGCCGGTGGAGTCGATCGGCTTCCTCCTCTCGATGACCTTCGACACCCGCACGGCGGTCGACCGCTACTTCGAGGTGATGGACAGCCGGAACACCATCACCGACCCGGAGGACCCCGAGACGATCCTCGAGCCGCGCGGTCGGGTCCGCTTCCGCGACGTCCACTTCCGCTACCAGGACGCCCCCGAGCGCTACCGCGACCTCCTCGACGGCGTCGACCTCGAGGTCGAGCCGGGCGAGACGATGGCACTGGTCGGCATCACCGGGTCCGGGAAGACGACGCTCACCGCGCTGCTCCCGCGCCTCTACGACGTGACCGGCGGAGCCATCGAGCTCGACGGCGTCGACATCCGCCGGCTCCGCCGCGACGAGCTGCGCACGCACATCGGCATGGCGTTCGAGGACGCGACGCTCTTCTCCACGAGCGTGCGCGAGAACGTCCTCCTCGGCCGACCCGACGCGACCGAGGAGGAGCTGCTCGAGGCCCTCGAGATCGCGCAGGCCGACTTCGTCCACCGCCTCCCCGAGGGCCTGGACACGAAGGTGGGCGAGGAGGGGATGAGCCTCTCCGGCGGCCAGCGCCAGCGCCTGGCCCTCGCCCGCGCGGTGGCCGCGCGTCCGGCGGTGCTCGTCCTCGACGACCCGCTCTCGGCGCTCGACGTCGACACGGAGGCGCGCGTCGAGGCGGGGCTGCGCCGCGTGCTCGGCGACACCACGGCGATCATCGTCGCCCACCGCCCCTCGACGGTGGCGCTCGCCGATCGCGTGGCACTGATGGAGGAGGGCCGCATCACCGCGGTCGGCACCCACAGCGAGCTGCTCGCGAGCAGCCCGCACTACCGCTTCGTCATCTCGAGCCTCGAGGAGGACGAGCTGACCCGGCCCGCCGGGACCGAGCGCATCGGCTCCCGCCCCACGACGACCCACCAGGAGACGCGATCATGAGCACGCTCGGTTCCTCCGAGGAGCGCGACGACCTCAGCAGAGCGGAGTCGGCGGCTCTGCGCCGGCGCTCGCTGCGGCTGCTCGGCTCCCTGCTGCGGCCGCTCCGGCTGCGGCTGGTGCTCACCGCGGTCGTGGTCGTCGTCGCGACCGCTGCCCAGGTCGCGGGACCGGCGCTGATCGCGGCGGGCATCGACAACGGCCTGCCCGCGGTCCTCGCGGGGAACGCGGTCCCGCTGGCGGTCACGGTCGGCGCCTACATCCTCACCGGACTCGTCGGCGCGCTCCTGGTCGCCTGGTACACCGTGCTCTCCGCGCGGGTGAGCCAGGCGATCCTGATCGACCTGCGCAAGCGGGTCTTCCTGCACACCCAGAAGCTGAGCCTGGAGTTCCACGAGAACTACACCTCCGGCCGGATCATCTCGCGCCAGACCAGCGACCTCGACTCCATCCGCGAGCTGCTCGACTCCGGCATCAACCAGCTGGTGCAGGGTGCGCTCTACATGGGCTTCGTCGCGATCGCCCTCGTCTCCCTGGACGGCGTGAGCGGCATCGTGCTCGCCTGCGCCCTGGTGCCGCTCGCGCTGCTCACCCGCTGGTTCCAGAAGCGGTCGCAGGCGCTGTTCCGCGGCACCCGCGTCGCCTCGTCGCGGCTGATCGTGCAGTTCGTGGAGTCGATGACCGGCATCCGCGCCGTGCAGACCTTCCGCACGCAGAAGCGCAACGAGTCCGTGTTCGGCGGGGTCGTCGAGCAGTACCGGCTCGCTTACAAGCGCGTCTTCGGGGTGTTCGGCACCTTCGACCCCGGGCTCGTGCTGATCGGCAACGTCACCGTCGCCGTGGTGCTGTTCATCGGCGGCGTCCGCGTGCTCGACGGCGGGCTCGAGATCGGCGCGCTGCTGGCGGTCCTGCTCTACACCCGGCGCTTCTTCGACCCGGTGCAGGAGATGGCGATGTTCTACAACTCCTACCAGTCGGCGGCCGCCGCGCTCGAGAAGATCTCGGGCGTGCTGGCCGAGGAGCCGAGCGTCCCGGATCCGGCCCGCCCGGTCGACCTGCGCCAGGCACGGGGCCGCCTCGGCTTCGAGGGCGTCCGTTTCGCCTACACCGCCGACCGCGAGGTGCTGCCGCGCTTCGACCTCGACATCCCCGCAGGGCAGACCATCGCCCTCGTCGGGTCCACGGGCGCCGGCAAGACGACGCTCGCCAAGCTGATCTCGCGCTTCTACGACCCGAGCGACGGCGTGGTGACCCTCGACGGCGTGGACCTGCGGCAGCTGCACCCGAAGGACCTGCGGCGCGCGATCGTGATGGTCACCCAGGAGGCGTACCTCTTCTCCGGATCCGTCGCCGACAACATCGCGATCGGGCGGCCGACCGCGTCCTACGACGAGATCGTCCGGGCCGCGCAGGCGGTCGGCGCGCACGAGTTCATCCAGGTGCTGCCGGACGGCTACGACACCGACGTGAACAAGCGCGGCGGCCGCGTCTCGGCCGGTCAGCGCCAGCTGATCTCGTTCGCCCGCGCGTTCCTGGCCGACCCGGCGGTGCTGATCCTGGACGAGGCGACCTCCTCCCTCGACATCCCGAGCGAGCGCCTGGTGCAGCAGGGCCTGCAGACGCTCCTGGCGGACCGCACGGCGGTCATCATCGCGCACCGCCTCTCGACGGTCGCGATCGCCGACCGGGTGCTGGTGATGGAGCACGGCCGCATCGTCGAGGACGGCACCCCGGAGGCGCTCATCGCCGGCGAGGGCCGCTTCGCCACCCTGCACGCGGCCTGGCGGGACTCGCTCGTCTGATCGGCTGCTGCTCGCGACTCACGTCCCGGAGCCGCTCCCGGCTCAGGGGCGCCAGCGGGCGCTGCGCACGTCGACGCGCCAGCCGCCCGGCGTGACGACGAGGGGCGTGCCCTCGCGCTCGTACTCCCGGCGGGCGCGCTCCTCGTGGCCGACCGGGGGCGCTCCTCCCGCGCGGACGACGCGCCACCAGGCGGTGTCGGAGCCGTAGCGGGCCATCACCGTGCCGACCGCGCGTGCCGCACGAGTGCCGAGGACCGCGGCGATCTCGCCGTAGGCCATCACGCGGCCGGGCGGGATCGAGGCGACCACCTCGAGGACGGCGGAGGCGAAGTCGGCCGGCTCCGCTGCCTCCGGCGCCGCGCTCAGAGCGTCAGCGCCCCGATGTTCTCGCCGTACTGCGTCTCGCCGACGACCTCGAAGCCGATCCAGCGGAAGAACTGCTCCGGGCCGTCCTCGCCGGACTCCCAGATCACCGTGAGGGTGTCGAAGCCGCGGGCGCGGGCCTCGTCGGCGGTGGCGCGGACGGCGAAGGTGCCCACGCCGCGGCCCTGCTTCGCCGCGTCGATGTTGATGCGCCAGATGCAGCTGCGGAACTCCTCCGCCGCCTCCGGGTCGAAGTGCGCGTGGATGAAGCCGACCAGCTCGTCGCCGTCCATCACGGCCCGCTGCCAGGAGGCGCCCGGGTCGATCACCGCGGCGGCGGCGGAGTAGGAGACCGGCGCGATGAACTGCTCCTGGCCGGGTTTGAGGCTCAGACCGTTCACAGCGGAGATGTTCGAGGCGGACAGCTCTTCCAGGCGGAGGTCACTCATGCCGTCACTGTACCGGCGGCGCAGGACGGCGGGCATCCTCCTGTCGGGCGACGTGCGCCGGCCCCGGCGCGGACGATCGAGAACTGTCTCGACATCGAGACAGTTCGGGCCTCGGGTAGGCTGGCGGAGGCCATCCGGAGCGGTGCAGAGCCGCCCGTCCCGCACAGGTGCGGGGTCATCGACACCATGGGAGAGCAATGTCCAAGATCAAGGTTGAGGGAACGGTCGTCGAGCTCGACGGCGACGAGATGACGCGCATCATCTGGCAGAAGATCAAGGACACCCTCATCCACCCGTACCTCGACGTGAACCTCGAGTACTACGACCTCGGCATCGAGTACCGCGACGAGACGGACGACCAGGTCACGATCGACGCGGCGCACGCCATCCAGAAGCACGGCGTCGGCGTGAAGTGCGCGACCATCACCCCCGACGAGGCCCGCGTCGAGGAGTTCGGCCTCAAGAAGATGTGGAAGTCGCCCAACGGCACGATCCGCAACATCCTCGGCGGCGTGATCTTCCGCGAGCCCATCATCATCTCGAACATCCCGCGCCTGGTCCCCGGCTGGAACAAGCCGATCATCATCGGCCGCCACGCGTTCGGCGACCAGTACCGCGCCACCGACTTCGTCTTCAAGGGCAAGGGCACGCTGACCGTCGAGTTCACGCCCGAGGACGGCTCCGAGCCGATGAGGTTCGAGGTCTACAAGGCCCCGGACGACGGCATCGCGCAGGTCCAGTACAACCAGGACGCGTCGATCCGCGACTTCGCCCGCTCGTCGCTGAACTACGGCCTCTCGCGCAACTACCCGGTCTACCTCTCCACCAAGAACACGATCCTCAAGGCCTACGACGGCCGCTTCAAGGACATCTTCGAGGAGATCTTCGAGACCGAGTTCAAGGAGCGCTTCGACGCCGCGGGCCTCACCTACGAGCACCGCCTCATCGACGACATGGTCGCCTCGGCCATGAAGTGGGAGGGCGGCTACGTCTGGGCCTGCAAGAACTACGACGGCGACGTCCAGTCCGACACCGTCGCGCAGGGCTTCGGCTCGCTGGGCCTGATGACCTCCGTGCTCTCCACGCCCGACGGCAGCGTCGTCGAGGCGGAGGCGGCGCACGGCACCGTCACGCGCCACTACCGCCAGCACCAGGCCGGCAAGCCCACCTCGACGAACCCGATCGCCTCGATCTACGCCTGGACGCGCGGCCTCGCGCACCGCGGCAAGCTCGACGGCAACCAGGAGCTCATCGACTTCTCGCTCACCCTGGAGGACGTGGTCATCAAGACGGTCGAGTCCGGGAAGATGACGAAGGACCTCGCCCTGCTCGTCGGCCCCGAGCAGGGCTGGCAGACGACCGAGGAGTTCCTCGCGACCCTCGACGAGAACCTGAAGGCCCGCATGTCGGCCTGATCTCCGGCTTCGGCAGACGCGTCCGGCCCGCACGATCCTCGGATCCTGCGGGCCGGACGCGTCTCCGGGCACGGTGGGACGCGCCCGGGCCGAGCGCCTCAGAGCGCCCGGGCGAGGTCCTCCATCGCGTGGAGCGGATCGGGCCCCGACGGCATCAGCACGACGCTCGACGCACCGGCCTCGTGCAGCAGGCCGATGCGGCGACGAGCGTCCTCGGGAGTGCCCACGACGGCCAGCTGGTCGACCCAGGCGTCGGGCAGGTCGCGGACGAAGGCGGCGCGGTCGGCGCTCTCGGCCCGCAGGCGGGCGAAGTCCTCGGCGAAGGGGAGCGGCTCGATGTGCGGCGCCCAGTCCGGCTCGCCGATCCACTCGAGTCCCGGCCGGACCGCGTCGCGCGCGGCGGCCGCGTTGTCGTCCACGGCGGCCACGTTGTAGGCGACGATCCGTCCGGTGCCGCCCAGGTGGCCGCGGGCCGCCTCGAGGTACTCCGGAGTGACGGGCTCGGCCAGGACGACCCCGTCGGCGATCCGGCCCGCGAGCGCCAGCGACTTCGGTCCACGGACGCCGGCCAGCAGCGGCGGCACGACGGCGGGCGGCGACTCCAGGACGAGGCCGTCCACGTGCACGTAGCGGCCGGAGCGGTCGGTGCGCTCGCCGGAGAGCAGCGAGCGGATCGCGTCGAACTGCTCCTCGAGCAGGGTGAGCGGGCTGCGCGGCCAGACGCCGAGGCCGCGCATCCAGTGCGGCATCCCGTGCCCGATGCCGGCGTGGACGCGGCCGGGGAACAGTTCGGCGAGAGTGCCGAGCTCCATCGCGGTGAAGGCCGCCGTGCGGACGGCGGCGGGCAGGATGCCGATGCCGACGACGATCCGCTCGGTGGCGGCGAGTACCGCGCCGGCCTGGGCGATGCCGCCGCGGAAGCCGAGGTCCTCGACCACCCAGAGCTCGTCGAAGCCGAGCTCCTCGGCGCGGCGGGCGTAGACGAGCACCTCGGAGGCGGGGAGATCGCGGGGGAGCAGGACGCCGACAGCGGTGTCGGAGGAGGAGGCGCGCATCCGGCCAGCGTAGGGCGTGCGGACACGCGGAGGGCCCGCCCGCACGATCGCGGACGGGCCCTCGCTCGTCGTCCTACTCGGCGGCCGCCTCGCCGATCCGCACCTGCTCGGGGCGGGCGGTCGAGACGACCTCGATGCGGCGGGGACGCGCCTTCTCGCTGACCGGGATGGTCACCGAGAGCACGCCGTTGTCGTAGGACGCGGCGATGCGCTCGGTGTCGACGCCCTGGCCGAGGCTCAGCTGGCGGACGAAGGTCGCCGACTGGCTCTCCCGGGTGATCCAGGTGACGTCGTCGCCGCCCGCGACGGTGCGCTGGGCGCGGATGGTGAGGAGTTGCCCGTCCACGTCGACGTCGACGGACCCGGGGTCGATGCCGGGGAGGTCGGCGGTGAGGACGTAGTGGTCGCCGTCCCGGTACAGGTCGATCGGCATCCGGCGGGGCCCCTGACCGGAGCCGAGGAGGGCGGTGGCGAGGCGGTCCAGCTCGCGGACGGGGTCGTAGGTGACAGCCATGAGATCACTCCATTCAGTCGTGCAACGAAGAGTTCCAAGAGTTGAGCCGACCCGGCTCAACGCGAATAAATTAGCACTCGCGGAGGGGGGAGTGCCAATGGATCGGCCCCTTTCGGTGTCAACTTCGTTACCTGTTCGTAACAAAGCTGAGCAATCGAGTTCGTAGGGTCGTTTCTGTGTGGAAACCGATCCGGTTCCCAGCGAATGTGAGTAAGGACATCGATTGCCGATCCACCTGTCCCACCGACCACCCGTCCGCCGCGCTGAGAGGCGCATCCTCGCGGGCCTCGCCGTCCTCGGGGTCGCCGCGACCGCGGCCTTCGCCACCACCGGCGCCAGTGCCGCCCCTCTCGCCGGCAGTGCCTCACTCGTCGGCGGCCTCTCCGTCGGCCAGAGCTTCGACGACGGCGACTACGTCGTCACCCTCGTCGAGCCCTCCGCGGCCACCTACCAGGGCAGCGATGCCCGCTTCGCCCGCACGGCGCCCGTCGACGGTGCGCAGCTGCATGCCGCCTCGGCTCCGGTGGAGGACTACTCCGCCCACCTCGAGCAGCGCCAGGAGGACGTCGCCTCCGCGGTCGACGCCGCCATCGGCTACCACTACACCGTCGCCCTCAACGGCTTCTCCGCGACCCTCTCGGGCGAGCAGGCGGGCGAGCTCGCGAGCCGCCGCGACGTCGCCCAGGTCCGCAAGGTCGAGAACCTGAAGGTCGACCGCGCCGCGCAGGCCTCGCCGCTCGCCGCGGCCGCCGCCGGCACCCCCGTGCCCGACACCGGACAGCAGCGCTCCACCGACTTCCTCGGCCTCGAGGGCGAGAACGGCGTCTGGCAGAAGCTGGGCGGCATCGACAAGGCGGGCGAGGGCGTCGTCGTCGGCGTCATCGACTCCGGCATCGCGCCCGAGAACCCCTCCTTCGCAGGCGCGCCCCTGGCGACCTCGCCCGGAGCGGCCCCCTACACGGACGGCACCACCACCTCCTTCGTGAAGTCGGACGGCGGCACCTTCGTCGGCTCCTGCTCGCCGGGGCTCCCCGCCTCCGAGCAGTGGGACGGCGACGAGTGCAACCAGAAGCTCATCGGCGCACGGTGGTTCCTCGCGGACGAGGAGGTCGGCTCGACGGACAACCCCGAGTACCGCTCCCCGCGCGACGCCGACGGACACGGCTCGCACACCGCGAGCACGGCAGCCGGCAACAACGGCGTCGAGGCGAGCGTCGACGGCTACGACTACGGGAAGATCTCCGGAGTCGCCCCGGCCGCCAAGGTCGCCGCGTACAAGGTCTGCTGGAACGGACCCGACGAGGGCACCGACGACGACGACTTCTGCTCCGGAGCGGGCATCCTCGCGGCCATCGACGCCGCGACCAAGGACGGCGTCGACGTCATCAACTTCTCGATCGGCGGCGGCTCGGCCACCTCGACCCTGACCGCGATCGACGAGGCGTTCCTCAACGCCGCCGCCGCGGGCGTCTTCGTCGCGGCCTCGGCCGGCAACTCGGGTGCGGGCGCCTCCACGCTCGACCACGCGTCGCCCTGGTACACCACGGTCGCCGCGTCCTCCATCCCGACCTACACCGCGACCGCCGCTCTCGGCGACGGCCAGAAGTTCGTCGGAGGATCCATCTCGGTCCACGAGGACGTCACCGGACCGCTGGTGAACAGCGCCGACGTCGTCCGCTCGGGCGCCGAGAACCCCGCCATCTGCGAGACCGGCACCCTCGACCCCGACAAGGTGAAGGGCACGATCGTCGCCTGCACCGCGGGCGTCACCGCGCGCGTCTCCAAGTCGGCCGAGGTCGAGCGGGCCGGCGGCATCGGCATGCTGCTGCTCAACCCGACCCCGAACGCCCTGCACGTCGACGACCACTCGGTCCCGAGCATCCAGATCGACTCGCAGGCCTACCAGGCGATCACGACCTACGCCGGCACCGCCGGTGCGACCGTGACCCTCTCCGAGGGCAACTCGTCCGGAGCCTCCATCCCCGTCCCGCAGGTCGCCGGCTTCTCGTCGCGCGGACCCGCTGAGGCGGACGGCGCCGACGTGCTGAAGCCCGACCTCACGGCGCCCGGCGTCGCGATCCTCGCCGACAGCTTCAACGCCGAGGGCGACGACCCCGCCTTCGCGTTCGAGTCCGGCACCTCGATGTCGTCGCCGCACGTGGCGGGCCTCGGCGCGCTGATCCTCGGCGCGACCCCGAAGGCCTCGCCGTCCGCGGTGAAGTCGGCCATGATGACCTCCGCCTACGACAGCGTCGACCAGTCGGGCGCCGCGTCCGAGGACGTCTTCGCCCAGGGCGCCGGACACGTCGACCCGGCCGCGTTCCTCGACCCCGGGCTGCTCTACCAGAGCGGCACGGAGGACTGGATCGCGTTCCTCAAGGGTGCGGGCTACGTCTTCACCTCGAACCCGGTGATCGACCCGATCGCCGCGATCGACCCGTCCGACCTCAACCAGGCCTCGATCGCGATCGGCGCCCTCGCGGGCACGCAGACTGTGACCCGCACGGTCACCTCGACCGGCGCGGGCACCTACACCGCCTCGGTCGACGGCCTCGCCGGGATCGACACCGTCGTCTCGCCCTCAACCCTCTCCTTCACGGGTGCGGGCCAGACGGCGGAGTACACGGTCTCCTTCACCACCGGCTCGGCGGCGCTCAACCAGTTCGCCACCGGCTACCTGACCTGGGCGAGCGCGGAGCACGACGTCCGCAGCCCGATCGCGGTGCGCCCCGTCCTGCTGGACGCGCCCTACGAGGTCTCCGGCACCGGCTCGACCGGCACCGGCACGGTGACGGTCACGCCCGGCATCACCGGCGCGCTGCCGCTCACCGCGAGCGGTCTCGCCGAGGGTGTCCTCGCCGAGGACGCCACCGCCGCCGACGGCCACTCGGCGACGCTCCCCACGGGGAAGTCGCTGACGACCACCGTCGTGGTGCCGGAGGGCGCCGAGTTCGCCCGCTTCGATCTCGACTCGCTCGACGACGCGGCCGACCTCGACCTCACCGTCACCAGCGAGAGCACCGACAAGGTCTTCACCTCGGCGACCGGCTCGGCCGACGAGCGCGTCGACATCGCCGACCCCGCTCCGGGCGAGTACACGGTCCAGGCCGATGTCTACTCGACCGCTCCGGGATCCTCGACCGTCACGTTCGACTTCCGCAGCTTCGTCATCACTCCGGAGAACGGTCTCGGCTCGCTGAGCACCGACCCCGCCGTGGTCGACGCCGTGCAGGGCGAGCCGATCGCGTACGCGGTCTCCTGGTCGAACCTGGCGGGCCCGGCCCGCTACCTCGGCCGTGTCGCCTACACCGATTCGGGACTCGCGACGCTCGTGAGCGTCGACGTCACCGAGGCGGTCACCCCCACCCCGACGCCGACCGCGACTCCGGAGCCCACGGGCACCCCGGAGCCGACCGCGACGCCGACGGCCGGTCCCACCGCCGGACCGGGGGAGCCCACCTCCACGCCGACCGCCGGACCGGGCGCGCCCGGCCACGGCGCCGGCGGCCTCCCGTCGACGGGCTTCGACGGCGGTCTCCTCGGAGCCGCCGCCCTCGCCCTCCTCGGTGCAGGTGCTGTGATCACCGGCCTCCGACGCCGCGCCCTGGCGCAGCGTGAGGCGGGCGCCGCGGAGTAGTCCTCCGCGACCGCCGCGAACGGCCGTCCCCCTGCTCCTCCAGGAGCGGCGGGGGCGGCCGTTCGCCGTTCCCGGGCCGGGGAGGCGGAGACGGGGCGGCTCGTGGTGCGTGCCGGGAGCAGGACCGGCCGGGCTGCGTGGGGGAACGGCTCGAGAGGGGAGGCGGGAGCGGGTCGGGGAGAGATCGACGATCAGGCGGGGCGGAGCATCTCCGACTGGGGCCCCGGCAGTGCGATCGGCCCGGGATCCCGCTGCGGTGGCGCATCCCCGGAGGTGCATCGACGGGAGAGCGCGGTGGCGACCTGCCGCTGCGAGCCGGGACGACGCGTTCGGTCCCGCTCCGAGCGGCGGCGAGCGCACGGGGACCGCGGTACACCCTCGGGGACAGCGGTGGACGGCTCCGAGCGAGCGCCCCCTCGGCCTGAGCGGCCGCCGTCAGGATCAGAGGGAGCGGCGTCCCGCGATGACGCCGGAGACGACGGCGAGGACGCCGAAGACGATCGCGACGACCGGCTGGCCGAGGTCCAGCCACGCCAGCGCGGCGGCGCCCATCACGAGCAGCTCGATCAGCGAGCGGCCGTAGACGTCGATCGCGAGGACCGCACGCGGCGAGAGGAAGAGCGCCCAGACCAGCGCGGCGACCACCGGAGCGCCGATGCCGAGGACGATGTTCCACGGGAGGTCCCACGACGCGAAGCCCCAGAGGGCGAAGGTCGCCAGCGCGACGAGCTCCAGGAGGAACCGGAGGATCGCGTTCGGGCCGATCCTGATGTCGGTGCCCGCGGTGTCCGCTCCTGCTCGATTCACGCCGACCATGCTAGCCGCCGGAGGTCAGCGGAAGATGATGGTGCGGGCCCCGTCGAGGAGCACCCGGTCCTCCGCGAACCACTTGACCGCCTGCGTGAGCGTGCGGCTCTCCTCGTCCTGCCCGATCGCCACGAGCTGGGCGACCGAGTGCGAGTGGTCCACGCGCACCACGTTCTGCTCGATGATCGGCCCCTCGTCGAGGTCGCTGGTGACGAAGTGCGCGGTCGCCCCGATCAGCTTGACGCCGCGGGCGTGCGCCTGCTTGTAGGGGTTCGCGCCCTTGAAGCCCGGCAGGAACGAGTGGTGGATGTTGATAGCGCGGCCGGCCAGTCGCGCGCAGAGCTCGGGGGAGAGGATCTGCATGTAGCGCGCGAGGACCACGAGCTCGACGTCGTGCTCCTCGACGACCTCCAGCACGCGCTCCTCGAACCCGCGCTTCGACTCCGGCGAGACCACGGGGCGAGACTCGAAGGGCACGCCGTAGAACTCGGCGAGGTCGCGCAGGCTGCCGTGGTTGGACAGGATCATCGGGATGTCCACCGCGAGCTGCCCGGCGCGCTGGCGGAAGAGCAGGTCGTTGACGCAGTGCGCGGCGGTGGAGGCGAGGACGAGGGTGCGCAGCGGCCGGCCGACGACGTCGAGGCGCCAGGTCATCCCGTAGTGCTCCGTGATGGGCAGCAGGGCGGCGGCGAACTCCTCGCGGCTGATGGGCGACTCCACCTGCAGGCGCATGAAGAAGCGGCCGGTGTCGGCGCTCGAGAACTGCTGGCTCTCGGTGATGTTGCCGCGGGCCTGGACGACGGCACCGGACACGGCGTGCACGATGCCCGGCTGGTCGGGGCAGGCGAAGGTCAGGGTCCAGTGGTTTCCCGCGGGCCGGGCGCCGGACCACGCGGCGTCGCTGCCCGTCGGACGGGTGCTCGCGGGGGCGGGCCGGGGAGTCGCGGACGCGGCGGGTTCGGGCTGCATCCGCCCAGGATAACGGTGGGGCACGGGGCGGTCCGCGCGCCTCAGCCCGCATCGACGGACACGGCGGCGACGGGTCCCGTCCGCCCGTCCGGGGAGGAGTAGCGGACGCCGATCGTGTGCCTCCCGGGACCGACCTCCAGGGTCGCGGCGAGGACGGGGGCTCCGGGAGCGAGGGACCGCACCTGCTCGCCGTCGACCAGGAGGTCGAGGCCGTCCGCGTCGGGGTCGGCGAGCACGAGCACGCCGACCGCGCCCCCGCTCGACGCGGCCCGGGCGAGGAGCACCGGAGCGCGCAGGTCGACCGTCTCGGGGGCGCTGACTCCTGCGGCGGTGCGCGCCAGCACCGTGGTCCTGCCCGCGGGGAGGGGGAGCGCCGGCGCGGTCCAGGAGCCGTCGGCGTCGGCGGTGGCGGAGCCCACGCGGTGTCCGTCGGAGGCGTCCTCGAGGAGCACCTCGGCGCCGGGCGCGGCGGTGCCCCGGGCATCGGGCAGCAGCCGGCCGTCGGTGTCGAGCGCGAGGGCCGGTGCGGCCGGAGCGGGAGGTGCGGCCGGAGTGGGGGTCGTGACCGGTGCGGGAGTCGAGACCGGAGCGGAGGTGCTCGGCGCCTCTGTGGGGACCGACGCCGGAGTGCTCGGTACGTGCGTCGCTGCCGGAGCCGGAGTGTCCGGTGGGGGAGTCACGATCGGAACAGGAACCGGGACCGGAGTGCTGGGTGCGGGGGTCGGGACCGGAACGGAGGGCAGGCCCGGGCCGTTGCCGATCGGGCCCGGCGCGGAGCTCCCGGTCGTGACCGGCAGCCCCGCACCGGCGCCCTCCCCCGCCGTCACCGAGGCTCCGGC
>NZ_PSUV01000021.1:0-61291 GCF_002931985.1 Rathayibacter sp. AY1H2 | reverse complement strand
GTCGGAGGGCCGCGTCAGGCGGGGCGGCGGAGGGCGGTCTCGACGAGCGAGACGAGGCCGTGCGGGCCGAGCTGGCCGGCGAGCAGGTCGAGCGGAGTGGGGACGGGCAGCGCCGAGGCGGCGCGGCCGAGGCGGGAGGCGGGCACGGGGGCGGCCTCGCGCTCCTCCGGCTCCGGGTCGGCGAGGGCCAGCGCGACAGTGGCGGCCACGTCCTCGACCGCGCGGACGCAGCCGAAGCGGATGATCCGCTCGTCGTCGATCAGGGCCTCGCCGTAGCCCGCGCGGAACGCCGAGCGCTGCACGTCGCTGATCGGCCGCGAGTAGATGACGCCCAGCTCGATCAGGAGCAGGTCGGCCTCCCGCGGGGCGACGGTGGCCTCGTCGAAGTCGATCAGCCAGGGGCGGCCGCTCTCGTCGATGACGACGTTGCCGGGATGCGGGTCGCCGTGGAGGGGCACGCGGGAAGTGGGCGTGCGGGCGCGCTTCAGCCGCCGCTCAGCGCCGGCGAGGGCGTCGAGGCGGGAGCGGTTCGCGCGCCACAGCGCGGTGAGGCGGGGGCGGGGCTCCGGCTGCGCGTCGATCCTCTCGTCGGTCTCGGCGAGGAGGTCGGCGAGCGGACGGCGGACGCGGCGGATGCCCCGCCGCACGGGAGGCGCGAGGGTCGGCGGCTCGGCGTCGTGCACGGAGCGCAGGACCGCGCCGAACCCCTCCCAGTCGAGGGCGTCCTCGCCGGAGTCGACGGCGTCCTCGCCGAGGATCCACGGCGCGACCGAGACCCGCAGCCCCCGGTCCTCCGCCCAGGGGCGCCCGTCGGAGGCGCGGTGCGGCGCCGCGACGCCCGGCACCCCCGACTCGCCCAGCGACGCCGAGAGCGCGAGTCCGAAGCGCCCGTCGCGGGCCGACGCCTTGACGCTCCACAGCGCCCCGGAGCCGTCGGCCGCGCACCAGACGCGCGCTCTGTGGTCGAGTCCGCCGACGACGGGCTCCAGGTCGACGAGGCCGACGCCGAACTCGCGGCGCACCAGAGCGCGCGCCCAGGCGCCCGCCTCCTCGATCGTGTTCATCCCGCTCATGCTGACGTGCGGGCGCCCCGCGAGCAGGTGCTTGCGCGATCGGTGATCGTAGGCATGGGTGCGGGCTGAGCCGCGTCTCAGGCTCGGGCTCCGGGCCGCCCGACGAGGAACCACGCCATCGACCCCAGGAAGGGCGCCACCACGACGGCGATCGTCCACAGGCCCTTCCGCAGGGGATCGAGGCCGGAGCGGAGGACCTGCGCGACCGCGAGGATCGCGACTCCGAGATACGCGGCCCCGCACAGGGCGGCGACCACGCTGGTGCCGAGCAGTGACATGTCCATCGCCCGACGCTACGCGCGGCGCGGCGCTGCCGGATCCGCCGCGGGGCGGAGACTCCCGGCGATGCGCAGCGGGCCTCGCTCAGCAGCCGAGGACACCGGTGATCGTCCGCGCGCCGTCGGCGGGGAAGAGGGCGAGCCGCTGCTCCGTCCCCTGCTGCCGGACCGTGAGAACGGGAGCCGTGAGCGCGTGACCGTGGTGGTAGCCCGTCACCGACTCGGGGGCGTCCCCGGCGGTGAGGGGCAGGAACGCGATCGGCGAGAGGTCCGCGTCGGCGCGGAACAGCGAGAGCGCCCTCGCGGTGACGACGGCCAGCAGCACGGGGTCCGGCTTCGCCGCGCGCAGCGCCGGGAGGTCGACCGCGGCTCCGGCGACCGCGAGCGTCCGCAGCGAGGCCAGCGTCTCCGGAGTGTTCAGCACCGCGGTGACGCCGCCGTCCGGATGCTCGGCTCGCAGCCTCTCGAGCCTCGGCCGGGACCACCGCTCCTCGACGCGCCGCCGGAGCCCGAAGCCGAGCACCGCGACGATCACCGCGGCCACCGCGAGCACCACGCCCCACCCTCCGTAGAGCTGGAACGCCCGGGCACCCGACCACGCCGCCGCGACGACCACCGTCGCCCCGAAGAACGCCTCGCTCCCGAGCGACCGCAGCCGGGACGACTGCACCTCCTGCGTCACGGGCGCTCCTCCGGGTCGGGCGGACCTCCGGGCGGGTCGCGTCAGCGCATGATCGCACCGGCGCCTGCGGGTCGGGCGGGATCCGCCGCCTCGCGCGGGAGGCCGGCTCAGCGCCCGCGCCGCGCCCGCGGATCGGTGAGGAGTCGGACCGGGGGGAGGTCGGCCAGGTCGGGGGACACGAAGCCGAGCACGTCGGAGTGGTGGTCGGCGGAGGCGCGGCGGAGGAAGGACCAGCACTTGAGCGAGGACGGGCGCCGGTCGAGGGGGAGGGGAGCGGCCTCCACGATGATCACGGTGGCGGAGCGGTGCAGGATCCGCACGGGCACGCGGCTCTCGCGGCCGTCGACGGTCCAGCTGGAGACGCCGCGGATGCGGCCGTCCTCGCGGTCGACGCCGACGGTGAGGACGCTCCGGAAGTCGTCGGACGCGGCGCCCATGCCGATCTGGAAGTCCCCGTCGGCGCCGTCGAGCACGAAGGCGACGTCGAGTCCGCGGCGGTGGCGGACGGTGAAGGTGGCGAGCAGGGGACCGCTCCCGAACCTCGGGGCCTCGTCGCGGGCCTGCCGGACACGCTGCTCCGCGTCGTCCCTGTCCATGGAGCCACTCCTGCCGTCCCGGCGGAGCGGGGCCCGCGCGCCCGTCGAGCCTAGGGGGAGCGGGGCGGCGTCAGCCCGCGCGAGGCAGCGTCACCCGGAACCGCGCTCCCACCGGTCCCTCCTGCGCCACCAGGTCGCCGCCGAGCGCCCGGGCCAGCCCGCGCGCGATCGGCAGGCCGAGGCCCGAGCCGCCGTCGGCGCGGTTGCGGGCGTCGTCGAGGCGGACGAGGCGGTCGAAGACGCGCTCACGGTCGGCCTCGGCGATGCCGGGGCCGTCGTCGTCGACGGTGATCGTGACGGAGTCGGCGGCCGCCTCGACGGCGACGTCGATCCGGGAGCGGGCGAAGCGGGCACCGTTCTCGAGGAGGTTGCCGAGCACCTGGGCCAGCCGGTCGGCGTCGGCGCTGACCCGGAGCGGCTCGGCGGGCCGGTGCAGCTCGATCGCGAGGCCCGGGCGGCGCAGCTCCTGGCGCTCGATCGCGGCCTCGGCGACGCCCGCGGGGTCCAGCGGACGCGACTCCACAGCCAGGCCCTCGTCCAGCCGCGCCATCAGCAGCATGTCCTGGATGAGGCGGCCCGCGCGCAGCGACTCCCGCACGACGTGCACCGAGAGGCGCTCGCGCTCCTGCTCGCCGCCGTCGGCGCGGACGAGCGCGTCGGCGGCGGCCTGGATGCCGGCGACCGGCGTCCGCAGCTCGTGCGCGGCGTCCGAGACGAACGCGCGCATCCGCTGCTCCGCCGCGAGGGCCGTCGCCTCGGCGGCGAGGGCGCTGCGCTCGGCCTGCTCGAGGTCGTCGAGCATCTCGTCGAACGCGGTCGCGGTGCGGCCGAGCTCGGTCCGCGGACGGGAGGGGCGCAGCCGCCGCCCGCGGTCGCCGTGCGCGATGTCGCGGGCCACGTCGGTCATCCGCTCGAGGGGCCGGAGGGTCGCGCGGACCACGACGATCAGCGCGAGCGCGGCCAGCAGGAGGAACACGGCCGACGCGCCGAGCAGGATCCCGTTCAGCTGCGCGAGGGTGCTGCCGACCGATCCGGCCTCGCTGGTGAGCTCGAGGCGGGTGCCGTCGCTCAGGGTCGACTCGAGGGTGATCAGCTCGTCGTCGGCGGCGACGCTGCTCGAGACGACGGTGGCGGCGGCGGAGGCGGCTCGGGGCGGGACGGCTCCGGAGGAGGAGCTCGTGCCGGGCGGCGACGGCGGCTCTCCGAGCTGGTCGGCGGCTCCCGGGCCCAGGCGCAGCTGCTCCGGGCTCGGCCCGGCCACGACGTCCTCGCCCTCGGGGCTCGTGATCCGCACCGAGACGCCCTGCGCCGAGAGGCGCGAGGCGAGGGCGTCGTCGGCGATCGTGCCGACCAGCGCGGCGGCGGCGGAGGCGCGGTCCTGCAGCCGCTCCTCGATCTGGTCGCGGAGGCGCTCGCCGAGCACCGCCTGCACCGTCGCCGAGAGGGCCAGGAGCAGCACGGCCAGCAGAGCGAGCACGGCCAGGACGGTGCGGAGGCGGAGCGAGCCCGTCCGCAGCGCGCCCGGCTGGGCGCGGCTCACGCCTCCACCCGGTAGCCGAGGCCGCGGACGGTGTGCACGAGCCGGTCGCCGTGCGCCTCCATCTTCTTGCGGAGGGAGCTGAGGTGCACCTCGACGAGGTTCGGGTCGACGTGGTCGTAGCCCCAGACCTGCGTGAGGATCTGGGTCTTGGTGAGGGTGCGGCCGCGGTTCCCGGCGAGGAAGGCGAGGAGGCGGAACTCGGTCGCGGTGAGGTCGAGGGCGACGCCGCCGCGGCGGGCGCGGCCCGACTCCGGGTCGACGACGAGGTCGCCGATCTCGACGACGGACGGGATGCGGCCGCGGCGGCGCAGCACGGCGGTCACGCGCTTGACGAGCTCGGCGAGCACGAACGGCTTCACCACGTAGTCGTCGACGCCCTCGTCGAAGCCGCGGAGGCGGTCGTCGACGGCGTCGCGGGCGGTGAGCATGATCACCGCCGCGTCGCTGCTGCGGCGGATCCGCTCGGCGAGCACGATGCCGCTCGGTCCGGGGAGCATCCAGTCGAGGATCACCAGGTCCGGAGCGAAGGTGCTCAGCTCGCGGGCGAGGTCCTCGCCGGAGACGAGACCACGGACCGTGAAGCGCTCGCTGCGCAGCGCGGTCTCGACGGAGGAGCGGATGGCGTCGTCGTCCTCGATGAGGAGCACACGGGCGGAGGAGGGCATGTGCTCGAATCTAGGGGCCGCGGATCGGGGCGCACCCGGCGTCTGCTGTGGAGGGTCTGTTCTTAAGTCCGGCTTCAGATTCGCCTTCGAATCTGAGATGGAACCGGCCGCAACCGATCCCGAACGGGGTCGGCACCGGGCCGGAACGAGGAGACACCCATGACCGAGTCGACCACCCCCGCCGAGAAGGGCTCGAGCTTCGGGCCGCGCCGTCCGAAGAAGCGCGCCCTGACCATCGGCATCGCCGTCGGCGCCCTCGGACTCGTCGCGCTCGGCTCGACCGCCGCGTTCGCCGCGACGCCGTCGAGCACGCCGACCTCCAGCGCCACCCCGCTGCACTCCACCTCGACCGACGCTCCGTCCACCGGTGCGCCGTCGACCGGTGCGCCGTCGACGGACGCGCCCGCCGAGGGCACCGCTCCGACGCCCCCGAGCGACGGCTCGGCACCGACGCCGCCGACGGATGCGCCGACCCCGCCCGCCGACGGCTCCGCGCCGACGCCGCCGGCCGACGCGCCCACCCCGCCCACCGACGGCTCGAAGCCCACGCCTCCCGCGGACGCCCCCACCGGAAGCTGACACCCGACCACCCGCCCCGCTCGCGCGGGGGAACGCCGACGGCCCGGAGGACACTGTCCCCCGGGCCGTCGGCGTCCGTCAGCGCGCGTCGCGGCGGCGGCGCGTGACTCCGAGCGCGAGCGCTCCACCGGCGAGCAGGGCGAGAGCCGCCGCGGCGGTCCAGCCCGTCTCGACGCCGGTGCTCGCGAGTCCCGAGCCGGTCCGCGGAGGAACGGCGCCGGCCGGAGCGGGAGCCGGCGTGCGGCTCGGCTCGGCCGAGGGGTGCGCGGTCGGCGCCGTGGTCGGCTCAGTCGTCGGCGCGACCGTGGGCTGCGCGGTCGGCGCCGTTGTCGGCTCAGCCGTCGACCCCGGAGTCGGCACCGTCCCCGCCTCGAATACGGACTCCGCGGAGCCGAGCGATGCGAGCACCGTCTCGCCGTTCGCGTCGTCCACGCCGTCGTTGTCGGTCACCGCGAACACCTCGCCGGAGCCGGTGATCCCGAGGCCCTCGAGCTTCTCCTGGGTCCAGCCGTTCCCGGCCTGCAGCGCGGGCAGCACGTCGACCGCGAGGGTCTTCTCGAGCATCGGCAGCGTCTCGCCGACCGCCGCGCCGGCCTCCGTCGGCAGCGGCACCGTGTACACGGCCTTCAGCGTGGCGTCCGGCCCGTTGAGCTTGTCGCGCTCGATCACCGCGAGCGTGCCCGCGGGGGTCAGCGTGATCTCCGAGAGCCCGTTCCAGTCGCCGTCCGCCCCGGACACGGCCTCCAGCGGGTAGCCGAAGAAGCTCCAGCTGTCGGCGGCGACGTCGTAGCGCCCGATCCGGACCACTCCGTCGGCGTCGATCGAGGCCTCGCGCTGCAGCGCCGTCCAGACGATCTCACCGGCGGCGCCGTCCTCGACGGTCACGCCCTCGAAGCCCTGCTTGCCCAGCGCTGAGGCGAGCTCCGCGGGCAGGGCGATCCGCTCGGTCACCGCGGCGTCCGCGTCGAGTCGCAGGAGCGCGTTGCCGTCGCCTGTCCCGCCCTCCGTCACGGCCCAGAAGCCGCCGTCGATCCGGGCGGCGATCCCCTCCAGATCCAGAGCGGCGGGCTCGCCGCCCTCGGTCACCGTGAGCGTCGTGTCGAGCAGCGCCGGCGAGACGGAGGTGTCGATCGAGTGGAGGGTGCTCGGCGCGTAGGCGCTGTCGCTCACCGCGTACAGACGGTCGGGCGCCGCCGGGTCGGTCGAGAGGCCCGAGAGCGCGCCCCAGGGCAGCGGCGATCCGTCGACGTCGGCCGACAGCACGGTCGGGAACGCGGGGGCGGAGGCGCCGAGCGCGTAGAGCTGCACGCTCGCGCGGACGGCGGCCTCGGCGTCGTCGGTCTCGCTCGAGACGACCAGCAGGTCGCGCTCGGGCAGGGCGAGCAGCCCCTCCGGGCCGGGCGTCGACGGCAGCGCCTGCACGAAGCGCGGCGCGGTCGGCTCCGACACGTCGTAGACGGCCACGAAGTTCGCCCGCTCGGCGCCGACGAACACGTAGGGGACGCCGTCGAAGGTGGCCGAGAGCAGGCCCTCGGGCTCGGAGCCCTTCGCGTCGGAGCGCTTGTCCGGGTAGAGCCCGAGGCGCACCGCGAGGTGGTCGAACGAGTTCCCGGCGTCCCACTGCACGGCCCCGGTCGCGGCGTCGAGGATCGACCAGCCGCGCGTGCCGCCCTTCCAGTCGCCCTCGTTCGCGATCGCGACGTGGTCGTCGCCGACCCAGCCGATCGCGTCGGGCTCGCGCGGGACGTCGGTGATCGAGCCGGTCAGCGAGATCGAGTCGTCGTCGAGCGTGTCGATGCCGCCGACGGAGGCGGTGCCCGCGGTGTACGAGGCGGTGACGGAGCGGGTGGCCAGGTCGACGATCGCGACGGCGTTGTTCTCCTGCAGCGTCACGGCGACGGCCGTGTCGGCCGGGTTGATCGAGACGTACTCGGGCTCCGGGTCCGACGGGGTGTCGAGGCCGGCGAGACCGGTGAGGTCGACGTGCTCCGGCACCCAGGCGGAGGGGTCCCCTGCGAGGTCCATCACCACGAGCTCCCCGGCGGTCGCCTGCGGGAGGTCGCCCTCCTCGCCGCCCTCGGGGGCGAGGTCCTCGTCGCGCTGGTTCTCGATCGCGATGACCGCGGTCGAGCCGTCGGTGGTGACGTCGATGGAGTCGGGCTGGCCGCCGAGCTCGATGCTCGCGACGGGCGCGAGGTCGTCGGCGTGCAGCACGCTGACGTGGCCGGAGGGGTTCGCGAAGTCGCCGTCGCTCGTGTCGACCACCGCGAGGACGTACTCGCCGGTCGCGTAGACCGACGTCGGCTCGCCGCCCACGCCGACGCCGCCGCGCGGCTCGGGGGCGTCGGGGTCCGAGATGTCGAGGACGTCGATGCGCTGCCCGGCGGAGTCCGTCGAGTAGACCAGGCGGCCGTCGGGCGACGCGCTCGAGATCTCGGCGACGGCGGAGTCGGCGGACGGGTCGGCCGCGTTGAGGTAGGCCGGCACCGTGGCGATACGGGTGAAGAAGGAGTCGCCCGCGGCGGAGGCGGGCAGGGCCGCGGCTCCGAGGGTGCAGCCGGCGAGGGTGACGGTGAGGGCGAGGGCGGCGGTGCGGGTGCGGGTATGACGAGAGGACACGGGTCTCCTGAGCGGCTTCGAAGGAACCCGCCCACGCTGGCCGCCCCCGGTGAACGCGCCGCCGCCCGCAGGTGTCCGCCCGGCGAACGCGCGGTGGCGGAGCCGCGACCGGGCGGGGGTCTCGAGACGCCGCGTGCCGCAGTCCGCCGCACGGACGCCTCGAGATCCGCCAGGCGGCGTGGTCAGCGCGCGAGGCCCTCCGCGGCCGAGCCCCAGGAGCCGAGGGCCGCGCGGACTCGCTCGTCGCGCGCGAGCGTCAGCGCCTCCGCGTACCCCTCCTCCAGCACGTCGTCGAGCCGCACCCGCGCACCCGTCTCGGAGGAGCGGACCGCCGCCTCCACCATCGCGAGGCTCCGCACGTTCGAGTGCACCTCGCCCGAGGGCACCGCCCCCGAGCCCAGCACCCGCACGAACTCCGCGAGCGAGCCCGCTATCTCCTCGGGCACGGGCTCGAGCGTGGCGGTCCGCACCGCCTCCGACTCGCGCGACTGCCACTCCGGAGCGCCGTCGCCGTCCCAGTGCGCGGTGCCGCCGGCCCCGTTCACGCGCCAGTCGCCGTTCCACGAGGTCTCGAGGCCGTCGGCGCACCAGCTGCCGGTGTAGCTGAAGCGCACTCCGCCGGCGAACTCGAACACGGCGCTCGCCGCGGCTCCGTCGGCGTACCAGCTCCAGGCCGGGTTGTACTCCTCGCAGTAGACCGCGACCGGGTCGCTGTCGAGCAGGTACCGCGCCGCGTCGAAGGCGTGGATCGCCATGTCGACCAGGAGCACGTGGTCCATCTCGTCGCGGAAGCCGCCGAAGCGGGGCGCCTTCGCGAAGTGCACGGAGGCGGTGCCCAGCTGCCCGAGCCCGGCGATCTGCTCGCGGAAGGCGGTGATCGCCGCGTAGTAGCGGCGCGACTGGCTGGTCATCAGGAGCCGGCCCGAGGCCTCGGCCGTCGCCGCGAGCACCAGCGCCTCGGCGATGGTCGGCGCGATCGGCTTCTCGGAGAGCACGGGCAGCCCGGCGAACAGCGCCTCCGAGCTGACGGGCAGGTGCGCCCGCGGCACGGTCACGTTGACCACGGCGTCGGCGCCGGAGCGCGCGGCGACCTCGGCGACGGAGGTGCCGACCGCGACCGGGCCGACCCCCTCCTCCTCCGCGGCAGCCGTGGCGAGGTCGACGTCGAGGTCGACCAGGCCGACGAGCTCGGCGTCCGGGGAGTCGCGGATGGTGCGGATCCAGGCGCGGCCCATCGCGCCGGCGCCGACCTGGACGAGGCGGACCGTCATCGGACGAGCGCTCCCTCGTAGTCCTGGCCGTTGTGGAAGTCCTCGGTCTCGTAGCGCTGCAGCACCGGGAGGCGGCGCTCGGGGCGCGAGGAGCGCACCCACTCGACGCCGTTCGCGATCACGCGGCGCACCTCGGCCTGGTGGTAGACGGGGTAGTCCTGGTCGCCGGGGGAGAAGAAGAAGATGCGCCCGTGGCCGCGCTTCCAGGTCATGCCGGAGCGGAAGACCTCGCCGCCCGTGAAGGTCGAGAGGAACACGAGCTCGTCGGGCGCCGGCACGTCGAAGAACTCGCCGTACATCTCCTGCTGCGGGATCAGGAAGGGGTGCGGGATCCCCTGGGCGATGGGGTGCGTGGGGTCGACGGTCCAGACCAGCTCGCGGTCCTGCTCCGAGCGCCAGCGCAGCGTGCAGGTGGTGCCCATGAGCTTGCCGAAGATCTTCGACCAGTGGCCGGAGTGCAGGACGACGAGGCCCATGCCCGAGAGGACGTGACGCTGGACGCGCTCGACGATCTCGTCGGAGACGTCGCCGTGGGCCATGTGGCCCCACCAGACGAGCACGTCGGTGGCGTCGAGGACGTCCTCGGTGAGGCCGTGCTCGGGCTCGTCGAGCGTGGTGGTGGAGACGGTGGCGCGCTCGCCGAGGTTCTCGCGGATGCCGTCGGCGATCGTGCTGTGCATGCCGTCGGGGTAGATCGCGCGGACCTTCTCCTCGATCTGCTCATGGCGGTTCTCGCCCCAGACGAGGACGCGGACGGGGGAGGAGGGTGTGGTCACGGTGTTCCTTCTTCGACGGTGGAGACGGTGCGGCGGTGGGCGGCCCGACACGGGGTTAACCGCTTTACCGGCCGCGTCTCCTAGGATGCGGGAGACGTCCGCCCCGCGTCAACCACGGCCGGGCGGCGCGAGCGGAGGAGGCGCGGTGGCCACGATGAGGGATGTCGCGCGCCTCGCGGGGGTCTCGATCGCGACGGTGTCGTTCGTGGTCAACGACACCAAGCCCGTCTCGCCCGAGACCCGCGAGCGGGTGCGGGCGGCGATGCACGAGCTCGGCTTCCGGCCGCACGCCCTGGCCCGCGCCCTCGCGCGGCGCCGCTCGGGGATCGTCGCGGTCGTCTATCCGCTCGTGTCGAGCCGGCCGCTCAACACCGCCACCTCGTTCCTGCTCGGAGCCGCCGAGGCCGCGGCGGAGCAGGACCACTCGATCGTCCTGTGGCCGACGGTCGGCGGCTCCGACCGCCTCGCCGACCTGCGCGCCGACGGCCTGATCGACGGCGTCGTGCTGATGCAGGTCACCAGCGAGGACGAGCGCGTACCGGTCCTGCGGGACTCCGGCACGCCCTTCGCCCTCATCGGGCGCACCCGCGACCCGTCCGCCCTCGACTGGGTCGACATCGACTTCGAGGGCATGGTCGAGGAGGCGCTCGGTCGGCTCGCCGGCCTGGGGCACGCGCGGGTGGCGCTCGTGCTCGGCCCGGACCGCGACGCCGCGGCCGACTTCGGCCCCTACGCGCGCACCCAGGAGGCGTTCGCACTCGCCTGCGCGGCCCGCGGCGTCGAGGGCGTGCTGCTGCGCTGCGAGGAGTCGCCCGACGGCGGCCGCACCCTCGCCCGCTCGTTCGACCCCGCCTCCGCGACCGCCGTGGTGATCGTCAACGGGGGCGCCGCCGTCGGGTTCGCGCACGAGGTGCGGCACCGCGGGCTGCGCGTGCCCGAGGACCTCTCGATCGTCCTGCTCGCCTCCGACCCCGACGTCGCCGACCTGGCCGACCCGGCGCTCGACCTGCTCGTCGCGCCCGGCCGCGAGCTCGGCCGCCGCGGAGTGGAGGCGCTGCTCGCCCGCCTCGCCGACCCCGCGGCACCGCTCCTCCAGGAGCGCATCGGCGGCCCGTGGCGCCCCGGCGGCTCGGTCGCCCCTCCGCACTGACGGCCGGCGCCCCGGGAGCGCGCGCTACGGCACGATCGAGTCGATGTAGCCGCCGTCGACGCGCACGGCGGCGCCCGTGGTGGCCGAGGCGAGCGGGGAGGCGAGGTACGCCACCATGTGGGCGATCTCCTCCGGCTCGATGAGGCGCTTCAGCAGCGACTGCGGCCGGTGCAGGCGCATGAACTCGCGCTGCGCCTCCTCCCACGGGAGCTCGCGGTCGACCAGCTCGTAGACGAAGTCCTCGACGCCGCCCGTGTGGGTCGGCCCGGCGAGCACGCTGTTCACCGTCACCCCGGTGCCGGCGGCGGCCTTGGCGAAGCCTCGCGAGACGCCCAGCAGCGCGGTCTTCGACACTCCGTAGTGGATCATCTCGGCGGGCGTGACGACGGCGGAGTCGCTGCCGATGTAGAGGACGCGGCCCCACTCGCGCTCCATCATCCCGGGGAGGTAGGCGCGGGTGAGGCGCACGCCGGTGAGCACGTTGACCTCGAAGTAGCGGCGCCACTCGTCGTCGTCGATGGAGAGCGCATCGGCGGAGCCGAAGATCCCGAGGTTGTTGACGAGCACGTCCACCTCGGCGGCCGCGCGCAGGAGGGAGGCCGTGCCCTTCTCCGTCGACACGTCGGCCGCGACTCCGCGCACCCGCGCCTCCGGCACCGCCGCGCCGACCGCCTCGATCGCCCGGCGGATCGACCGCTCGGAGCGGGCGTTCACGATCACCTCGGCGCCCGCCTCCGCGAGCGTCGTCGCGATGGCCAGCCCGATGCCCTGCCCCGACCCCGTGACGAGGGCCGTGCGCCCGGTGAGATCCAACCCGATCATGCTGCTCCGCTCCGCGCCGCCGCCCGCCGGCCGCGCTCGGGGTCGAGCATGCCACCGAGCCCTGACATCCGGCCCACTCCCGGCTGAGGACGCCCGCGGGTCGCCGCGGCGTCGCTCGGAACGGCGGAGACCGTTGCCAACCGGACACTCGTGCGTTACGGTCTAATCAATCGGCAATACGTATTACCCGCGGGTAGTAGGCCGATGACCCAGACTGTCGACGAGGACGAGGCGGACGCGTGACCCCGATGCAAGCAGATGTCGCCGTGATCGGCGGCGGACTCGGAGGAGTGGCCGCGGCGATCGCCCTCGCCCGCAACGGCCTCTCGGTCGTGCTGACCGAGCAGTACCCGTGGCTGGGCGGTCAGCTCACCTCGCAGGGCGTCCCGCCGGACGAGCACACCTGGGTCGAGCAGTTCGGCGTCACCGCCGACTACCGGCGCCTCCGCGACGGCATCCGCGGCTACTACCGCCGCAACTACCCCCTCACCGCCGAGGCGATGCGCGACGACCGCCTGAACCCCGGCCGCGGACTCGTGAGCAGGCTCTGCGCCGAGCCCCGCGTCGCCGTCGCCGTGCTCGACGAGATGCTCGCCCCCTACCGCTCGAGCGGAGCGATCCGCGTCGTCACCGGCGTCGTCCCCTTCGCCGTCGACGGCGGCCCGGGCCGGATCGAGCGCGTCCTGCTGCGCGACCCGGTCTCGGGCGAGGAGCTCGCCGTCTCCGGACGGTACGTGGTCGACGCGACCGAGACGGGGGAGCTGCTCCCCCTCGCGGAGGTCGACTACGTCACGGGCTCCGAGTCGCGCGACGAGCACGGCGAGCCCAGCGCTCCCGCCGTCGCCGACCCGATGAACGTGCAGGCCGTCACCTGGTGCTTCGGCTTCGACAGCGCGGACGGCGACCACACCATCGAGCGCCCGGCCGACTACGACTACTGGCATGAGTACGAGGTGCCGTTCTGGGGCGGGAAGCTCCTCTCCTTCACCGCGCCGAACCCGAGGACGCTGCGCCCCGAGACCCGCACGATGCACGTGAACGCCGTGGGCGACACCCGCACCGCGGACCAGCGCGCGCAGGGCGGGGACACCGACCTCTGGATGTTCCGCCGGATCCTCGCGACCGAGACCCTCCGGCCGGGCGCGCTCGACAGCGACATCGTGCTCGCGAACTGGCCGATGCTCGACTACCTCGACAGCTCGATCCTCGACGTGCCGGAGCCGGAGAAGCACCTCGCCGGCGCCCGCGCGCTCTCGCTGTCGTACTTCTACTGGCTCCAGACCGAGGCGCCCCGGCCCGACGGCGGCCGCGGCTGGCCCGGGCTCCGGCTCCGCGGCGACGTGATGGGCACCGCCGACGGCCTCGCGCAGGCCCCCTACATCCGCGAGTCCCGCCGGATCCGCGCGCTCACCACGGTGCGCGAGCAGGACATCTCCGTTGCCGCCCGCGGGACGGGGAGCCCCGCGCGCTTCGACGACTCCGTCGGCGTGGGCATGTACCGGATCGACCTGCACCCGACCACCGGAGGCGACAACTACCTCGACGTGGAGTGCTCGCCGTTCGAGATCCCGCTCGGCGCCCTCGTGCCGCGCACCCCGACGAACCTGCTGCCCGGGGGCAAGAACATCGGGACGACGCACATCACCAACGGCGCGTACCGCCTCCACCCCGTGGAGTGGAACATCGGCGAGGCCGTCGGCGAGCTGGCGGCCCTCGCCCTCGCCGAGGACCTGTCGCCCCACGAGATCGCCGCCGACCCCGCCCTCGTCGCCCGCCTGCAGGCGAGGCTCGAGTCGCGCGGCGTAGAGACCCACTGGCCCGACGTCGTCGGGTACTGACCGGGAACACCGAGAAGACCATTGGAGAAAGAGAGACGATGAGACCAGCGAAGAAGCTGATGGCCTCGCTCGCCGCAGTCGGAGTGATCGCCGCCCTCTCGGGCTGCGGCGCCGCCGGCGGCGGGGACGACTCAGCACCCGTCGCTCTGAGGATGTCCGTCTGGACCTCCGACGAGAAGCAGCTCGCCCTGTTCGACTCGATGGCCGACGAGTACATCGCCGACCACCCCGAGATCGAGTCCGTGACCTTCGAGTCCCTCCCGTTCGCGGACTACAACTCGACCCTGACCACGCAGGCCGCGGGCGGCAACGCCCCCGACCTCGCCTGGGTGGGCGACATCGCGAAGGACCTGATCGACGCCGGAGCGCTCGCTCCGCTGACCGAGACCTTCGAGGGGACCGAGGGCTAGGAGTACGACGACATCCTGCCCAGCGTGGCGCAGTCGTTCAGCCAGGACGGCGAGCTCTACGCGTACCCGTTCTCCAACTCGCCGTTCGCGCTGTACGTGAACCAGGACCTCATCGCGCAGGCCGGGCAGACCGTCGACCCCGCGACGCTCAGCTGGGAGGACGTCGACCGCATCGGCGCGGCCGTCAACGAGTCGACCGGCAAGGCCGGCTACATCATCCGCGACTTCGACTTCTCGGGCTGGCTGAGCCTCGCGAACCTCTGGGCGGGCTGGGGAGCCCAGCCGTGGAGCGACGACGGGACCCAGTGCACGATGGACTCGCCCGAGATGGTGGAGGCGTTCCAGTTCTTCCACGACTCGGTCTACGTCAGCGGCGCGACCCCCGGACCCGGCGTGACGGCGGACTTCTTCGCCGGCGACGCCGCGTTCACGACCGCGCAGGTCTCGCGCGCGAGCCTGCTCGACGGCTCGTTCCCGTTCGAGATCTACCCGCTGCCCGTCGGCCCCGCCGGCGAGTACGGCAACATCGGCCAGGCCGGCATGGCGGCGCTCGCAGGCGGCGACCACGTGGAGGAGGCGACCGGCTTCCTCTCGTTCATGACCAACCCGGAGAACTCCGCCAAGCTCGCGCAGTTCTTCCCGCCGCCCCGCGAGTCGCTGCTGTCCGGTGAGGAGCTGGCGAAGGTCAACACCCGCCTCAGCGCCGAGCAGCTCGACCGCGTCGTGGTCGACGAGCTCGCCGACGTGTCCGCCACCCCTCCGGTGACGAGCCCCGCCGAGATCACCTCGGTCGGCAAGACGGCGCTGGACCGCATGTGGTCGGCCGACGCCGACGTCGCCGAGGTGCTCGGAGGCGTCTGCGACGCCATCGCGCCCGTCCTCCAGGGCAAGTGATCCCGTGACCGCGACCTCGACGGACAGCCGCCGATCCGCTCCCGCCGGCGCCTACTGGAACCTCCGGCGCCGCGACGCGCTCGCCGGCTGGCTCTTCATCGCGCCCCAGCTGCTCGGTGTGATCGTGTTCGTGCTGCTGCCCGTCGGGCTCGCGGTCTGGTTCAGCCTCAACGAGTGGAACGTCTTCACCGGCTCCATGACCTTCGTGGGCGGCGAGAACTACGAGCGGGCGATCAACGACCCGAGCATCGGCGCGGTGCTCGGCACGACCGCGGTCTTCTCCGGGGGAGTGGTCGTCCTGAACCTCGCCCTCGGGCTGGGCCTGGCCGTGCTGCTGAACCGGAGGATCCCGGGCGGCGCCCTGTTCCGCACGCTCTTCTTCTCGCCCGTCGTCATCTCGGTGGTCGCCTGGACCCTCGTCTGGGGCTTCCTCCTCCAGGACAACGGCGCGATCAACGGCCTGCTCTCGCTGGTCGGCCTCGACGGGCCGAACTGGCTCCAGGAGGGACCCACCGCGATGGCGAGCGTCATCGTCACGCAGGTCATCCGCAGCGTCGGCGTCAACATGGTGCTCTTCCTCGCCGCGCTGCAGGGGGTGCCGGGCGACCTCTACGAGGCGGCCCGGCTGGACGGCGCGAGCCCCCGCGCGATCTTCTTCCGGATCACGCTCCCGCTCATCTCGCCCACCCTGCTCCTCACCGGCATCCTCACGATCGTCGGCTCGCTGCAGGCGTTCGCGCAGGTCGCCGTCCTGACCGAGGGCGGGCCGGAACTGTCGACGACAGTGCTCGTCTACTACGTGTTCCAACAGGCCTTCGAGTTCAGCGACATCGGCTACGGCGCGACGCTCTCGCTGATGCTGCTCCTCTTCGTCCTGATCCTCACGGTCGTGCAGTGGCAGCTGCGCAGGAAATGGGTCTTCTATGAGAACTGACGCCGTCGTCGAGCAGGGGACCCCGCTCACGCCACGCCTCGAAGCCGTCCCGGAGCCGCCCGTCAAGCGCCGCCGCGGCCGCAGCCCGCTCATGACCGCCCTGCTCGTCGTGACGCTGATCCTGCTCGTGCTGCCGTTCGCGGTGCCGACGTTCTGGATGATCGCCTCGTCGTTCAAGCCGGTGAACGAGATCTTCTCGAACCCGCCGACCCTGCTGCCGGACTCGCCGAGCCTGGCGGGCTACGCCGAGGCGTTCCGGTTCCAGCCGTTCGCGCTCCAGTACTGGAACAGCCTCTACATCGCGGTCACGGTCACCGTGGTCACGCTGCTGGTGTCGAGCCTGGCCGGCTACGCCTTCGCCCGGATCCCGTTCCCAGGCCGCAACGCGGTGTTCCTCGTCGTCCTGACCGGCCTGCTGGTGCCGACGGAGGTGACGATCATCCCGCTGTTCCAGATCTTCCGGCAGCTCGGCTTCATCGACACCCACGTGCCGCTGCTGCTGGTGCCGATGGTCGGAGCGCCGGCGGTGCTGGGCACGTTCATCATGCGGCAGTACTTCATCGCGATGCCCGGCGAGCTCGAGGAGGCCGCGCGCCTGGACGGCCTCGGCCGCTTCGGGATCTGGCGGCGCATCTTCCTGCCGCTGTCCAAGCCCGCGCTGTCGGCCGTCGCGATCCTGACCTTCCTCGGGTCCTGGAACATGTACCTCGAGCCGACGGTCTACCTGACCTCGCCCGAGCTCTTCACCCTGCCCCAGGCGCTCACCCGCTTCACCGACGCCTACGGCGGGGAGATGTGGGACGTGCAGCTCGCCGCGGCGACGATGACGGTCGTGCCCGTGCTGGCCGTGTTCCTCCTCGCTCAGCGGCAGTTCGTGGAAGGGCTCGCGCACTCCGGTCTGAAAGGCTGACCCGGTGTTCACGGATCGCCCCCTCGCCGCCCTCCGCGAGTTCCGTGCAGAGGTCGCGGAGCCCGACGACTTCGACGCCTTCTGGCGGGCCACCCTCGCGCTCGGGTGGGAGGGCGGCTCCGCCGTGAGCGCCGCGCCGGTCGACGCGGGCCTCCCGCTGGTGCGGGTGCGGGACGTGCGGTTCCCCGGCTTCGCGGGCGAGCCGATCGCCGCCTGGCTGGTGACCCCCGCGGTCGACCCGGGCGCCCCGCTCCCCGTGGTGATCGAGTACCCCGGGTACGGCAGCGGACGGGGCCGGCCGATCGAGCACCTCTGGATCGCCTCCGCCGGGTACGCGCACCTGGTCGTCGACGCGCGAGGCCAGGGAGCCGGCCGCCTCGCCCGCTCCGGAGCCACCCCCGACCCCCACGGCAGCGGACCCGCGTACCCCGGGGTCACGACCCGCGGCATCGAGTCGCCCGAGACGTACTACTACCGGCGCCTGATCGCGGACGCGGCGCTCGCCGTCGACGCGGTGGAGGCGCTCCCCGGGCTGGACCCGGACCGCGTGTCGGTCTTCGGCGGCAGCCAGGGCGGAGCGCTCGCGACCGCCGCGGCGGCGCTGCGCCCCCGGGTGCGCGCGGCGATCGCCCTGGTGCCCTTCCTCTCCGACGTCCTGCGCGCGACGACCGTCACGAACGAGGCTCCCTACGTGGAGATCGCCCGCTACCTGGCGACCCGCCCCGAGGACCTCGACGCCGTCGAGCGGACCCTCTCCTACGTCGACGGCGTCCACTTCTCGCGGCGCCTGCGCTGCCGGGTGCACCGCTCGGTCGGCCTGATGGACCCGATCTGCCCGCCCTCGACGGTCTTCGCCTCCCACAACGTCTCGGGCGGCGAGACGTCGATCGACGTGTGGCCGTACAGCGGGCACGAGGGCGGCGGGGTCGGCGACCGCGAGCGGGCGCTGGAAGTGCTGCGAGAGGTCCTGTGACCGGACGGGCGTGACCCCGCGTCTCAGGACGTCGGCGCCTCCTCCATCCCCAGCCGCATCGCCAGGTGCATGGCGCGCAGGCGGGCCGGCGAGACGTCGTAGGGCAAGCTCCGGATGATCTCGCCGGCGCTCCGGGCGCGGGAGCCCTGTGCGGGATCGGGGGCCGGCGCGGGGTCCTCGGGCGGGTGCGCCTCGTCCCACGCGTCGAAGATCGCCTCGTCCTCCTCGAGCTGACCGGACTCCTCGACGACGCGCATCAGCCGGGCCTCGAAGGCGTGCCGCTCCCGCGCCACCTGCTCCACCCGGGGGTCGTCCTCGGCGACCGTGTCGTCGAGGGCCTCCTCGGCGGCGTCGACGCGGTCGGCCTCCGCCCGCAGCGCCGGATCGGCGGCCAGGACCACGAAGCGGCCGGCCTGGGAGACGGCGCCCAGCGGGCCGAACATCCGCTCGGTGACCAGCAGGGTGTCGAGGTCGGCCTGGCGCAGCGAGCCCTCGGGTGCGCCCTCGAGGCGGCGCGAGACGATGTCGTCGAGCAGCCCCAGCCGGCCGCCGAGGGTCCGCATGCGCCGGACCGAGGCCCGCTTCCGCTGCAGCTCCTCCTCCTGCGCGGCGAGCGCGGCGTCCAGCCGCGCGAGGACGCCCGCGACCTCGTCCTCGCGGTCGGCGCTGTCCTCGGCGCCGGCCGGGGCTGCGACGGCGAAGGCGTCCCGGATGTCCTCGAGTGCGACCCCGGCGTCGGCCAGGCGGCGGATCCAGAGCAGCCGGATGATGTCGTCGTAGCCGTAGCGCCTGCGGCCGTCTCCGCCCCGCTCGCGCTCGGTGAGCAGGCCGAGCCGGTGGTAGTGGCGGATCGCCCGCGGAGTGACGCCGGCGAACGCGGCGGCGTCGCCGATCTGCACCTGGCGGGGCGGGGCGGGGAACGACTGCATGGGGGGCCTCTCCGATCGGGACGGTGTGCATCGAGCAGACCACATGACGCAGGGGCAGGAGCAAGCCGGCTCGGCCTGCTCCCGCCCCCGCGTCCCCTCGCGCTCAGCGCGCCAGGCGCACCGTCGCGATCTCGAACGGACGCAGCTCGAGGCGCACGTCGGCCGACTCCGCCTCGACGGAGCTCTCGATGCGGACCTGCTCGGTCGGGCGCTCCATCAGGTCGGTGCGGGTGACCGCCCGGACGGCGAAGGCGGCGCGGAGGGTCGCTGCGGCGCGGCGGCCGAGTGACTCGTAGAGCCGCACGATCACGTCGCCGCTCCCGTCGTCCGCCGCCTTCACGGCCTCGACGATCACCGAGGGGTCGTCGATCGACACCAGGGGAGCGACGGGCGCGGCGCCGGTGAGCCTGCGGACCGGGGTGTTCAGCGCGTAGCCGGCCTCGACGGCGTCGGGCAGCTCGGCGCCGACCACGAGCGAGACCGCGAGGCGGTGGCGGCCCTGGTCGGCGTCCGGGTCGGGGAACAGCGGCGCGCGCAGGAGCGAGAGCCGGACCGTGGTCGTCGGTGTTCCGGCCGCGGCGCGGTCGCGGGTGATGTCGTGCCCGTAGGTGGAGTCGTTGACGACCGCGACGCCGAAGCCCGGCTCGCCGACGTGCACCCAGCGGTGCGCGACGGTCTCGAAGCGGGCGGCGTCCCACGTCGTGTTCACGTGGGTCGGGCGGTGCACGTGGCCGAACTGGATCTCGGACGTCGCCCGGTCCGAGAGCAGGTCGAGCGGGAAGGCGAGCTTGAGCAGCTTGCGGCGCTCGTGCCAGTCGATGTCGAGGCCGAGGTCGACGGCCGCCCGGCCGATCTGCAGCGAGACGGTCTGCACGACCGTGGAGCCGCCGAACGAGCGGGTGATCACGACCGCCGGCACCTCGCGGCCGAGCGGGTCGCTCACGGTGCCGGCGCGGACCGAGTCGACGCCGACGAGGTCCTCCACCGTGCGACGGTAGTTGTCGTCGAGGTCCCAGGCGTCCCACTTGTTCGGGGTGTCGCGGTGGAGCTGGAGGAGCCCCGCGGCGGCGCCGGCGGGCACGACCTCCCGGCCGCTCGCGAGGTCCACGACCGACTCGAGGAGCCCGGAGGCGCCGATCCGCACCCGGACGAGCCCGTTGTCGAGGACGTGGGCGTCGCCGTCGGAGCGGAGCGTCGGGGCCGAGTGCTCCGCGGCGGGGTCGGCCGCGGCCGCGCCGAGCGCCGGCACGCCCCCGACGGCGAAGGGGGAGGAGTTCACCAGCAGCTCCGCGGAGCCCTCGCCGGCGAGGGCCCGGACGGTCTCGGCGATCATCTCCTCGATCCGCTGCGCGATGCGGGCGTAGTTCTCCTCCGCCTCGCGGTGCACCCAGGCGATGGAGGTGCCGGGCAGGATGTCGTGGAACTGCTGCAGGAGGACCGTCCGCCACATCTCGCGCAGCTCGTCGGCCGGGTACGGGACCCCGGCGCGGACGAGGGCCGTGGTCGCCCACAGCTCGATCTCGCGGAGCAGGTGCTCGCTGCGGCGGTTGCCCTGCTTGGTGCGCGCCTGCGACGTGTAGGTGCCGCGGTGGAACTCGAGGTAGAGCTCGCCCGACCAGGTGGGCGCGTCCGGGTACTCGGCCTGCGCCTCCTCGAAGAAGCGGCGGGGCGTGGACAGCTCGACGGTCGGCGAGCCCTCGAGGCTGCGCGTGCGGCGGGCGGCCGCGATCATCTCGCGGTTGGGGCCTCCTCCGCCGTCGCCGTAGCCGAAGGGCACGAGCGACATGGTGCCGCTGCCCTTCTCGGCGTACTGGCGCTCGGCGCGGGCGAGGTCCTCGCCGGAGAGGTCGGAGTTGTAGAGGTCGACGGGCGGGAAGTGCGTGAACACGCGGGTGCCGTCGATGCCCTCCCACCAGAAGGTGTGGTGGGGCATCGTGTTGGTCTCGTTCCACGAGATCTTCTGCGTGAGGAACCAGCGCCCGCCCGCTCCTGCGATGATCTGCGGCAGCGCGGCGGAGTAGCCGAAGGAGTCCGGGAGCCAGACCTCCTCGGTGTCGATCCCGAACTCGTCGAGGAAGAAGCGCTTGCCCTCGAGCAGCTGGCGCACGAGCGCCTCGCCGCCGGGCATGTTCGTGTCCGACTCGACCCACATCCCGCCGACCGGCACGAAGCGGCCCGCGAGCACGTGGCCGCGGACGCGCTCGAACAGCTCCGAGTGGTCGCGCTTCAGCCACGCGTACTGCTGCGCGGAGGAGGCGGCGAAGACGAAGCCCTCCTCGCGCTCGATCAGGTCGCAGACGTTCGAGAAGGTGCGGGCCACCTTGCGGGCGGTCTCGCGGGCGGGCCAGAGCCAGGCGGAGTCGATGTGGGCGTGGCCGACGGCGTGCAGGTGGTGCGCGCTGGCCGAGGCGGGGCGCTCGAGGACCGTCCGCAGCGCCTCCCGGCCCGCGGCGGCGGTGCCGGACACGTCGTCCGGATCGAGGACGTCGACGGCGCGGTCGAGGGCGCGGACGATCTCGGCGCGCCGCTGGGAGGACCCGGGCAGCTGCCCGATCAGCCCGACGAGCACGGCCGTGTCCTGCTCCAGCTCCCAGACCTCCCGGTCGAGCAGCCCGAGCTCGAGACGGCGGAGGCGGTAGAGCGGGTCGGACGGCAGGGCGCCGTCGGCGGGGCGGCCGCCGAGCGCCGTGGGGGTGAAGGACCAGTCACCGGTGATGTTCGGGTTGGCGGCGGCCTCGATGTAGAGCTCGACCGTGCGGTCGCCCGCCTCGCGGCCGGGCAGCCGGTCGAGCGGGACCGACTGGTTGAACGGCTCGACGGCCTTCACGACCGTGCCGGTCGCGGTGAAGACGAGCCCCTCCGCCTCGAAGCCGGACTGGGCGCCGGTGTAGCCGAGGTCGACGACGAGCTCGGGCTCGCAGCCGTCGACGCCGATCCAGGAGGCGGGGATCTCGCCGCGCACGTGGAACCACACGGTGCCCCACGGGGCACCCCACGGCTCCCCGATGCGGGCGGGCGCGTAGGACGCGGCCCGCGCCTGCTCGAAGGGGACCGGCTCGCCCGGAGCGGTCCACGACTCGATCCCGAGCGGCTCGACCGCCCGGTGGATAGCCGGCCGGAGGCTCTCGGCGCGGAAGCGGGCGATGCGGGCTTCGATGCGGGTGCTGTCGTCATGCATGCGTTCTGGTGCTCGTTCCGTGTGCAGTGGGGGAGGGCGGCGGCGCGGAGGGCGCCGCCGCCCGGGGTCAGGAGGCGATGACGACGCGGTGCCCGTCGGGGAAGACGGCCACCTTCCGCCAGGTGTCGCCGGAGCGCTCCCAGCCCTCGTTGACCTGTCCGGCCGGAGGGGTCGGGATGGTCTCGGGGGCGCGGGCGACTGTGGTGTAGCCGGCCGCGCGCTCCACCCGGCCGCGGCCGAGCTCGAACGAGGTCAGGCGTCCGTCGTCGACGATCAGCGAGCCCTCGTCCACTCCCGCGGCGCCGCGCTCGATGAAGGGGTTCACGAGGCGCGTCTGCGAGGAGTCGCTGCCCAGCACAATCGCCTTCTGCTGCGGGAAGCGGCCGAGGCTGAGCCCGTAGAAGCCGCCGAGGACGGTGAGGTTGCGCACCTCGAAGTCCGCTCCGCCGTTCGTCAGGCCGACGCCGAGGCAGTTCGCGCCCGAGGTCGGGAAGAAGTTCGGGTTCACGATCATGTGGCTCGTGCCGGCCTCGATCAGCACCTCCCAGCCGTCGCGGGAGCCCTCCGAGCGGAAGTTGACCAGGGTCAGGCCGGAGTTGACCGAGCGCCGGTTCTCGTTGCGGATCGACCGGAGGCCGACCGTGCCGCCGATGGCCTGGCAGTCGAGCAGCGTCATGTTCGTCGGCGCGAGGAGGAAGCCGCCGAGGCCGGGGCTGATCGCCTCGACGTTGGTCATCGAGCCGCCGATGGAGGCCTTGCCCGAGTCCTCCACGCCCCAGCCCGCGGGGGCGACGATCTTGATCTTGTTCCAGGAGTTGGCGTACGAGTACTCGTCGTCGACGCCCGAGACGAAGGTGGCGCGCTCGCGGAAGATGCCCGACTTGCCGGTCTTCTGGATCCACAGGTTGCGGAACTCGCAGTTGACCAGCGAGCGCAGCGACATCCCGTGGCCGCCGGAGGGCGTGCCCGTCATCTCGAAGTCGGCGAGGACGACGCCGGTGGCCTTGTTGTTGTTGGCGGGGCCGGCCGCGTCGCCGGTCTGGCCGGAGACGGTGAAGATGTCGCGGGTCGAGCCCTCGATCTGGACGATCCTCGTCTGGCGCATGCCGGCGCCGACGATCTTCGGCCCGGCGTAGCCGTAGGGCGGCCCGTTCTCGGGCTGCACCGGGTAGCCGCGGTAGTCGACCGCGAGGCCCGTCACCCGGATCTCGCCGGCGGGCAGCGACACCTCGCCGCCCGGAGCGGTCATCGCCTTGTCGATGGCCGCCTGCACTGCGCGGGTGTTGTCGGCGCCGGCGCGGTCGTCCCAGCGGAACTCCTTGTCGAGCGGCGAGATCGGCCCCTCGGTGACGCTCAGGCGCTTCTTCTGCCCGGGAGCGTCGGCCGGGGGTGCGGCGGCGGCCGGAGTGGCGGCGCCGACGGCCCCTGCCGCGCCGGCGAGGGCGGCGGCGCCCCCAGCGAGGAAGAGGCGGCGCGAGTTGTCGGGCCTGCGCTGCGGATCGTGCTCGGGCTGGTGATCGGGCTTGTGCTGCCGATCGGGCCTCGGGGAGGCCGTGGTCTGGTTGTCTGGGTCTGCGGGATTCATCATCGTCGACGTTCCGCCCTCTCTCGCCCCGGATGGGCGTACGGCGATCCTTCGTCATCGGTAGCCTGAGGTCAAGAAGTAATACCTATTACCAGGATGAAGCGGGGGTGTCCGGGTGCCGCGGATCACGCAGAAGGACATCGCGCGTCTCGCGGGAGTCAGCCAGACGACGGTGTCGTTCGTGCTCAACGACAAGGGCGAGCAGCTCGCCCGGGTCCCGGAGGCGACGCGGGCGCGGATCCTCAAGGCGATCCAGGAGACGGGGTACGTCGCCGACCCCATCGCGCGCCGCCTCAAGCAGGTCGGCACCGGCATGATCGGCGTCTACACCTACGAGAGCCTGTTCCCGCTCGATCGCGAGGACTTCTTCCATCCGTTCCTCGCCGGCATCGAGGAGGAGGCGCAGAACCGCGACATCGACCTCCTCCTGCTGACCAGCGGCCGCGTCGGCGGCCGCCGCGGCGGCCTGAGCGGCGGCACCACCCGGCTGCGCCTGGCCGACTCCTGCATCCTCCTCGGGCAGCGCATGCCCCGTGAGGAGCTCGAGTTCCTCAACGCGAGCGGCTTCTCCTTCGTCAGCGTCGGCCGCCGCGACGACGCCGGCGGGCCCGTGCCCTACGTGGCCGCCGACTACGCGTCGATCGTCCGCGAGCTGATCTCCTGCGCGCGCGCCCTCGGCCACACCCGCTTCGCCTACGCCGGCCACGGCGAGGGCGTCGAGTCGTACACCGACCGCATGGCCGGCGCGCGGGCCGAGCTCGGCGACGGCTTCCTCCACCTCGTCCCGGGGCCGGAGGCGTCGCCGCGGAAGTGGATCCGCCGGATCGCCGCCGAGGGCGTCACGGTCGTCCTCGCCGAGCAGGAAGAGCAGTTCGTCCTCCTGCAGGAGGCCGCCGAGGCCGAGGGGGTGGCGGTGCCGGGCGACCTGTCGCTGGTGTCGCTCTCCGGATCCGCCGATCGCACCGGCTGGCAGGCCGGCTTCGAGCTGCCCCGGCGCGACATGGGGCGCCGCGCCGTGCAGATCCTCATCGAGGGCGACCCCGCGCGACGGGAGCAGCAGCTCCTCCGCTGCACGCTCGTCGACGGCGCCTCCCTGGCCGCGGCCCCGGCCTGACCGGCCGGCCCTGACCGCTCGGCCCTGAACGGCCGGGCTCAGCCCGAGTGGTGGCGCCCGATCGGCAGCACCAGCGGCGTCCGCGAGACCGGGTCCTCGATCACGCGCGACTCCATCCCGAACACCGCGCGCACCGTCTCCGGCGTCACCACCTCGGCGGGCGTGCCCGAGGCGTACAGGGCTCCGTCGCGCACGGCGACGAGGTGGTCGGCGTAGCGGGCGGCGAGGTTGAGGTCGTGCAGCACGATCACGATGGTCGTCCCGCGCGAGCGGTTGAGGTCGGTGAGCAGGTCGAGCACCTCGACCTGGTGCGACACGTCGAGGTAGGTCGTCGGCTCGTCCAGGAGGAGCACGTCGGTCCGCTGGGCGAGGGCCATCGCGATCCACACCCGCTGGCGCTGCCCGCCCGAGAGCTCGTCCACGGGGCGGTCGGCGAGCTCGAGCGTGCCGGTGTCGCGCAGCGCCTCCTCGACGATCGCGTCGTCGTCCGATCCGGAGCCGCGGCCGAACAGGCCCCGGTGCGGGTAGCGGCCGCGGGCGACCAGGTCCGAGACGGCGATCCCCTCCGGCGCGATCGGGGTCTGCGGCAGCAGCCCCACCTGCTGCGCGACCTGGCGCGTCGGGAGCCGGTGGATCGCGCGCCCGTCGAGCAGGACGCTCCCCGAGCGCGGGGTGATCAGCCGCGCCATCGCGCGCAGGAGCGTCGACTTGCCGCAGGCGTTCGCGCCGACGATCACCGTGATCCGGCCGGGCGGCACGGCGAGCGAGAGCCCGTCGACCACGACGCGCTCGTCGTAGGCGAGGGTGACCGCGTCGGCGGCGAGGGTGGGCGGGGCGTCGGTCACAGGGAGCCTCCGGAGCGGTTGCGGCGGGCGAGGAGCCAGAGCAGGAAGGGCGCGCCGAGGGCGCCGGTGACGACGCCGACCGGGAAGCGCGCGCCCGAGAACAGCGCGCCGACGACGTACTGGGCGAGCAGGTCGGCGGCGAGCACCACGACCGCGCCGACCAGGGCGGAGGGGATCAGCAGCGTGCGCGCGCTCGGCAGGATCCGCCGCGCGATCGGCCCCGAGACGAAGGCGACGAACGCGATCGGGCCGGTGGCGGCGGTCGCGACGGCCACGAGGCCGACTCCGACCGCGAGCAGGGCCAGCCGGCTGCGCCGCACGTCGAGCCCGAGCGCGGTCGCCGACTCGTCGCCGAGCTGCAGCACGCCGAGCCGGCCCGAGAGCAGCAGCGCCAGCGGCACCAGCACGAGCATCGTCAGCGCGAGCGGCGGGACGGAGGGCCAGGCGGCCGAGTTGAGGCTGCCGGTCAGCCAGCGCAGCGACTCCTGGACGTCCTCGAAGTCGGCGCGGGTCTGCACGTAGGCGATCACGCTCTGGAACATCGCCGCGACGCCGATGCCGATGAGGATCAGCCGCGCCCCGATCACTCCGCCGCCCTCGGCCAGCCCGGCGATGATCAGGGCCGTCGAGAGCCCGGCCGCGACCGCGATCACCGAGACCGCGCCGCCCGAGAGCCCGAAGAACGCGATCGCGACGACGGCCGCCGCGCTCGCCCCCGAGGTGATGCCGATGATGTCGGGGCTGGCGAGGGCGTTGCGCAGCATCGTCTGGAAGATCACGCCGCCCATCCCGAAGCCCACGCCCACCAGGACGGCGGTGATCGTGCGCGGCAGCCGCAGCGTGCCCACGGTGAAGGAGGCGCCCGGCACGGTCTCGCCGAGGATCACGCGGACGACCTGCGGCACCGAGTAGACCGTGCTGCCGACCGTGAGCGAGACGACGACGAGCGCCAGCGCGAGCACCGCGAGGACCGCGCAGCCGATGACCGTGCGTTGACGGCGCAGCGTGCGGCCGGCCGCGATGCCGACCGCGGCGGGCGCCTCCGCGGTCCTCACAGCGCCCGCACCTTCGAGCGGCGCACGATCGCGATGAGCACCGGGGCGCCGATCAGCGCGGTCACGATGCCCACCTCGACGTCGCTCGGCCGGGCGACCACGCGGCCGACCACGTCGGCGACGAGCAGCAGCAGGGCGCCGAGCAGAGCAGAGGAGGGCAGCAGCCAGGCGTGCGCGGGGCCGGTGACGCGGCGGGCGAGGTGCGGGACGACCAGGCCGATGAATCCGATCGGTCCGGCGATCGCGGTCGCGGCGCCGCAGAGCAGCACGGCCGCGAGCCCCGCGACCAGGCGGATGCGCCCCACGCGCCGGCCGAGGCCGGTCGCCAGGTCGTCGCCGAGCGCGAGGGCGTCGAGCCCCCGCGCGCTGGACAGGGCCAGCACCGCGCCGACCGCGAGGAACGGGAGGACCTGCAGGATGCTCGCGGTCTCGGCGCCGCCGACTCCGCCGACCTGCCAGAAGCGGAAGCGGTTCAGCGTGGTCTCCTGGGTGAGCAGGACCGCGCTGATGAGGGAGGTGAGCGCGGCGGCGGTGGCGGCTCCGGCGAGGGCGAGCTTCAGCGGAGTGGCGCCCTCGCGGCCGAGCGAGGCGACCGCGTAGACGAACGCCCCGGCGGCGGCGGCTCCGAGGAACGCGAGCCAGATGAACTGCGGCAGGCTCGTCGCGCCGACCCCGGCGATCCCGAGCACGACCGCGAGCGAGGCGCCGGAGTTGAGGCCGAGGATGCCCGGATCGGCGAGCGGGTTGCGGGTCAGGCCCTGCATCACGGCTCCGGCGAGCCCGAGCGCGGCGCCGACCAGGATCGCGAGGACCGTCCGCGGCACCCGCCCCTGCACCGCCGCGTCGACGATGGACGCCGGATCGGGCGAGGTCAGCGCCGGCCAGACCTCGCCGAGCGGGATCTCGCGGGAGCCGTACACGAGCGAGAGGACCGAGGCGACGGCCAGCGCGACGAGGGCGACCGCCAGCGCGGTCGCCCTCGTCTTCCGGGTGGGTGCGGTGCGGGTCACGACACCTTGTCGGCGGCCGCGGCGAGGCCGGCGGTGTACTCGTCGAGCACCCACGGGATGCTGAGCAGGTTCGGCGACGAGGTGGCCATGGCGGCGGAGGAGCCGTCCTCGAGCACGTAGACGGAGCCCCGCTCGACGGCCGGGATCTTGGAGAGCAGCGGGTCGGCCTGCAGCGCGGCGAGGGTCGTGTCGTCGCCGTAGACGACGAGCACGTCGGCGTCGAGCTGGTCGGCGTTCTCGGAGCTGATGGTGCCGCTGAACGCCTCCGAGTCGCCGGAGAGCTCGGCGACGCTCGGGGCGACGTCGAGACCGAGGTCCTCGACGAACTTCACGCGCGCGTCGTTCGGCGTGTAGTAGGTGAAGGTGCTCGCGTCGGTCGGGTCGTACCAGCCGTACATGAACGTGGTGCCCGCGAGCTGCGGGTAGGACGCGGTGGTCTGCGTGATGTCGCTCTCGATCTCGCCGACCTTCGCGACGGCCTCGTCCTCGAGGCCCAGCGCGGCGCCGTCGAGCTTCGCGGAGTCCTGCCAGGTCGTGCCCCAGGGCAGGCCCGGGTAGGCGACGGTGGGGGCGATCTGGCTGAGGGTGTCGTAGTCCTGCCGGGTGATGCCGGAGTAGGCCGAGAGGATCACGGTCGGGCTGAGGTCCGAGATCGCCTCGAAGGGCACGCCGTCGGTCTCGTCGAACAGGGTCGGGGTCTCGGCGCCGGAGGCGTCGAGCGCCTCCTTCGTCCACACCAGCAGGCCGTCGCCGTCCTCGTCGCCGTAGGAGGCGCGGGTGAAGCCGACAGGGGTCACACCCAGCGCGAGCGCCACGTCCTGGTTGGTCCAGCTCGTCGCGACGACGCGGTCGGCCGACTCGACGGTGGTGCTGCCGAAGGCGTGGTCGACGGTGACGGGGAAGCCCTCGCTGCTCTCGGCGGCGCTGCTCTCGGACGTGCCCTCGGAGCCGGCGTCGGCTCCTCCCGAGCAGGCGGTGAGCAGCAGCGCGGCGAGGCCGAGCGAGGCGACGGCGGTCAGGCGGAGGGGGGTGCGAGTGGCGGGCACGGCGATCCTTCGAAGGGGGTGGTGGGGGTTGCGAAGGTTAACCTAACCTAACCGTCTGGACGGGGCCAGTGGCCGAGCGGATCAGCGGACGGCTCGCACAGCCACCACCGCATCCATCCGTCGTCTGCGGCCCGTGCCCGCCGCGGGGACGGGCCGCTGCTGACGGATCGATCGCGGGTGCGGCCCAGCGGGAGCATCGTTAGCGTGGAGGTCCGCGCCGACCGCCGGCGCCGAGGGGAGCCCCATGGATCAGACCGTCGAGATCGACGCCCGGGCGGAGGCCCTGCGCGCCGACCCCGAGAGCTTCGCCGCGATGGACGCGCTCTGGCGCAGCGTCTACGCCCTGCCGATGTGGTGCTTCATCGCGCGGGGGCCGGACGACGCGCCCACCCCCTTCGTCGGCGGCCTGGAGTCGGGGCCGATGGTCTTCGCCTTCACCACGGGGGAGCGCGCCCGCGCCGGGGCGCTGCACGCCGGCCTCTCCGACGAGGACGCGTCGCGCGTGCTGAAGGTGCCGATGCCGGCCGCGCTCGAGTGGATCGCGGCGATGGGGTCCTCCGGAGTCGCGGGAGTGGTCTTCGACCTGCCCCGCTTCGGGTACTTCGCGCCCCTCCAGAACCTGCTGCCGATGCGCGACTTCATGGCGGCGAACCCGCCGGCCTGAGCCCCGCCCCGTCGAGACCAGCGGATCCGCCGCTACCAGCTGATCCGGTGGTTGTCGCCGCCCCGAACGGGTCACTGGACGACACCCGAGGATGGTGGGCCGGAGGCGCGCCCGTCTTCCGAGGACGAGGCCGGGAGACGCCGATGGGGAAGCTGCACTACGACGGATCGGTCGAGATCGACGTCGAGGACCGGGTGCTCGCCCACCTGCAGATCGTCCTCACCGCGAAGCTGCGCCGGGGGGAGTCGTGCCTGCTCACCTGGCGCGACGAGAACGGGATGAGCGACGGCCGCAGCGCGATCTGGCTGCACCCCTCGCACACGCTCCGCTACACCTACGCCGGCGGCCGCATGCCCCGCATCAACCCCGCCTGGATCTCGGCGCTCACCGATCTCGCGAACTCCGCTGGCGGCCTCCGCTTCGTCCCCGAGCCGCCGGAGCCCGTGCATCCCCCCGGCGGGAGCGCTCGCCGGTGACCGGCGGCCGGCCCCGTGCCCGGCCTCGGGCTCAGCAGCCGGAGTCGGCGGCGTCCGCGTCGAGCGCCGCCGCGGTGCCGAGCGCGATCAGCGACTGATCCGTCGCGACCGCGACCCTCGGGAAGCCGAGCGCTCGCAGCAGCCCGGCGCGCTCGCGGTCGCCCGCGTAGGCCCCGGCGCCCTTGCCCGCGCGCCGGGCCGCCGCGGCGATCCTCGGCAGCGGGTCGTCCGGTCCGTCCGCGGCGAGCAGGTCGGACAGGTCCCGCCCGAGGCCGATCGCGAGGTCGAACGGGCCGACGAAGACTCCGCTCACGCCCGGCACCGCGAGAATCCGATCGACGGCGTCGAGGCCGGCCTGCGTCTCGATCATGACCCAGAGCGCGGTGCGCGCCTCGGCGGCCGACGGGGGAGCGGCGCCCCAGAGATCGGACATCGGCCCCCAGCTGCGGCGGCCGAGCGGCGGGTAGTGCGCGGCGCGGACGGCCGCGAGCGCCTCCTCGACCGTCTCGATCATCGGGACGACGACGACGTCCGCTCCGGCGTCGAGCGCCCTGCCGATCAGCGCGTCGGAGAGTCCGGCGACCCGGACGCCGACGGGCGGCCTCCCGCTCACGGCGTCGAGCGCGCGAAGGGAGGCGAGGACCGCGGCGTCGTCGAACGCGCCGTGCTGCGCGTCCAGGCACAGCCACGCGGGCCCGCCGCGAGCGATCTGCGCGACCGTCAGCGGCTCCCCGAGCCGGCACCACACCCCGTCGGCCCGACCGTCTCCGAGAACCCGTTCCGCATCCACGGGTCCGATCCTCGCGCACGGAGCGCCGCCTAGGCGAGGACCGCCAGCGCCGTCGACAGGATCCCGAGGACGACGCCCGCCCCGAGCAGGATCAGCCCGGTCAGGCGCAGGGCCCGCACCGCGTCGCTCCACCGGTGCAGGCGGATGCGGTGCGGATCCTCCTCGCGGTAGTGCACCTCCCGCTGGTCCGACCGCGTCGGCGTCAGCGGGTCCCCGGCGGACAGCGGACGCGACCGGACCTCGCCGGCCCGGGTCACCCAGTGCAGCGCGAGGGGCGGCCCCTCCTCGAGGTAGGCGGTCGTCGTCAGCCAGCGTCCGTCGATCAGCGCCGCGACGAACGCGGCGAGCAGGAACAGCACGCCGAGGGGGAGGGTGACCAGCGAGAGGGCCTCGGAGATCGTCTCCAGCATGCAGCGTCCCTCCGACCGGATCCGGTGCTGAGCGTACCGAGTCGGCGGCCGGCGCGTCCGCAGTGGGACGCGCCCCGCCGCCGAGCCCGCGGGCCTCAGCCCCAGGCGACCTCGAGGTCGACGACGAACGTCACTCCGAAGCGATCGCGCAGCATCCCGTAGAGGGGCGACCAGGCCGCCGGGGCCAGGGGCACGACGACCGCCGCCCCCTCCGAGAGGCCGTCCCAGAGGCGGTGCAGCTCGTCGGCGTCGGAGCCGCGCAGCGACACGAACACCGGGATCGTGCCCGGGTCGTAAGCCGTGTGCGCGGGGACGTCGTACGCCATGACGCGGAAGCCGGCCTCGGAGACGACCTGGCCCCACATCAGCTGGTCGGCCTCGTCGGGCGCGGTGACAGCGTTCGCGTCCGCGTAGGACATCGCGTCGACCCGGCCTCCCGTGACCGAGGCGTAGAACTCCAGTGCCTCGCGGGCCTGTCCGCGGAAGTTGAGGTGGGTCGTCGTGGTGATGCTCATGGTGCGCTCCTCGCAGTCGTGCCGGGTCGATCACCCGGTGCCCCGACGCTCCTAGGAGAAGAGGACGGTGACGGTCCTCTTCTCGGAATACCCTCGGGACGTGCCCACGACGACCGAGCGGCTCCTCGTGCTCCTCTCCCTCCTGCAGACCCGCCGCGACTGGCCGGGCGGAGTGCTCGCCGAGCGCCTGGGGATCGCGCCGCGCACGGTGCGTCGCGACGTCGACCGGCTCCGCACGATGGGCTACCGGATCGACGCGGCGAAGGGCCCCGACGGCGGGTACCGGCTCGAGGCCGGCGCCGAGCTCCCGCCGCTGCTCTTCGACGACGAGCAGGTGCTCGCCCTCACCGCCGCCCTGCGCGCGCCGATCGCGGGGCTCGAGGAGGCGTCGGCCCGTGCGCTGGCGACGGTGCGGCAGGTCCTGCCCGCCCGGCTCCGGCCCCGAGCTGATGCGCTGCGCTTCACGGTCGCGGCGGCGCCGGCCCCCGCAGTCCCTCCGGAGCGGCTGGTCGCGGTCGCGGCGGCCGTCCGGGCCTCGGAGGTGCTCCGCTTCGCGTACGCGGAGGCGGTGCGCCGCGTCGAGCCCCACCACCTGGTCGCGCGTCAGGGCCGCTGGTACCTCATCGGTTTCGACCTCGACCGCGACGACTGGCGGGTGTTCCGCGTCGACCGGCTCGAGCCGCGCTCGCCCCGCGGGGCTCGCTTCCGCCGCCGGGTGCTGCCGGGCGGGAGTCCCGCCGAGTTCCTGGAGGCGCGGTTCCGCGGCGGAGCGCCCGGGGAGGGGTGGCCGTGCCGCGGCTCGGTGGTGCTCGAGGCGCCCGCCGCCGAGGTCCTGCCCTACGCGGGCGACGGGGAGGTGGAGGACCTCGGCGATGCGGGCTGCCGACTCGCCCTCGGCGCCTGGTCGTGGGAGGCGCTCGCCGCGTCGTTCGGCCGGTTCGACGCTCCGATGGCCGGGGCCGAACCGCCCGAGCTGGCCGCCGCGTTCCGCGTGCTCGCGGAGCGGTACGCCGCGGCGGGAGCCTGACAGGACCGCGGCGGCCGTCCGGCGCCGCTACTTCACCGAGTACCGGGCGCTCCCCGTGCTGCCGTCCGCCGTCGTGACCGTCAGCGTCCAGCAGGTGCCCCGCTTCGCGGGCACCGTCCACGCCTTCACGTAGCGGTTCGTCGCGGTGTCGTAGCGGAGGCGTCCGGTCAGGGTGGTCGTCGGCGCTCCGGTGAGGACGGCGCCGGCGGTGCAGGAGGTCTGCCTCTGCGTGACGCTGCGCACGTCGGCGAGGGCGGAGTGGCGGAACGTTCCCGCGGAGGACGTCGAGGTCACCTGGAACGTCATGCCGGTCGCGGCTCCGGCGGCCACGCTCTTCACCGAGGTGCTGAGCCCGCCGATCGTCCACGGGGTCACGGTGTAGGACGCGGTGAGGGTCGAGACGTTGCCCGCCCGGTCGGTCGCGGTCGCCCGGTACACGTGCGGACCGACGGAGCGGCCGCCGCCCGTGATCACGCAGGCGCCGGTGAGGCCCGAGAGCGCGTCGTCCGCGAGACAGCGCGCCTCCGGGAGCACCGTGCCGTAGGGGTAGGACCCCTCGGGCCTCGACGTGAACGAGAGCTGCGGCTTCGTGGTGTCGATGGCGATGCCGCTGCGGGTCGTCGTGGCGCGGTTGCCCGCGTTGTCGACGGCGGTGCCGGCGACGCTCTGGCCGGGGCCCTCGCGCAGGATCCGCGCGGGGGTGCAGCTGCGGATCCCGGAGCCGCTGCCGTCGGCGCAGGAGAAGCCGATGGAGACGGGGGAGCGGAACCAGCCCGCGGCGTTCGGAGCCGCCGGCGCGGTCGTCGCGATGATGGTGGGGACGCCGGTGTCGACGATCCGGTAGGTCGCGGCGGCGGTCGTGGTCAGTCCTCCGGGGTCGGTCCAGGTGCAGGTCGCCGTGCGGGTGCCGAGGCCGTTCACGAGCGTGCCGGTGACGACGGCCTCCTCGCTGAACGTTCCGCTCTCCGCATCCGTGATCGCGCAGGCGGCCCTCGGCTCCGAGCCCTTCTCGTAGGAGGCGCCGTCGGTGGCGGAGGCGACCGTCACGACGGGCGGGGTGTTCGCGGGGACCACGGTGACCGTGTGCGGCACGCCGGCCGTGGTGCCGTACGCGTTCCGCGCGCTCACCGTGAAGGTGGAGTCGCCTGCGGTGGTCGGCCTGCCCGAGACGACGCCCTCCGGCGAGAGGGCCACCCCCGCGGGAAGGGCGCCGGACGAGACCTCGAAGGTCGCGGCCGGGCCGGACGCCGTGAAGGTCGCGGAGTAGCGGGTCCCGGTCTTGACGAGCGTCTCGGCGGTGTCGGCGGTGAGGGTCGGCAGCGGGCCGATCGCGAAGGCGTGGTTGAAGCCGACCGCGATGCCGGTGGCGCCGGTGATCCCGGCCGGGACGTCCAGCTCCGTGTCGCCGTCGGGGTGCAGGGAGACGACGGTGCCGTCGGACGTCAGCAGGACGCTGAAGCCGATGCCGGCGGCGATCGCGGTGATGCCGCCGAGATCGGCGGGGACCCGCGGCAAGCCGGAGTCGACGGGGTCGCCCCAGGTGACGACGGTGCCGTCCCGCTTCAGGGCGAGGCTGTGGGAGTAGCTGACCGAGACGGCGACGACGTCGCGGAGGCCTGCCGGGGCGGTGTACGCGCCCCTGTCGTCGCCGCCCCACGCCACGACCGTCCCGTCGGCGCGCAGCGCGAGGCTGTTCCAGCCGCCCGCGGCGATCGCGACCACTCCGGAGAGACCCGCCGGCACGTCGGTCGCTCCGAACTGATCGGAGCCCCAGGCCGCCACGGTCCCGTCGCCCCGCAGAGCGAGGGTGTGGTAGCTGCCCGCGGCGACGGCGGTCACGCCGCCGAGTCCGGCCGGGACGTCGGTCTGGCCCTGACGGTCGTCGCCCCACGCGACGACCGTCCCCTCCATCGTGAGGGCGATGCTGTGGAGGTACCCGGTCGAGATCGCGGTCACCTCGCGGAGCCCGGCCGGCACGTCCCGCTCGCCCTCCAGATCCGCTCCCCAGGCCTCGACGGTGCCGTCGGTGTGGAGCGCGAGGGTGTGGCTGTAGCTGCTCGCGACGTCCGTGAGGTCGGACATGCCCGCCGGCACGTCCCACTCCCCGTTGAGGTAGCGCCCCCAGGCGGCGACGCCGTTGGCGAGGTGGTCGTTCCCGACCGGCACCGGGTCCGGCTCGGCGGAGGCGAGGGGAGCCGCGGTGCCGGCGAGCAGCGCGACGGTCGCGGTCAGAGCGAGCAGAGTGCGGCGCAGACCCGCGGCGGTGCGGGTGGGGCGCGGAGAAGCGGGGTCGGTCACGGGCTCACGCTAGGGGCCGGCTCTCCTCCGCGGCGGGGGCGGGGGCGCCCTGTAGCGGACATGTCCTCTAGAGGGCGGAGCGCCGCTCCTCCAGGGCGGAGCCCGGGCCCTCCAGGGCGGAGCCTGGCCCCTCGGGGCCCGCGGCGGAAGGGCTTGCCCGGATCCGCGGCGGGCGATTGGCTGGAGGGCAGGAGAGAGAGGTGTCACCATGACGCAGACCTTCCCCGCCTGGTTGCGGGATCAGCGGAAGAGGGACGACGAGGTCGGCCGCTTCGCGCAGGCCTTCGGCGGTCGCGACGACCTGCCCGAGCACGGCGGCCGCGCGATCTACGACGGCTACTTCGCCAGCGAGCCCGAGTCGGCGCAGGCCGATCTGGACCGCGCCTGGATGGAGTTCGAGGCGCACCCCGAGCCGTCCGCCACGTCCGACGAGCCGGAGGGACTCCGATGAGCGACCAGACCCCGAGCCCCGTCGAGGACCCGGACGACCAGTCCGACAAGCCGTCGCAGGCCGAGGGCGAGGACGAGCGCGACACCCCGCACGAGGTCCTGCCCGCCGAGGGCAAGCCCTCGAAGGCCGAGGGCTGAGCCGACGCACTGAGCCGACGCACTCCCCGGAGGGGCGCATCCTGCAGAGGGTGCGCCCCTCCGTCGCGTCAGCGCCCGGTGACCGCCAGCAGCTCGTGCGCCGCGGCGCTGTCCGGGTAGCGGGAGAGCACGCGCTCCAGATCGCGCCGAGCCGGAGCCGTGCGCCCGTCCGAGAGGAGCGTGCTCGCGCGCTCGAGCAGCGCCTCCGCCCGCAGCTCCACGGGCCGCGCACTGGTGACGGTCGGGCGCACCACCCGGTCGAACGCCTCGAGGGCGCCCTCGATCAGGCCGAGCTCGCGAAGAGCGACGCCGCGGCGGATGAGCACCGCGGCGGAGGCGGCGTCCACGTTCTCGACGGGCGCCGAGAACTCGGCCACGTCGCTCCAGCGTCGGCGGGCGGAGTAGAGGGAGGCGAGGGTCGACGCCGCGAGGTCGACGGCTCCAGGGTCTCGACCGCCACGACCGCTGCAGCCGGATCCATCGGTGCTGCGAGCTCGGCGTAGAGCAGGCGCAGCGCCGGGGCGTCGAGCGGCACCTCCACGTCGAGGCCGCCGCTCAGCGGCAGGCGGACGGTCAGCGCGATCCCGTAGCGGCGGAGGAAGGAGTCGGCCGACGGGTCGTAGCGGATGCGCACCAGCCAGCCGGTGAGCCGCAGAGCGCGGTCGTCGTCTGCGGAGTGCAGGGCGTCGCGGACGAGCTCGACGACGGCCGCGAGGCGCGAGCACTCGGGGGAGCCGGTGGTCGCCTCGTGCAGGTCCTCCGCCGGCGCCCCGGCGCGCACGAGCCGGAGCAGGGGCGCCTCCCACGCCGGAGCGAGGGCGGAGGGGCGCACGAGACCCGGCCCGCCGGGCATGCCGAGCCAGCCGGACAGCCGGGAGCGGTGGTCCTCGGGGGAGAGCGGGTCGCCGGCCGCCCGGAGCCGGGGGCGCGCGAGGGCGCGGAGCTCACCGCTCCGTCGGAAGCCGACTGCCACGGCCGATCCCCCTCCGCGTGCGACGACGGCTGAGGACCGTCGATCCGCCGAGTCTACGGCGTCGCGCCCCGCCGTCACCCCCGAACGGGGAGCGACGCGCTGGCGGCGATCCCCCGCCTCCCGTCGTCGCCCCCCGGCGCTGTCAGGCGCCGATCGAGCCCGCCGTGCGTAGCGGCATCACGTCGGGCTTCTCGGCGGTGCTCGCGATCGTCACGACCGCCTTCTCCTCGTTCGAGCGGAGCACGGCGTCCATGATCTCGAGCACGTGCAGGGCCACGCGGCCGGAGGCGCGGTGCGGGCGGTCCTCCGAGATCGCCTCCGCGAGGTCGGCCAGTCCCACTCCGCGACCGGTGTCGATCACGCCGGCGGAGTCGGGGACGACCCGCCAGTCCTCGTCGCGGACGGCGACCTCGACCGGGTCCGAGAACATGTTCGGATCCGGGACCGAGATGGTGCCCTCGGTGCCGTAGACCTCGAACTTCGGGGCCCGGCTGCGCCAGACCTCGAAGCTCACGGTGACGGTGGTGGCGACTCCGCTCGCGTGCTCGAGCAGCGCGGTGATGTGCGTGTCGATCGTCACCTCGATCGGCGTGCCCGCCTTCGGCCCGGTCTCGATCGTGCGCGGGCGGTCGGAGCGGGTGGCCAGGCCCGTGACGCGGACGACCGGCCCGAAGAAGTGCACGAGCGCCGTCAGGTAGTACGGGCCCATGTCCAGCAGCGGGCCGCCGCCGGGCTGGTAGTAGAACTCGGGCGCTGGGTGCCAGCGCTCGTGGCCGGGCGCGGCCCAGTGCACCTGCGCGGCGATCGGGGTGCCGATCGCTCCGGAGTCGAGGGTGAGGCGCGCGGTCTGCACGCCGGTCCCGAGCACCGTGTCCGGGGCGCTCGCGAAGCGCAGGCCCAGCTCGTCCGCGAGGTCGAGCATCGGCGCGGCCTCGGCCGGGTTCAGCCCGAGCGGCTTCTCGGCGAAGACGTGCTTGCCCGCCTTCAAGGCGCGGGTGCCGATCTCGACGTGCGCCGCCGGGATCGTGAGGTTCAGCACCGCGTCGATCTCCGGGTCGTCGATCAGCGCGTCGACGGTGAGGGCGCGGACGCCCTGCTCGTCGGCGACCTGCTGCGCCCGCTCTTGGTTCAGGTCGGCGACCGCGACGAGGCGGAGGCCGGGGAAGGTCGGGAGGTTCGCGAGGTACTGCTCGCTGATCTTCCCGACGCCGATGATGCCGACTCTCAGCGGGACGCCCACAGCATTCCCCTCTCGATGATCGTGCGGACGTTGTCGTCCTGGAGGATCTCGACGCGGTGGCCCGGCGTCGAGACGAAGATGCGGCCCTCGCCCCAGAGGCGGGTCCAGATCGCGGGGGAGGTGATGGGGCGCTTCCACGGGTCCCACGGGCGGACGGCCTGCGTGGTCGTGGCGAGCACGTCGTTGTAGTCGTCGTGCAGCACCCAGTACTGCTCCGTGACCAGCTCGAAGTCGGAGATGCCCTGCGTGATCGGGTGGTCGGCGGCGAGGGCCGTCATCTCGATCGTGTGCGGCATGTAGTTGTCCGACTGCTCGCCGGTGCGCTCGTCCGGGTGCTTGCCGGGGTGCGAGGCGAACTGGCCGCCGATCAGCTGCAGGTAGTCGGAGTTGTCGCGGTAGGAGTCGGCGATCCCGCCGTGCCAGCCGGCGAGGCCCGTGCCGCGCTCGACCGCCGCGCGGAGGCCCAGGAACTCCTCCCACTGGATGGAGGTCATCGTGTTCGACTGCACGATCAGGTCGACCGTCCGCATGTACGCCTCGTCGGCGTACACGGCGGTCGACTCCTCGACGCGCACGTCGTAGCCGTTGTCGCGGAGGAACGGCAGGAACAGCTCGGTCGCCTCGACCGGTTGGTGGCCGTCCCAGCCCCCTCGGACGACGAGGGCCGTCTTGCCGGGAGTGGTCGGAGAGTGGTCGGTCATCGTCGTCCTCACGTGCGGGCGGATCGCTCCGCGGTTCGTCATCGAACAGGACTTGCGCAACTTCTGTGCGGGAGCCCCGGCGTCCGACCATCATGCACCGCGGTTCCCGGCGGAGCAAGCCGTCCTGGCGCAGGGCTAGTTGCGAAAGTCGGTATCCGCTACGGTGAGCACATGCCCGACCACGACGACGTCTCCGGAGCGACCACCCGCCCGACCATGGCGCTGATCGCCGAGCGCGCCGGGACGAGCGTCCCCACCGTCTCGAAGGTGCTCAACGGCGGCACCGACGTCTCGGAGGCGACCCGTCTGCGCGTGATGGAGGCGGCGCACGCGCTCGGCTACCGCCGCCGACCGCGTCTGCGCCCGCCGGTCGAGGATCCGCACTCCGCCCAGATCGTCGACGTCGTCGTCGGCCACATCGGCGGTACCTGGATCGGACCGGTCCTCGAGGGGATCGAGGCCGAGGCCTCCGCCGCCGGGGTCGACCTGGTGCTCACCCGCGCCCGCGACGACGGCGCCTGGATCAGCCGCCTCCTCCGCCGCCCCTCGCTCGGCGCCATCGTGGTGCTGGTCAACGTCTCGGCCGCGCAGCTGCACCTGCTGACCACCGCCGAGCTGCCCGTCGTCGTCGTCGACCCCAGCACGCGGCCGCCGGCCGACGTCGCGAGCGTCGGCGCGACCAACTGGGACGGGGGCCGCATGGCCGCCGAGCACCTCCTCGACGCCGGCCACACCCGCTTCGGCGTCCTCGGCGGCACCCGCACCCAGCTCTACAGCAGCGCCCGGATCGACGGCTTCACCACCGCGCTCCGCGCCGCCGGGGTCGAGGATCCGCGCGTCGCCTACTGCGACTGGGACCGCGAGCTGGCCCGCGAGGCCGCCGGGCTGATGCTCGCCGAGCCGGACGCGCCGACCGCCTTCTTCGCCTGCTCCGACGTGATGGCGCTCGGCGTCTACGAGGCCGCCGACGACGCCGGCCTCCGCATCCCGCGAGACCTCAGCGTCATCGGCTTCGACGACGTCGAGGAGTCGGCCTGGGCGACCCCGCCGATGACCACGATCCAGCAGCCCATCGGCGAGATGGGCGCCATCGCCTTCCGGATGCTGCACCAGGCGCACCGGTCGGCGACCCCGCTCGCCTCGGGAGCCTCGGCCACCCGCATGGAGCTGGAGACGCGGCTGATCCGCCGCGCCTCCGTCGCGCCCGTGCGCGTCTAGCGCCGCCCGCTCCGCTCCCGCCTCGCCCCCCTCGGGATCGATGCGTCACGAACGGCCCCTCTCCCGCGCCCGTGACGACCGTTCGTGACGCATCGACCCCGGTGGGCGCCGCGGAGGGCAGCGACCCGGGTCGCACCGCCTATGCTGCCCGGATGCGCAGCGCGACCGGGGGGATGGTGGTCGCGTCGTTCGTCTCGCGGATCCTCGGGTTCGTCCGGCTGGCGCTCCTGATCGTGGCGGTCGGCGGCACGAGCGCGTCGGTCGGCGGGCAGGTGTTCGAGGTCGCGAACTCCGCGCCCACCTACCTGTACGGGCTCATCGCGGGCGGGGTGCTCGGCGCGGTGCTCGTGCCGCAGATGGTCCGGGCGCGGGCCGACGGACCGGAGGGCGTGCGGACCCTCGAGCGGCTGCTCACCGTGTGCCTCGGCGGAGCGGCGCTCCTCACGGCCGCCTGCACGCTCGCGGCGCCGCTGATCGTCGGGCTCTACGCCGGGGGCTGGTCGGCCGACTGGGCTCTGCTCGCCACCCAGATGGCCTACTGGTGCCTGCCGCAGATCTTCTTCTACATCGTCTTCGCCGTCTTCTCGCAGCTGCTCAACTCCGCCGAGAAGTACGGGCCGGGCGCGTGGGCGCCCGCCTGCGCGAACGTGATCTCGGTGCTCGGGATCGCGGTGTTCCTCCTGATCCACCCCGAGGCGGCGTCGACACCCGCCGACGAGTGGACGCCGGAGATGGTGGCGCTCCTGTGCGGCACTGCCACTGCGGCGATCGTGGTGCAGGGGGTGATCGCGGTCGCGTTCTCGCGGTCCGTCGGCGTCCGCCTGCGGCCGCGCTTCGGCGTCGCCGGGCTCGGCGGAGTGTCGCGGGACGCGGTCTGGGTGTTCCTCGGCGCCCTCGTCGCAGAGGTGTCGTACATCGTCGTCTCGAACGCGGCGACGGCGGCCGGCCAGGCCATGAACCGCGCCGGCGTCGACGGGCCGAGCCTCAACTCCTTCTCGAGCGCGCAGCTGCTGCTCCTGCTGCCGCACGGCATCCTGGTCGTCTCCGTCGCCACGGCGATGTTCACGCCGCTCAGCCGGGACCTGCACCGCGGCGATCGGGCGGCCGCGGCGGTGAACCTCCGACGGACCGAGGACGCGGTGCTCGCCGTCACTCTGCTCGCGACGCTCCTGTTCGTCGCGGCGGCGCCACTGCTCACGCAGCTCGTCTTCGGCACACCGGTGATCGGCGGAGTCCTGCAGCTGCTCGCCCTGAGCCTGGTCGGCTTCAGCCAGACCTACGTCCTCAACCGGGCGATGTTCGCGCTGGGTCGGGCCCGCGACTCGCTGGCGACCCAGGTCGTCTCGGCCGTCGGCGTCGCGGCGGGGGCGCTCGTCGGCGGGCTCCTCCTGCCTGCCGAACTCGTCGTGCCGGCGATCGCGGGCGGCACCGCCCTCGGGACCACGGCCGCGTGGGCCCTCGCCCACTGGCTGGTCCGGCGCCGGATCGGCGTCGTGCCGCAGCCGACCCGGGACCGCCGCGCCGCTCTCGTCGCGGCGCTGGTCGCAGCCTGCGCGTCGGTGCCGCTCGGCCTGCTGCTCGCCGTGCCCCCCGACCGCCTCGCGGCCGGCGCCGTGCTGCTGCCGGTCGGACTCGCGATCACCGCCCTGTTCGTGGTCGTGCACCGGGTCGTCGGCGGGCGCTGGCTCTGGTCGCTGGTGCTCGCGCCGCTCTGAGGGGCTGCGCGTGCGGTCCCGCAGCCCCGACCCTCAGTGCCCCGCGCCGAGATTCCCGGCGAGGCGGCCGTGCATCCGGGTGGAGGCGTCGTTCATGCCCGCGATCACGGCGCGGGTGCCGTGGCGCTCGTACTTGGTCGTGACGGCGTCCAGCGCGGCGACGGTCGAGGCGTCCCAGATGTGGGAGCCGGAGAGGTCGATCACGACGTGCGCAGGGTCCTCCGCGTAGGAGAACTGCGTGGTGAGGTCGTTGCTGGAGGCGAAGAACAGCTCGCCGGTGACCGTGTAGTGGGCCGTCGATCCGTCGGCCGAGAGGGTGCGCTCGACGGTGGCGAAGTGGGCGACCCGGCGGGCGAAGACGACCATGGCGGCCAGGACGCCGATGACGACTCCGATCGCCAGGTTGTGGGTGAGGACGACCACGACGACCGTGGCGATCATGACGACCGTCTCGCCCACGGGCATCCGCTTCAGGGTCGACGGGCGGATGCTGTGCCAGTCGAAGGTCGCCACCGAGACCATCACCATCACCGCGACCAGCGCGGCCATCGGGATGATCGCGACGAGGTCGCCGAGCGCGACGACGAGGATCAGGAGGAACACGCCGGCGAGGAAGGTCGAGATGCGGGTGCGGGCGCCGGACGCCTTCACGTTGATCATCGTCTGGCCGATCATCGCGCAGCCGCCCATGCCGCCGAACAGGCCGGAGAGCACGTTCGCGGCGCCCTGCCCGAGCGACTCGCGGGTCTTGCGGGAGGGGGTGTCGGTGATGTCGTCGACGAGCTTCGCGGTCATCAGCGACTCCAGGAGTCCGACGAGCGCCATCGCGACGGCGTACGGCGCGATGGTCGTGAAAGTCTCCCAGGTCAGCGGTACGTTCGGCAGGAACAGCTCGGGGAGGCTGCGGGGCAGCTCGCCCTGATCGCCCACGGTGGGGACGGCGACCGCCGTCACGACGACCGCCGCGGTGATGAGGACGATGGCGACGAGAGGCGCCGGAACGGCCTTCGTCAGGCGCGGCATCACGACCATGATCACGATGCCGACGGCGACCAGCGGGTAGACCAGCCAGGGCACGCCGATCAGGTTGGGGATCTGCGCCGAGAAGATCAGGATCGCCAGCGCGTTCACGAATCCGACCATCACGCTGCGGGGGATGAAGCGCATGAGCTTCGCCACTCCGAGCAGCCCGAGCACGATCTGGAGCACGCCCGCGAGGATCACCGTCGCGATGAAGTAGTCCATCCCGTAGTCGCGGGCGACGGGGGCGATCACGAGGGCGACGGCGCCGGTGGCGGCGGTGATCATCGCGGGGCGGCCGCCGAGGAAGGCGATCGACACGGCCATCACGAACGACGAGAAGAGGCCGACCCGCGGATCCACGCCCGCGATGATCGAGAACGAGATCGCCTCGGGGATGAGCGCGAGCGCGACCACGAGGCCGGCGAGGACCTCGCGGGTCAGGATGCGGGGGGTGCGCAGCGCCGTCATCACTGTGGGCTCGGCGTGCGGGCGGGCAGGGGTCTTCGAGGCGAGGGCCATCGCGGCGGCTCCAGGGAGTGGGAGGGGTGCTCGACGAGGAGCGCGGAGGGCTGCGGCATCAGGTCGGCGGAAGCGGGCGGGGATGCCAAGCTTGCAGAGGCGTGTCAGCAGCACGGGCAACCCTACCCTCACGTAAGGGTAGATCTGAAGGGGTGAGCAGGATCGGCACCATGCACATCGGCGAGCTCGCCGAGCGGACCGGCCTCTCGCTCCGGACCCTGCGCCACTACGACGAGATCGGCCTCGTGAAGGCGTCCGGCCGCACCGAGGGCGGCTTCCGCCTCTACACGTCCACCGACTACGACCGCCTGATCCTCATCCGCCGCATGAAGCCGCTCGGCTTCTCGCTGGAGGAGATGGCCGCGCTGCTCCGCGTGATCGACACCCTCGAGGCCGAGGGCGACGACGCCCCGGCCGAGGTCCGCGCGCAGCTCGACGGCTTCGTCGCGCAGGCCCGCGAGCGCCGCGAGGCGCTGAGCGCCCAGCTCGCGATGGCCGACGAGTTCGTCGAGCTGCTCACCAGCCGCTGAGCCCGGCCGCCGAGCCCCGCCGCCCGGCCGCCTGCGCGATCGATGCGTCGCGAACGGCTCCCCTTCGCCTCCGATGACGACCTTTCGCGACGCATCGGATCCCGGGAGCGCGGGAGAGCCGCTCAGGTCGCGCTCGCGTCGGGCAGCTGCTCCGGGCAGTCGCCGCCCGGCTCGGTGGCGAGCTCGAAGTGCCAGATCTCGTTCGCGTAGATCTGGCAGAGCCCGTAGTCGGTGCCGTGCTGCGCGAGCCGGCTGTCCGCGTCCGTGTAGCCGATGTCGACCGCGCCGCCGGTGAGGTGGGCGGAGGAGGTGACGGATGCGACGCGGCCGCCGCGGCCTGACGGCGGCTCTCAGCCGCGCGGACCGCGGGCCAGCAGGGCGTGCAGCAGCGGCAGCGCCGACGCGATCATCAACACGGTCCCGAAGCCGCTGTCGTCCGGGCGCACGACGGCGCCCGCGATCAGCAGGCCCGCGAACAGCACGGCCGAGATCACGCGGCGGACGGTGCCCTCGAGCCGGTTCAGCCGGCGCTCGATGGTGGGGACGGTGACCGCGAGCTCGCCGTCGTCGAGGGTCGTGACGAGCTCGTCGAGCCGGCGCGGCAGGCGCCAGATCAGGCCGAGCGTGTCGACGGCCTGCTTGCCGACGTCCTGCACGACGGAGCCGCGCTCCTCGCGGATCAGCTGCTGCGCGTAGGGCTCGACCGAGTCCCACAGGTTGAAGGCCGGGTCGAGCGCGCTGCAGACGCCCGAGGTCAGCGACATCGCGCGGATGACGAGCAGGAAGTTCTCGGGGAGCTGGAACGGCAGCGCGCGCACGACGTCGCCGAACTGCACGGCGAAGTCGCGGAACTCGCGCGGATCCACCTCCCGCAGCTCGGCGAAGCCCATGCCGCCGAAGCGGGCGAAGAGCTGCGTGAGCGCCCGCTCCAGCTCGCGGGAGTCGGCCGAGGGGAGGAGGACGCCGACCGCGCGGGCCGCGTCGACGAGCCCCTTGCCGTCGCGGGAGGCGGCGGCGATCAGCATCCGGCGCAGTCCCGCGCGGGTGCTCGGCGGCACCTCGCCCATCATCCCGAAGTCGATGAAGGTGAGGCGCCAGGGCAGCTCGCCCCCGGGGGTCGGCGTGACGAAGACGTTGCCGGGGTGCGGATCCGCGTGGAAGTAGCCGTTGGTGAAGAGCTGGTCGAACATCACGGCCGCGAAGACCGGAGCGACCTCCCGCGGATCGATCCCGGCGGCCAGCAGCGCGGCGTGGTCGGTGATCTTGATCGCGGTGACGTCCTCGAGCGTGAGGACCTTGCGGGTCGAGCGCTCCCAGACCACGTCCGGGACGGCCACCCGGGCGTCGCCCGCGAAGTCGGCGGCGAAGCGGACGGAGTTGGCCGCCTCCTGCAGGTAGTCGATCTCCTCGAGGCTGGTGACCGCGAACTCCTCGACGAGGGCCGGGGCGTCGACGCGGTCCGAGACGAGGCGCACGTGGCTGAGCCAGCCGCCGACGCGGCGCAGAGCCGCGAGGTCGACCTCGACGATCTGGTCGATCCCCGGCCGCTGCACCTTCATGATGGCGGCGGAGTAGCCGGTGTCCCCGGCGTCGACGGGGGAGAGCCGGGCGCGGTGAGCCTGCCCGAGGGAGGCGGCGGCGACGGGCGACTCGTCCACTCCGGCGTAGGCACGCTCGAGCGGCAGCCCGAGCTCGGACTCGGCCAGCGCCCGGATCCGCGGGAACGGGACGGGCGGGACCTCGTCCTGCAGCCCCTCCAGCTCGCGCGTGATCTCGGGCGGCAGCACGTCCAGGCGCGACGACATGAACTGGCCGACCTTGATCATCAGGCCGCCGAGGTCGACCGCGAGCACGTGGAAGCTGCGGGCGAAGCGGCGCATCCGGCCGGGCCGGGTGCGGAGCGCGACGCGCGTGAGCCCCACCCGCGGCAGGAGCAGGTCGAAGAACCAGGTGACCGCGAGATGCCACGCGGCGAAGCGGAGGATCCGGCGGTAGCGCCGCCGGTCCTCCCGCTCTCGGTGGCCCGGGGCGGCAGGACCCGGGCTGACCGAGGCCACCCGGGTCAGTCCTGCGCGAGGATCGCGTACAGGCGGCGGCGCACGTCCTCGAGTTCGGCGACGGCCTTGCGGATCTGCTCGGGGGTGCCCGAGCGTCCGACCTGGGCCGCGGCCTGGGCGAGCTCGAGGCCCGCCTTGGGCAGGGCGCCGAAGTCGACGTGGTCGGAGTCGTTCCACGGGGTCGAGGTGCCGTGCTCGGCGACCGTCGCGCGGCCGGCGTCGGTCAGCGTGTAGGTCTTGCGGCCGTTCTGCTCGTCGGCCGTGATGAGGCCCTCGTCCGCGAGGAGCTGGAGGGTCGGGTAGACCGAGCCGGGGCTCGGCTTCCAGTCGCCTCCGCTGCGCTCCTCGATCTCGCGGATGATCTGGTAGCCGTGCATGGGCTGCTCGGCGAGGAGCGCGAGCACCGCGGTGCGCACGTCCCCGCGGCCGACCCGGGAGCCGACGCGCTTCTCCATGCGGGAGCGGGCCTGCTCCATCGCGCGCCAGATGCTCTCGATGGGCGTGCCGGTGCCGAACGCGCCGGTCGATGACGATCCGTTCATGATGACCTCCTGTTTCTCCGAACGATACTCAGCGATATGGGTGGCGACTGTGAACGACTGCCGCGTCGGCTCAGAGCTTCGCGAGCTTCGCCCGGGCGACGAGGAACAGCCCGTACATGACCAGTCCCGCGCTGACGAGGGTCAGGGCGATCGTGCCGTACGGAGGGACGTCGAGGAAGTGGATGGCCCCGTCGAGCCCGGTCGCCTGGCGAGCGTCGCCGGTCAGCGCCGCGACCACGAAGATCCCGCCGGCCAGGCCCAGAGCGAGCCCCTTCGTGATGTAGCCGGTCGCGCCGAGGATCAGCACTGCCGTCCCCGTCGGGCCCTCGGGGATGCGGACGAGCTTGCGGAAGCCGCGCCGGATCCCGATCGCGACGAAGCCGATCCCGCTGCCCAGCACGATCCCGCCGACGATCACGAGGATCACGACGCCGACCGTGCTCGTCAGCAGCTCGGTGTTGATGCGGCGGATCGTGGCCGAGGAGCTCGTCGAGCCGCCGAGCGCGAAGACGAGCGTGGTGCCCGCGAGCGTGAGCGAGGCGAAGCCCTTGCCCGACTCGACGATCCGGCGGCCCAGGCGGGCGGGGAGCCCCGGCGCGGAGGAGCGCCCGCCGAGGGAGAGCTGCCAGAGCCCGAGCGCGACCAGCCCGACCAGCGCAGCCCAGACCACCACGAGCCCGACGGGGGAGTCGGCCATGCGCCCGATCGCTCCGGACGCGTCCGCCTCCCGCGAGGTCTCGTCGCTGACCGCGACGCGCAGGGCGAGGCCGCCGATCAGGAGGTGGATCAGTCCGTTGACGGCGAAGCCCGTGCGGGCGAGGCGCCGGAAGCGCCGGGTCCGGACTCCGGCGCGCGGCGACGGCACGCTCGCAGTGGACATCGCGCAACCCTCTCATCCCCGGCGCCTCCTGACCCGCCGACGCGCGCGTGGCAACCCTCTCCCCGGCCCGGGTGCCCACGTCGTGTGATGGAGGTGCGGTGCGGTTCGCGCCGCAGCAGGACGAGAGAAGGAACCCCATGCGTGCACGCCGACGTCGCGCGGGCGGTCGCCGAGGGCCGAGGCGGGACGGACGTCCCGGACCGGTCCCGGGCAGGGGAGGGCGGCGACGATGACCGGAGCGACGCTCCTGGTCCGCCGCCCGTCGAGCCCGGCCTCGCGGGTGCTGGTGCTCCACGCGACTGCGGTCGAGCTGGAGCTGCTGGTGGCCGCGCTGCTCGGGCTCGCCGAGGAGACGCCGTGCCTGGACGTGCGGGTGGCGGCGAGGTCGCGGGCGGCGCTCCTGCTGGCGACCGTCGATCCGGAGGCGGTGCTGCCGCTGGCCGAGGCGCGGCGAGTCCGCGCCGGGCTCCGCCGCGAGCGCGAGGAGCTGGAGCGCGGTGGGGTCGGGTGCCGGCACGTCGTCGAGGCGCGGGCCGGCCGTCGGTAGCTCCGGAGCGGGTCCGATCGGCCGCCGGCCTCGCGACGAAGTCCTGACGGAGGTCGTCCACCGCCGATGTGCGCCGCGCCGTCCCGCCCCCGTCAGCAGCAGCCGCAGGCCTCGGAGTCCTCGCTCGTCAGCGCGGAGATCGGCGTCGTGCAGGACTCGCCGCGCCAGGCCTCCAGGCCCTCGCGGACGGCGACCGCGGCGATCACGAGGCCGGCGACGGGGTCGGCCCACGTCCATCCCAGCGTGCTGTTCAGCAGCAGGCCCACCAGGACGGCGGCGGAGAGGTACGAGCAGAGGAGCGTCTGCTTCGAGTCCGCGACGGCCGAGGCCGAGCCGAGCTCGCGGCCGGTCCGGCGCTCGAGCAGGGAGAACGCGGGCATCACCAGCAGGCTGACGGCGGCCAGCACGATGCCGACGGGGGAGTGCTGGGCCTCCGAGAATCCGAGCAGCGCCCGGACCGAGTCGACGGCGACGAACGCGGCCAGGCCGAGGAACGAGACGGCGATCACCCGCAGCGCGGTGCGCTCGCGCGCCTCCGGATCGCGGCCCGAGAACTGCCAGGCGACGGCCGCGGCGGAGAGCACCTCCACCACGGAGTCGAGGCCGAAGGCGACGAGTGCGGTGGACGACGCGACCGTCCCGGCGGCGAGTGCCACGATCGCCTCCACCACGTTGTAGGCGATGGTCGCGCCGACGATCCAGCGGATGCGCCTCTGCAGCACGCGGCGGCGGGCGGGGAGGAGCGGAGCGCGCAGGGCGCTCATGCGCAGCGGCAGTCGTCGCCGGAGCAGCAGTCCGGATCGACGACCAGGGCCAGGCGGAGCAGGTGGTCGAGCGCCCCGGCGATCCGGGTCTCGGCCAGCCGGTACCAGGTGTACCGGCCGTCCTTCACGGCCTCCACCAGCCCGCATCCGCGGAGGCACGCGAGCTGATTCGACATCACCTGCCGCGAGACCCCGAGCGCGTCCGCGAGGTCGGAGGGGACGGCCGGAGCCTCTCGCAGCGCGAGCAGGATCCGGGACCGCGTCTCGTCCGCCAGGGCGGATCCGAGGCGCGCGAGAGCAGCGGAGTGGGTGAGGGTCGCGGTGGCGGGCACGGGAGCGACGGTACACGCGATGCTGTATCGAGCGCGAGGGCGGTGGTCTCTCCTCGAACGTGCGAGCCCCCCATCCTGCTCCCCCCGTCGGGTGGGCGGACGGGCCGCACTGCCGCGGATCCCCGGGGCCGGCCTCCACGGCGCGCCGCGTACGGCCCGTGCGCCGTGCCAGGATCCCCTTGATCGCGGCGCCCGTCCGCCGCTCCGCCGCTCGGTCTCCTGGAAGGGCCACGGACCCGCCTTGCTCGATGCCACGACCCTCCGCGTCGCCTTCAGGGTCACCGCCCTCACCCTCTTCCTGCTGTTCGCGCTGGTCACCTACCGGTCGACACGCTCGTCCTTCAGCTTCTGGTGGTGCACGGCGCTCGCGCTGTTCATGGGCGGCTCGCTCGCCTACCTCCGCGACGGCACGGCCGACCAGGTGTGGGCGAGTCCGCTCGGCAACGGGCTCATCGTGGCCGGCGCCGCCGCGGTCTGGGCGGCGAGCCGCTCCCTCCGCGGCAGGCCGACGCCGTGGTGGCTGGTGGTCGCTCCGACCGTGGTGGTGACGGGCGTGTCCAGCCTCGACTCGCCCGCCGTCAACGACTGGTCGGGAGGGCCGCTCTACCTCGCGTCGATGGCGCTCCTCATCGGCCTGTCGACCCGCGAGATCGCGCTGCTCGGCGCCGGGCGCTCGCGCACGCGCTGGCCGCTGCTGCTGAGCTCCGGCGCCCTCTCCCTCTACTACGCGCTCCGGTCCGCCGTGTTCCTGGCCGCGGGGCTGCGCAGCGAGCTGTTCGCGACCTGGTTCGGGACCCCGACCACCACGCTGATCACGCTGGTGCTGCTGGTCGTGGTGTCGTTCAGCATGGCGTCGCTCAGCGGCGAGCAGGTCGCGCAGATGCTCACCGCCGGCGCCGCCCGCTCGCGGCAGGAGCTCGCCGACGGCGAGAGGGTGCAGCGGCGGCTCGAGCCCCGCTCGGTCCCGGACCTCCCGGGCTACGACGTCGCCGGCGCCTGCGTGCCCAGCGGGACGGTGAGCGGCGACTTCTTCGACTGGCGCTGCACGCCCGACGGGCTCGCCGTCACCGTCGCCGACGTGATGGGCAAGGGGGTCGGCGCCGCGATGATCGCCGCCACGGTCCGCGCCGCCCTGCGCGTCACTCCTCCCGCCCTCGGCCCCGCGGCGACGATGGCGCTCATCGACCGGGTCGTCGAGCCGGATCTGTCGGCGAACGACGCGTTCGTCACGCTCCTCCACCTGCGGCTCAGCGCCTCGACCGACGACATCGCGCTCGTCGACGCCGGGCACGGACTCGGGATCGTCTGCCGCGCCGACGGCTCGCGCGAGCGCATCCCCTCCGCCCACCTGCCGCTCGGCCTCCTCGGCACGCAGGAGTGGGAGCCGACCGGCCTCCGACTCCACCCCGGCGACCTGCTGCTGATCTGCAGCGACGGCGTGCTGGACCTCTTCGACGGCTCCCTCGCCGCCCTCGACCGGGTGGCCGACGCGGCCGTCGCCGCCCCCGCGACCGCCGCCGCCGCGGTCGCCGGCGTCACCCGCCTGGCGGCCGAGGGGCTGCTGGCGGACGACGTGACCGTGGTCGCGATCCGGCGGACCTCGGGGAGCTGACCCGGCCTCAGCCCCGCCCCGCCTGCAGCCGGAGCCCGGCCAGCAGCAGGTCGAGGCCGGAGCGGAACACGTCGAGGTCGTCGTGCGTCGCCATGACGTCGGCCGCGTGGTGGCCGAAGGGGAACTCCTCCGGATCGAGGGCGCGCCAGCGGTCGGCCAGGTGCTCGAGGAACTCGCCCCTCTCCATCCCGCTCTCGAGGAACTCGCGGGGCGGCGGCTGCGCCAGGTCGGCCGCGACTCCGACGACGTAGCTGACGATGGACGACACGGCGTGGAACCGCTGCCGGGGCGTCAGGTCGAGAGCCATGAGCTGCTGCCCGAGGCGCTCGTACATCGCCATCGAGTTGGGCTGCACCCCGGTCGTGCGGAGCATGTAGAGGCCGAACCAGGGTCGGCGGACGCACTCGTCGAAGAGGGCCAGTGCGACGGCGCGGACGTTGTCGATCGGGTCCGGCCCGTGGGTGAGCGGCTCGCTGTCTGCGAGGACCCGGCCCATGACCTCGTCGGTCGCCCGCTCCAGCAGCTCGTCGCGGCTGCCGACGTACCAGTAGATGCTCGCCACGCCGCCGCCGAGTCGGGCCGCGAGCGCGCGGAACGTGAGGGCCGACTCCCCGGACTCGTCGAGGATCGCGATCGCCTCGGCCAGCACGGTGTCGAGCGAGTGCGACGCTCGGCGGCGGCCCCGGGCGGGGGAGGGCGCGGCAGCGGTCTCCGTCGGGCGATCTGCAGGCATGGCTTGCATCTTACCGAACGGCGTTCCATACTATCGAACGCCGTACGAGAGTCGAACGGCGTTCGATAGGAAGGCGCCTCGATGTCCGCTCCGACGACCACCTCCGCCGAGTCCCGCGCTCACACCTCCCTCCGCTCCGCGGCACTCCCGCTCGCCGCTCTCTGCCTCGCGTTCTTCGTCGAGATGGTCGACAACACGCTGCTCTCGATCGCCCTCCCGACGATCGGACGCTCACTCGACGGGTCGACCGCCGGACTGCAGTGGGTGACCGGTGCCTACTCCCTGACCTTCGGCGGGCTGCTGCTGACAGCCGGGTCCGCCGCCGACCGGTTCGGCCGCCGCCGCGTGCTCCTCACCGGCCTCGCCGCGTTCGGGCTGATCAGCCTCGCCGTCGTCCTCGTCACCGACATCGGCCAGCTGATCGCCCTCCGCGCGGCGCTCGGCTGCGCCGCGGCCGCCATGGCGCCCGTCACGATGTCGCTGGTGTTCCGGCTCTTCGACGACGAGAGGCTCCGCATGCGGTCGATCACGATCGTGATGATCGTCGGGATGTCCGGCATGGTCCTCGGCCCCCTCCTCGGCGGCTCGATCCTCAGCACCGTCAGCTGGCAGTGGCTGCTCGTCGTCAACGCCCCGATCGCGCTGCTGGTCTGGATCGGCGTGCGCCTCGGAGTCCCCGCGGACCAGCGCGCCGACCTCACCTCCGGTCGGCTCGACCTGCCGGGGACCGCCCTCACCGTCGCCGCGGTGGGGCTCGGCTGCTACACACTCACCAGCGGAGTCGAGAACGGCTGGCTGTCGCTCCTCACGATCGCCTGCGCCGCGGGCACCGTCGCCGCCGTCGCGGGATTCGTCGTCCGCGAGCGCCGCGCCGTCTCGCCCATGATCGACCTCGCGATCTTCCGCGCCGGCCCCGCGCGGGGAGCGGCGCTCACGCAGCTCGGCGCCTCGGTCGCCTTCGCGAGCGTCCTGTTCGGCCTGATCCTGCACTTCCAGTACGCCTACGGCTGGAGCCCGGTGCGCGCCGGCCTCGCGAACCTGCCCGTCATCGTCACGATGCTCGCCGCCACTCCGGTCACCGAGCGCCTCGCCGCGAAGCTGGGGCACCGCGCGGCCTGCCTGATCGGCACCGGGCTCCTGGTCGGCGCGCTGCTCGGGATGTCCTGGGCGGTGGACCGGGGCTACCTCGCGATCGCCGTGATGATGGTCGTGATGACGGTGGGCCTGCGGACGATCATGACCATCTGCGCCGTCGCCCTCGTCGAGGCGATGCCCGCGAACCGCACCTCGATCGGTGCGGCGCTCAACGACACGGCCCAGGAGATCGGCACCAGCATCGGCACGGCCGTCGTCGGCACGCTGATCGCCGCACTGGTGGCGACCACCCTCCCGGCGGGCGCGTGGAGCGCAGACCTCGTCCGGAGCTTCTTCGCGGGTGAGCGGGTCGCTTTCCTGGTCGTGGCGGTCCTCGTCGGCGTGATCGCGACGATCGGCTCGCTGTCACTCAGCGACTCCCGCTCCACCGAGGAGCCGGCGGCGGCCTAGTCCGTCGGGTCGCGCCGGGCGTCCTCGAGGTCGGCGATGTCCGTGTACTCGAGGAAGTCCAGCGGCGGGATGTCCGTCATCTCCTCGCTCCAGGAGGGGCGGGCCGGCTGCATGCGGCGCGTCTCGAGCTCGATGTGGGCGATGACCTCCGCGTCGTCCGGCTCCTCCACCTCGCTGCTGTCGATCGGCAGCGACCAGAGCTGGCTCGCCGGCCCGATCAGCAGGTGGGCGTAGGCGCGGCCGCCGCCCTCGGTCAGGACCGGCACCGAGACGACGTCCGACTTGCTGACGTCCGCGAGGGCCCGGGCGTACCGGAGGACCGCCTTGCAGGTCAGGTCGCCGACGAGCAGGTGGCCGCTGGAGTAGTGCAGTTTCCGCATGCATCCAGCCTCCGCGCGCCGCCCGCGGGCCCTCAAGAGGGTTGCCCTGTGAAGGCGGTGCCCCTAATGGGCCGGGAGGTCCCGCCCGATCGGGGTCATTGCTCCGGGTGTCCGGCGCTCTCGCGGAGCTCGCGGCCGTCGGCGACGTCCTCGGCGTGCTTCTCGGCTTTCTTGTCGCTCTGCCGGGTGTCGCGGGGCGGGAGCTGGATGTGCTCCTCGGCTTCGATGCCGGCCTGCAGCTGGCGGCCGCGCTCGAGCTCGGCGTCGAACTCGGCCCCGAAGAGCAGGGCGAGGTTCGTGATCCAGAGCCAGAGGAGGAAGACGATCACGCCGCCGAGGGCGCCGTAGGTCTTGTTGTAGTTGCTGAAGTTGGCGACGTAGAACGCGAAGCCGGCCGAGGCCAGCGCCCAGACGACGAGGGCGAGGATCGAGCCCATGCTGGTCCAGCGGAACTTCGGCTGCCGCACGTTGGGGGACCAGTGGTAGAGGACCGCGACGATGACGACCATGATCGCGATCAGCACCGGCCACTTGGCGATGCTCCACACGGTCAGGGCGACCTCGCCGAGGCCGATCGCGTCGCCGATGGTCTGCGCGATCGAACCGCTGAGCACGAGGATCAGTCCGGCGATGACGAGCAGGAGGACCGTCACGAGGGTGACGGCGAGCATCGTGGGGCGCAGCTTCCAGATCGGGCGGCCCTCGTCGATCTCGTAGACGCGGTTCATGCCGCGCCCGAAGGCGCCGACGTAGCCGGAGGCGGACCAGAGGGCGCCGAGGACACCGGTGACGAACGCCAGGCCGGCGGCGGGGCTGGAGGTGAGCTCCTGGATCGGGCCGCGGACCGTGTCGAGGACGTCGGCCGAGACGAACCCGCCGGCGATCTCGAGCACGGTGTCGGTCGTGGTCTCGGCCTGGCCGAAGAGGCCGAGGATCGAGACGATCGCGAGCAGCCCGGGGAACAGCGCGAGGACGGCGTAGTAGGTCAGCCCCGCCGCGATGTCCGTGCACTGGTCGGCGCCGAACTCGCGGAGCGTCTTCTTGAGGACGTAGCCCCACGAGCGCTTGGTGACGTCCGTCGGTCCGTCGGGCTTGCGGGAGTCGTCGGGGTCGGGCGCGGTGCGGTCGCGCTCGGTGCTGGTCTGGGCCACGGTCGTCCTCCATCTCGAGCGTCTGCGGATCGTCGGGGACGGAAGGACCGCCTGCGATCGCTCCGAGCCCCGACGACGCCTTGCTCGCCACCGACCGTAGGAGCGCCGGACGCTCAGGGCAGGACGGTTGACAGCCGCCCGTCGAGTCCGGTGGGGGAGGTGTCCCGCGGTGGAGCCCGCGCTCAGAGCTGCGCGAGCAGCCTCTCGCACGCCTGCTCGCAGCGGCGGCAGGCCTCGGCGCAGATCCGGCAGTGCTCGTGCATCCCGGCGTGCTGCTCGCAGTCGTCGGCGCAGGCGCGGCAGGCCAGGAGGCAGGCCTCGACGAGGGCGCGGACGGCCGCGGATCCGACGACGCCGCGGCGCGAGAGCACGGCGCCGGTCGCGGCGCACACGTCGGCGCAGGCGAGGTCGGTGCGGATGCAGTGGACCAGCTCGGCGACCGACTCCTCGCCGAGGCACGCGTCGGCGCAGGCGGTGCAGGTGAGCGCGCAGGCGCCGCACGCGTCGATGCACTCGGCCAGGACCTCCGGATCGACGCCGCGCAGCTCCTCGGGGTGGCTCCGGATCATGTCGCTCGTGCTGCTCATGGCGCGTCCTCTCGTCGTGACCCCGGCGGGTCGATCGGTCCGGGCGACGCTACGGGCCCGCCCGCCGCCGGGCGAGGGCCTGGCCAGGCACCGCGGCCGGTGGTAGCCGGGCGGTCAGCCCCTCACGACGAAGGCGTCGTGGATCAGGTTGCCACCGGTCGCTGCGGGGTTCCGCGTGCTGCCGCGGGTGATCGTGACGGTGTGGGTGCCGGCGGGCAGGGTCCCGCTGGTCCAGACGGTCTGGGCGGAGCGGGTGGTGGCGCTGTAGCGGTCGACCGAGGCCACGAGGACGCCGTCGAGGCGGACCTCGTCGATCCCGGACGTGCTGGACCGGCGGCTCACCCACGAGACTCCGGTGCCGGTGAAGCGGAGGGTGGCGGAGGCGCCCCCTGTCGACGAGAAGGAGACGCCTCCGCCGCTGTCCGCGGAGGAGGAGGTCGTGGACCAGGTGCCCGTGACGGCGACGGCCGGCGAGCCGTTCTGGTGGGTGCCGGCCCCGACGGCGGCGAGCGGAGTCGCGGTGGCGGTCGGCGTGGAGGTCGAGGTCGGCGCGGCGGTCGAGGTCGGCGTGGGCGTGGCCGTCGGCGCCGGAGTGGCGGCCCTCTTCGCGAGCACGATGGACGCCGTCGCTCCCTTCAGCCCGCTCGGCCGGAACGTGATCGTCGTCGCGGTGCTCGTCCTGCTCGTCACGCTCAGGGCGGCGCTCGAGGACACCGTGCCCGCGGTCGGCCGCGCGAGCGTCACGGTGAGCGCGCTCGTCGAGACCTGCGTCGGGTCGACGGTCGAGACGGTCACCGTGTCCGCGTCCTCCCGGATCGAGACCAGTCCGGCGCCGGTGATGCTCGCGACCCGGGTGCCTCCGACGAGGACGGGGCTCGTGGTCCCGGCCTTCCACGACACGGCGCTCACGGTGCCGGTCGAGCGGTCGCGGGCGGCGCTCAGCTGGGGTGTGTTGCTGAGCACGGTCACGTCCGGGTCCGCCGCGTACGCGGCGGTCGCCGCCTCGGAGGCGCCGGGGAGGACCGTGTACGCGTAGGAGGCGCCGGTCGGGTTCGTGCCGTGGCTCGTCGTGAGGGAGTAGTAGTGGCCGGTCACCGGCGCCGTCGGACCGGCGGCGCTCACGGCGCTCCAGGCTCCGGTGCGGGTCCGTCCCTGCGCGGTCAGGGCGATCGGCGACGGGAAGACGTAGCCCACCGACTCCGCGGAGCCGGTGATCGAGGCCCAGCGGGCGGTGCTCGTGGCGGTCGCCTCCGCACCGCGGAGGACGCCGTCGACGCGGAGCCTCGCATCGGGAGCGACGTCGCGGCGGTCGTCGATCACCGTCTCCGCGCGCCGGCGCGCCCCGTCCCAGCCGGTCCCGGACATGTCGGTCGCCGTGATCCCGGAGCCGAGCGCGAGGATCTCGTCGTCGAAGGTGAACCAGGCCTTCTTCGCGACCAGGCTCACCGACGCCGCGTCGAAGTCGAGCGCCGCGATCCCCGTCCGCCGCGACGGGCTCTCGAGGCTCCCGGTGAAGGTCGTCGTCGGGCGGGACGACGCGCCCTCGCCCGCGCTCCGGACGATCGTGTCCTCGGTGGTGCCGGGCATCCGGTACGGGTTCGCCGTGGCCCAGTAGCCGTCGTCGTACTGGCGCCCGCTGCCCAGGTGGAGCGAGGTCGCGCCGTCGCCGGTGTACCAGCCGCTGCGGTTCTCGCCGTTGAGCGACTCGTAGCGCGCGATCCGCGTGCTCGACAGGCCGACGGCGAAGCCCGAGGTCGCCGTGGTCCGCGTGAAGCGGTCCATCCCGGCGAAGGCCCGGACGCCCGAGCCGATCGGGGTCGCGGTCAGGCCCGTGTCGGCGAGGACGAGCCGCGCGCGCACGACGTCGCTGACGGATCCGGCCGTCTCGATGCTCACGGGGCTGCCGGAGTTGCAGGCCAGCCAGCTCTTCGCCAGCGCGTTCGTCCGTGTCCTGGCCGAGGGAGGGGCGCTGTCGGCGAGGCGCAGCACCGCCGCCTGCAGCTGGACGCCGACGTCGCCGTCCTCCGACTCCGCCCGCGCCGTCTCGCGGCCGCGGACCGTCGACATCACGGCGCCGCACCAGGTGACGGGGGCGAAGGAGGAGGCGAGCCGGTCGTACACGCCGAGCCCCTCCGGGCTCGTGATCTCCCAGCGGGAGCCGTCGAGCAGCGCGTAGAGGTCGTCGAGGGTGTCGAGCATCGAGAGCCCGTACCCGCCGCTGTAGGCGAAGACGCTGTGCTGCACGAAGGAGCCGTCGGCGTGGAAGCCGTCGCCGGACGCCACCGTCCGCAGCGCCGGGTCGATGCCGGCGGCCGCCTCCGCGATCTTCGCCGGCTGCTTCAGCAGCACCGCCCGCCCGGCGATGACCGCCGCCGTCCAGACGCGGTTGGCGCCGGTCCGGGTGACGGTGTCGGCGAAGCGCGTCGAGGCCGACAGGTAGGCCTGCACCTGCGCCGCCGAGAGGTCGGGGTAGAGGAGGGCGGTGATGCTGTTCAGCTCGAGCGGGATGCCGATCTGCTGCTCCCACCAGCGGGAGGTGCCGGTGGTGGAGCGGTTGTAGCGGTTCGCCGAGAGCCAGTCGGCGGTCGTGACGACGTCGCGGAGGAGCGCCGGGTCGCCGCTGAGGGCGGTGCCGGGGGTCTTCAGCGCGGTCGCGAGGACGGTGACCCGCTTGTAGGCGGCCCACACCTCCACCGCCGAGGTGCCCGTGACCAGGTCGGGCCAGGGCTCGCCGCCGTCGGTCTCGAGCGTCGACCAGTAGCCCTCGGCCTCGGCGACGAGGCGGCCCTTCGCCGCGGCGAGGCCGCCGACGCTCCCGCTTCCCGGGATCGTGCCCGTCAGATCGGCGACGAGGGCGAGGCGCATCGCGTCGTACTCGTCGCCCGCCGAGTCGACGGCGGACGCTGTCGGCGCGGCGGCGAGCGGGAGGATCAGGGCGGTCACCAGCAGGAGCGCCGCAGCGAGCGGGCTCCCGCGCCGGGGCGCGTCGGATCGAGAGGGTCGGTTCGTCTCCGCGCGCGATCGGCGGAGGGGACGCGGCTGGGTGGGCACGGGCGCTCCTGAGGCGACGCCCACGAGCCTGCGGGCTTCGGGTGCTCGCGGGTCGCCGGGGGAGCGTCGGGTGAAGAGTAGTGGTCCGCTCCGTCCGGCGGCAAGAGGCGGAGGCGAGGACGGCCGGGATCGGCCACCGCCGACGCTCCCGACCGCGCGATCTGCGACAGCCGTACCCCGTGAGGGGTACAGAGGCGCCGAAGGTCCCCCACCCGTCAAGCGGGGCGATACGGTCGGAGGTGCGTGTGCGCTCCGGGGGGTCCCGGCGCGGCGCGCAGGGGGAAGGGGGCACGGATGATCGAGGCCGAGCAGGATCCGCGGCTGGTGGCGCTCGAGGCGCTCGAGATGATGGGGTCGGCTCCGGAGGAGCGCTTCGACCGGATCACGCGGATGGCCGAGGAGCTCTTCCGCGTGCCCGTGGCCGAGATCCACTTCCTCGACGACACCACGCTGTTCACGAAGTCCCCGCAGCGTCCGGACGCCGTGCTCGCGTACCCGCGCGCCGGCACCTTCTGCGACGCGACGCTCGAGAAGCGCACCACCTTCGTCGTGCCGGACCTCGGTGCCGACGAGGCGTGGGCCGGGCACGAGCACGTCGCGGGGTACCCGCACGTCCGCTTCTACGCCGGGCGGCCGCTGTCGGTCGAGGGCGACCTGCAGCTGGGCACCCTCTGCCTCATCGACTTCGTGCCCCGGAGCCTCACCCCGGACGAGCGGCAGCTGCTCGAGGAGTTCGGCGAGTGGGTCGAGCGGGAGCTGCGCGACACGGCGGAGCGCGACCGCGCCGCCGACATGCAGACGCAGATGGCTCCCTCCTCCCTCCACCACCCCGCCGGCTACGAGCTCTCGGGGCTCTCGCTGCCGCGGTGGACGATCACCGGCGACTTCTACAGCTGGCGCGGCGACGACGAGACGGTCGACCTGACCCTCGTGGACGTGATGGGCAAGGGGACGGCGGCGGCGATCGTGGCCGCGTCGATCCGCTCCGCGTTCCGGGCGCGCCTGGGCGGCGACCCCGACGCGGTCGTCAGCGCGGTGAGCGCCCAGCTGCACGACGACTTCACGGCCACCGAGACCTTCGCGACCCTCTTCCACGGGCGCCTCGACACCGCGTCCGGCCGGATCGACTTCGTCGACGCGGGCCACGGGCTCACCGTCCTCCTCCGCGCCGACGGCTCGTTCCAGCGGCTCGCGGCACTGGGCCTCCCGCTGGGCATCGCGGAGGACGGCGGCTGGATCACCCAGACCGTGGAGCTCGCGGTCGGCGACTCGCTCCTGGCCTTCACCGACGGCGTCCTCGACCTCTACGACGGGACGCTGCAGTCCCTGGCGCGCGCGGTCGACCTCGCCCGCGACTCCGCCGACACCGCCGCGTTCCTGCAGGCGCTGAAGGCGCTCGCCGCCTCCGGCTCCGCGTCCGACGACATCACCGCCCTCGTGCTGACCCGCACGGGCGCCGACCGCTCCGCCGAGAAGGACCCCGCATGACGTTCACGACCGAGACGATCGCCCCCGACATCGCCGTGCTGCGGGGGGAGGGGCGGCTCAACGCGGCCTCGGCTCCGGAGCTGCGCTCGGCCGTCCGCCGGGCGATCGACGAGGGCAGCCCCCGCATCGTCGTCGAGCTCAGCGCGGTGACGTTCATGGACTCCTCCGGCCTCGGCGCCCTGGTCGGCGCTCTCAAGACCGCGCGGCAGGCGGGCGGCGACCTGCGGATCGCGGCGCCCAGCGAGCAGGTCGTGATGGTGCTGCAGCTGTCCAATCTGGACCGGGTGCTCACCCTCTTCGACACGGCCGGCGACGCGTACCGTGACTGAGCGCAGCGTCGGGTTCCGCACGCCCCCGGACGACACCGAGGTCGTCCACGAGATGCTCGCCGGGCTCTGGGGCGAGCGCCCGGACCTGCCGGCCCGCGACCGCATGGCCGTCGAGACGGCGCTGGTCGAGCTGGTCGACAACGTCATCCAGCACGCGACGTCGACGACGACGATCGTCTGCCGCCTCGTCGTGCGCGTCGAGGGCGACGCGATCCATGCGGAGCTGGTCGACACGGCCGATCCGCCGGACATCGGCACGGGGCCGCGGGAGATGCCGGACGTCTTCGCCGAGTCGGGCCGCGGGCTCGCCCTCATCCAGGCTCTGACGACCACGTTCGAGCACGAGCGCTCCGAGGGGCGCAACGTCTGGACCCTGACCCGGGCGCTGGACTCCTAGCGACTGGCGCGGATCAGCGGATCGTGTGCGCGGTGATGACCGCGGCGGCACGCGCCAGGTCGTCCGCCATGCCGTTCAGCCCGGGGGAGGCCTTCAGCACCTCCGCGCTGACCTCGTCGTAGCGCTCGTCCACCTGCGCGAGCAGCTGCTCCCCGGAGGCGGTGAGGCGCAGGAGGACGCTGCGGCGGTCCTGCGGGTTGGCGAGCCGGTCGACGTGGCCGGCGGTCGCCAGCCGGTCGAGGAGCGCGGTCACGGCGCCCGTCGAGAGGGAGAGCTCGAGACCCAGCCACTTCGGCGTGAGGTCGGGCGACTCGCCGAGGACCTCGAGCGCGGTGAGCTCCGAGATGCCCACGCCCACGCCCGCGGCGATGCTCGCGCGGAGGTGCCGCTGCGCGTTCTCGAGCAGGCGGAGCGACTGCCGCAGCTGCACGGCGGGCGCGTCCTGGTCGACGTCGCGCGGGGTCGGTCTCTCGGTGGTCATTCGTCCTTCTCGGGGTAGGGCTGGGGTCATCGTACGGGTCGCCCTCGGGGGTCCCGGCCTGTCACCCGGACAGGGGGCGAAAGAACGATTGCAATGTATCTTGGTCATCAAGTAACTTAGCGGTCAATCGAGTTCGGATGACCACCAGCCGGACCCTCCCCCTTCAGCATCAGCCCGCCCCACCCGATCAGGAGTCCTGCCATGTCGACCCACACCGCCAAGTCCAAGCGCGTCCGCTTCGCTCCCCTCGCCATCGCGACGAGCATCGCCGCCGCCGCTCTCCTCTCCGTCTCGATGTCCGGCACCCTGTCCGGCTTCGTCGCGAGCATCTCCAACACCGGCAACACCGCCGCCTCCGGCTCGCTCGTCATGGAGGAGAAGTCGACCGGCGCCAGCCCCATCACCTGCCTCAGCACCGACGGCGGCTCGATCAGCACCAACACCGCGACCTGCGCGACCATCAACAAGTTCGGCGGATCGACCACGATGGTCCCCGGCCAGACCGTCACCACCGCGATCACGCTGAAGAACACCGGCACCGTCAACGCCAACACCTTCACGCTGACCCCCGGCGCCACCTGCTCGCAGAGCAACAACGTCGCGGCCGGCGCCTCCGGCTCCGCCACCGACTTCTGCGGCAAGCTCAACGTCGTGATCACCTCCGGCGGGACCACCGTCTTCACGGGCACCGCCGCGACCCTCGCCGGCTCCGCCGTCAAGACCCTCAACACCGCCCCGGTCACCCCCGGCACCTCCACCCCCTTCTCCATCGCCGTGACCCTCGACTCGTCGGCCACCAACGCCTACCAGGGCCTGTCCGCCTCGCTCCCGCTCACCTGGACCTTCGCGAGCTGATCCCCTCCCCACCCGGCCCGGAGCGCCCCCGCGCGACGGGCCGGGGGAGGAGCGTCCCGCAGCGCTCCTCCCCCGGCCCGTCGCGCGGGGGCGCTCCGGGC
>NZ_PSUV01000020.1:0-71809 GCF_002931985.1 Rathayibacter sp. AY1H2 | reverse complement strand
GGTGCGGGGTAGGGGGGGTGCCCGGTCGAGCTCGCCGCCGTCGCTCAGTCCCGGCTCGGTGCTGACGGCCCGTCGGGGATGGAGGGCAGTGCGTCGGTCGGCGGTATCGCGAACCAGAAGACCCTGTCCGCGAGCCGCGCGCGTTCCAGGGGCGCGCCGAGGGGCTCGGCCGTGTTCAGCGCCGCATCGACTCCCGTCGAGACGGGATCGTCGTTCGCGGCGTGCGGTGGGAAGCGGAAGCGCTGACCGATCAGATGGTCGCCGTCGAGACGGCGCCGGTAGACGATGCAGACGCTGTTGGGGCTCTCGATCCAGGTCCGCACCACGTCCACCACGGAGGCGTAGTTCTCGAGGATCTCGTCCTCCAGGACCCTCTTGACGACGGCAGCCTCGGTCGAGTCGTGCATGGGCGATCCCTCCTTGGGTGGCGGACCGAGGAACTCGGCCCGCCACGGACGGTAGCCGAACCATTTTCGGCAGGGCGGAGGAGGCGCGCTCGAGCTCCGGAGCGGCGCGCGCCCCTCCTGGCCGGCAGGCCTGCGTCGGTACTGCTGACGGAGTCGTCGGGGCTCCTGATCCGGCCCGCGTGTCGACTCGTCCGGCAGCGCTCTTGACAGGCGAGCGAAGTAAGTGTTCGATCAGTCACATGCCTTCTCCCTCCTCCCGCTCCACCGCCGAGGCGCAGCGCGAGCGGATCACCGCGGCGGCGCTCCACGTCTTCGCGCGCACCGGCTACGCCGCGACTCCGATCACCGAGGTCGCCGCCGAGGCCGGTGTCTCGCCCGCCTACGTCTTCCGCCTGTTCCCCGGCAAGCTCGGCGTCTTCGTCGCAGCGGTCGACCGCTGCTACGAGCAGGTGGCGTCCACGCTCGCGGCGGCGGGGGAGGCCTCGCCCTCCTCGGACCCGGCCGACCGGCTCGAGGCGATGACCGTCGCCTACATCGACCTGATCGCCGACCGCGACCTGATCATGCTGCAGTCACAGGCGCAGAGCGCGTGCGAGGTCCCCGAGATCCGCGAGGCGGTGCGCCGCGGGATCTCCGCGGTCGTCCGGACGGTCACCGTCGTCTCCGGAGCCGACGGCCCGGCCGTGCAGCGCTTCGTCGCCTACGGGCAGCTCTGCCACCTGATCGTGCAGACCGACCTCGGCGGCGTCGACTCCGAGTGGGCCCGCATCGTCTCCGACGGCATCCGGCACCGCGACTGAGTCCGCGGCGCTCGCCTCTCCTCCTCTTCTTCTTCCTTCCCTCCCCTTCGCCACCATCCTTTTTCATATCCGCCTTTGTGACTGTCCAGTCACTCACTACAAATTCCAGGAGCCCCTCATGTCCACCACGCTTCCCCGCACCACCACCCGCGTCGTCCTCCCCGGGATCGTCGAGCCGTCCGGGCTGCTCCTCGAGCAGGCGCCGGTCGAGCCGCCCGCGGCCGGCGAGCTGCTCGTCGCCGTCGAGGCCACCGGCATCTCGTTCGCCGAGCAGTCGATGCGCCGCGGCCGCTACTTCGCCCAGCCGCCGTTCCCCTTCACGCCCGGCTACGACCTCGTCGGCCGGGTCCTCGCGGTCGGCCCCGGAGGCGACGCGTCGCTCGAGGGCCGCCGCGTCGCCGCGCTCACCAAGACCGGCGGCTGGACCGGGCACGCCCGTGTCGCCGCCCGCGACTGCGTTCTCGTCCCCGACGCGGTCGCGTCCGAGGACGCCGAGGCCGTCGTGGTCAACGGAGTGACGGCGTGGCAGATGCTGCACCGCTCGGCCCGGGTCTCCCGCGGCGACACGATCCTCCTGTTCGGCGCGAACGGCGGAGTCGGCGGCCTCGTGCACCGCCTCGCCCGCCTCGAGGGGATCCGCGTGATCGGCGCCGCCTCGCCCCGCCACCACGAGGCCCTCCGAGCGGCCGGAGTGGAGCCCGTCGACTACGCCGATCCCGACCTCGCCGCCCGCGTGCGCGAGCTCGCTCCCGGCGGAGTGCAGGCCGTGTTCGACAACGTCGGCGGAGCGACGACCCGGCTGGCGTGGTCGCTGCTCGCGCCCGGCGGCACCCTCGTCGCGTACGCGATCGTCAGCGCGAGCACCGGGAGCATCTGGCCCCCGTTCCTCCGCCAGCTCGCGCGGATCCAGGCCTACCAGCTGGCCCCCAACGGTCGGCGCGCGGTCTTCTACGACCTCTGGGCGGGCCACTCGCTGCGCCCCGCGCGCTTCCGTGCGCGGCTCGAGGAGGACCTCGGCCGCGTGCTCGGACTCCTCGCCGACGGCTCGCTGACGGCCAACATCGCCGCCCGCTTCCCGCTCACGGGGATCGTCGAGGCGATGGAGCTCGCCGAGTCCCGGACGCTCGACGGCAAGGTGATCCTGCTGCCGTGAGCGGGGTGCGTCCGGGCGGAGGGTGATTCCGGCGCGGAGGCGCCCGGTCGGCGAGCAGGGGAGAATGGCGCGGTGGACACGGGACTGGTCGAGGTGCTGAAGGCGCTGGGCAATCCCACGCGACTGCAGATCATGGAGTGGCTCCGCTCTCCCGAGGCGTCGTTCAGCGAGTTCGAGCCGATCGCCGACCGCGCCGAGTTCGGGGTCTGCGTCACCCATCTCGCCGCGAAGAGCGGTCTCGCGCAGTCGACCATCTCGTCGTACATGGGATCCCTGGAGCGCGCGGGCCTCGTCCGCTCGACGCGCGTGGGGAAGTACACCCACTACCGGAGGAGCGACGCCGACGTCGACGGGCTCCTGAAGCGGCTCGGAGCCTCGATCTAGCGACGTATCGCGAATCGTCGATATGATCGGCGCCATGACCGATGCTTCCGAGGCCGCTCCCGCTCGCCGCGCTCTGCTCGTCCACGCCCATCCCGAGGAGCGGTCCTTCTCCTCGGCGCAGGCGGACGCGGTCCTCGAGCAGCTGAGGGCCGACGGCATGGAGGTGCGCCGGCTCGACCTGTACGCCGAGGGCCGGGACCCGGTGCTGCACCGCGACCAGTTCGCGCCCGGCTCCGGCTACTTCAAACCGCAGGCGCAGCAGATGACCGCGGTCCTCGAGAAGACGCTCGGGGAGCCCGTCACGAGCGATCTCGACGAGCTGCTGCAGGCGGATCTCCTGGTGCTCTCGTTCCCCCTGTGGTGGTTCTCGATGCCGGCGATCATGAAGGGCTGGATCGACCGCGTCTTCGTGATGGGCGCGACGTTCGGAGGCGAGCACGGCGTCTTCGCCGAGGGCGGCCTGCGCGGCAGGACCGCGATGCTCCTGCTGACGACGGGAGGCGGCGAAGCGGCCTTCGCGCCCGGCGCCGCCGACGGCTACGGCGACCTGCAGTCGTTCCTCTTCCACATCCATCGCGGGATGCTCGAGTTCGTCGGGTACGACGTCCTGCCCCCGGTGGTCACCTACGGTCCCGCCCGCCTCGACGCGGCCGGACGCGAGGACGCCCTGCAACGGGCTCGCGCGCAGGCGTCCGCATCGACGGCCCGGCTGCGCGCCGCCTAGCGTTCGCCGCTGCGCCTCCCGGCCGCCCTCAGCCCCGCGACCGGCTCGCGTGCGCGCGGGCCTTCATCCGGTTGCCGCACGTCGCCATCGAGCACCACTTGGCGGTGCCGGGGCGGCTGCGGTCGAGGAGGAAGAGGTTGCACTCGTCGTTCGCGCAAGCGCGGAGCCGCCCGGGGAAGCGGGCGTTCACGGCGGACCAGGCGAGGACCGACTCCACCGCGAGGCGATCCGGCTCGGGAGCGCTCAGCTCCCACACGACGCCCTCACCTGTGACGCGCGGGGTGCGCACGGCGTGCGCGACCAGGTCCGCGAGCTCCGTGACGGCCGCGGGCGCGCCCGAGCGCATGACGGCCTGGAGCGCGTCGCGGGCGCGGCGCAGCCGCTCGAGCTCGTCCTCGGTGCCGACTCCGCCCCACCGCCGGGCGAGCTCGCGACCGGCCGCGTCGCCGAGGTCGTCCGTCGGCCGTCCGTCCACCACCGGCGCGCTGTTCAGCACCGCCAGGAGCAGCTCCTCGTCCCGATCCATCGCTCCCCGTCCTCCCGCCGTGCGGCCCGCTCGATCCATGCTAGCGTCCGGCTAACCAGTAAATCTATTGTAAGGGGTTAGCCATGGTCGTCGTCCATCACCGCACCGTGTCCGTCGACGGACTCGACGTCTTCTGGCGGGAGGCCGGGCCCGTCGACGCGCCCGTCCTCCTGCTGCTGCACGGGTACCCGAGCAGCTCGCACATGTTCCGCCACCTCCTCCCCGCCCTCGCGGGGCACTACCGCGTCATCGCCCCCGACCACATCGGCTTCGGGCGCTCGTCCGCGCCCTCCGTCGAGGACTTCGACTACACGTTCGCCGCCCTGACCGCGGTGACCGGCCGCTTCCTCGAGACCATCGGGGTGACCCGGTACACGATCTACGTCCAGGACTACGGCGCCCCCGTCGGCTGGCGCCTCGCCCTCGCCGATCCGTCCGCGGTCGTCGCCGTGATCTCGCAGAACGGCAACGCCTACGAGGAGAGCTTCGTGCCCGGCTTCTGGGACCCGATCTGGGCCGACGCCGCCGAGCGGACCGACGAGACGCGCGACGCCCTCCGGCCGGCTCTCGGCCGGGAGGCCGTCGAATGGCAGTACACCCACGGTGTCCCCGACACCACCACCGTCGATCCGGACGCCTGGGAGCACGACCTCGCGCTCCTCGCCCGCCCCGGCCAGGACGACGTGCAGCTGGCCCTCTTCCGCGACTACGCCACCAACCGCGAGCTCTATCCCGCCGTGCACGCCTGGATCCGCGAGTCCGGAGTCCCCGTCCTCGCCGTCTGGGGCCGGAACGACGAGATCTTCGCCCCCGCCGGCGCGCAGGCCTTCCTCCGCGACGCGCCCCACGCGCGCATCGAGCTCGTCGACGGCGGGCACTTCCTGCTCGAGTCCCACCTCGACCGCGTCGTCAGCGCGATCACGGACTGGCTCGGCCGCGAGTGACGGGCCCGTGAGCCGGGCGGGCCCGCTGATTCGGCTTCGCGGGAGCGGCCACGGACGCCTGCTCCTGCTGCCGGCAACCGCGCCGACGTCGGCGCAGCCGGGTCGCGATCCCGACCCGCTGCGCCCGGCGAGACCCTCCTGCCCGGCGTCCCTCAGCGGCTGAGGAGGGCGACGAGGTCGGTCGCGATGCGGTGCTCGACGTCGGCCGGGACGGGCTGCACGGCGGCGTCGAGGTCCGCGGTGACGACTGCGGCGAGGCTCCGGGCCTGCAGGGTCAGGCCGAGGTCCATCGCCTGGATCGGGTTGCCGCCGGCCGCGGTGAGGTTGATCATCCGGCCGTTCTCGAGGCGGACGATCTGCTTGCCGTTTTTCAGGCGGATGCCCTGCCGGCGCTGTCCGTCGGCGAACTCGGTGGTCGACTCCGTGGCGGCCGCGAGGGCGTCCTCGTCGATCTCCCACGGGAAGTGGCCGACGCCGGCGATCACGGCGCCGTCGGCGAACGCGTCGATCTCCGCCGCGCCGATGACGCCGGGTGCGCCGGTGGCGGTGAAGACGAACTGCGCGTCCGAGAGGACGTCGGCGACGGGTCCGACGCGGTGGCCGCGGAGGATCGCCTGCAGCGAGCGGATCGGGTCGACGTCGGCGACGGAGACCCGCGCTCCGAGCTGCGAGAGGGTGTCGGCGACCCCGCGCCCGCACGGGCCGTAGCCGATGACCGCGGCGCGGGTGCCCGGGATCATGAGGTTCGTGGCGTTCATGAAGCCCTGGACGACGCTCTGGCCGACCCCGTACTCGTTCTCGACGATCAGCTTGAGGGGCGAGTCGTTGATGACGACGACCGGTCGCGGGAGGGTCGCGCTGTTCTCCCGCAGGCGGATGCCGCCGGTGGTGGTCTCCTCGGTGCCGCCGAGGTAGTGGTCCGGGACGCCCGAGTTGATGAGCCGGAGAGTCAGGTCGGCGCCGTTATCGAGGGTGAGATCGGGATCGTGCTGGAGCACCCTCTCGATGTTGCGGAGGTGCTCCGCCTCGCCGTCGCTCTGCTTCGTGTGCACGTGCACGCCGAGGGCGCGGAGGTCGTCGGCGACGTCGTCCTTCGTGGTTCCGGGCGAGCCCGTCAGAGCGATGTCCATTCCGGCCTCGACGAGGAGCGACACGAGGGCGGCGGTCTTGGGCTCGACGTGGAGGCAGATCGCCAGCTTCTTCCCGGAGAGCACCGGAGCGAGCTCCCGGACGGCCTGCGCGGTGAGGGGCATGTGGTCGAGAGCCCAGCGGCTCGCCGGGTGGGAGAGGGAGGAGGTCATGGCAGGTCCTGTCTGAGTGGGTACGTGGGCGTCGAGTGGGGGCGTCGGATGGCCGGCGGCACGGGAGTCGCGTCAGGGCGCTCGGCCCCCGGCCTGCTGCCGCCGCGCCCGGCGTCCCGCGTGCGTCGAGCGCGCGGTCCTGCACGCGACGTCCTGAGGAGGCCGATCGCCGGGGACGGCCGCCAGGCCTCGCGCTCCCCTGATCTCCGCGCGACGGAACCTGAGGCGCGTCTCGTCACGGCGGGCCGAGGTCGGCACTGCTCGGATCGTCGTCGGTGAGGACACCAGCCCAGTCTGTCGACCCGGACGCGCCCTCGCTCGGATGATCGTGCTCGGCGGCAGCACCTCGGGAGAGGTCGACCTGTCGTGCGGTGACATCCCGCGCGGACCGACAGGCGCGCCGCGTCCGCTCACCCTCCGGTGACTGGGCGAGGGGCATCGAAGAAGAGGTAGGACACGAAGTGGATCGCAACGGTGGCGGCGATGCCGGCGGCGGGCGTGATCCAGAAGCTCCTCAGGGGGGCGGAGAGGCGACGGACGACGATGAACGAGACGACGGGAGTGATGACGACGAGCACCCACGGAGCGAAGGCCGCCCATTGGACGGCCCGCCCGAGCGTCGACAGGTCGGACCACTCATCGACGGCCGGATAGTTCTCGGAGGCGTAGCTCAACAGTCCGAACGGGACCAGATTGACGGCGACCACGAGGTGGACCAACGCGAGCACTCCGATCCGGAGGCGTGCACGAGCGAGGTCCAGTGCGCGAGTCGAGGAGGTCACGGGCGAAGGCTATCGGCGTCGCCGGGAGCACAGAAGGAGCGGTGGTCCTCGCTTTCGGCGGTCGTCGCGCTACAGCCGCGCGAAGAATCCAAGGCCCCTGAGGCGAGGGCGGCGCTGGTGAGCGCCACCGCTACCCTGACGCCATGCGCCGCATCCTCGACGACCCTCTTCGGAACCGCGTCCGCACCGGCTCTCCGTCCGTCGCGTCCGCCTGATGGAGCGGCGACGGACGGACCGCTCGGAGCCGGTTCGCGAGTTCCGGCCCTCGAGGGCCCGGCAGAAGAACGAGTCGCGACGGCTGAGGCCCGTCGCCGTCCTCCCCGCGCTGGTCCTGCTGGCGGGGAGCGTCTGGGGAGTCGTGGTCGCCGACGACCGCGGTGCGGCGCTGGCCGTTTACCTCGGGCTGTTCGGCTTCGCCACCGTGGTGGCTCTGGTGATCGTCGGAGTGCTGGCGCTCCGCAATCGGCGGTTCCTCGCCACCGCGTCGCTCCGGATCTCGGACCGGGCGATCGAGTGCACGGACGCTCGAGGCAGGGTCGTGACCTTCGAGCGGGCCGACCCGTCGGTGAAGGCGCTGCTCGCATGGGTGCCCGCCGGCCCCAACAGTGAGGGGATCGATCTGCCGCCGTCGCTCATCCTGTTCTTGTCGGACGGAAGCCGGTCGCTGCGGCTCCGCGGGGCGGACTGGGAGCTCGAGGATCTGCGGGCCGTCGTCGCCGCCGTGACGACACCGCTCTCGCCGGCGGCGCGTGGCGTGCACACCGGTAGCCGGAGCGTGTGGGCGCGCCTGACCGGAGCCGCTCGTCGGCAGGAGATCGAGGCGCCGCCCGCCGCGGAGAAGACGCTCAGCCCCTCCGAGATCAACGAGCTGATCCCCGGCACGATGAGCTTCCGCGAGACCCGTCCGCTGACGTTCGCCCTCCTGATCGGGTTCGGCTCGGTGGCTCTCGTGCTGGGCGTCGTCGTCGGGGTCGCCTTCGTGGTGGTGCCCGGGTAGCGGTCCAGGTCAGCGGCCGTGCCGTGGACCGCTGGGCGGGAGACGCGGGCGGCGGGCCCACGCTCCCGACCGGCGACCTCTCCGGGGCGATCCTGCCCGCGCCCTAGGCTCCACGCATGACACTCACCCAGGACTCCGGTTGGATCTGGTTCGGACTCGCGATCGTCACCGCCGGTCTGGCCGAGCAGAAGGGCCGCTCGCGCTGGCGCTGGTTCGTGCTGGGGCTGCTGCTCGGGCCGATCGCGACGGCCCTCGTCGTGCTGTGGGCGCGTCCTGAGGGCGGAGTGGCGACGGATGTGCGCTGGAACTTCGCGATCGGCGCCGGCGTCGCCGCGGCGGCGCTCGTCCTCGTCGCCGTGACCTCGGCCCTCTGGCTGCTGCTCATCCCTGCCGCGATCGCGGCGCTCGCCGCCGGGCTGCTCGCCTGGCTGAGCCGCCGCGTCCCCTACGAGCACCTGCCCCGCTGACGACCGCCGGCTGGTCGAGCATCGGAACTCGAGATCTCGCGGTCCGCAGCGTCCCGAAAGACATGCCCGATGACAAGCCTCGGTGACGGGGCCTCTCGCGGGACGTTCGAACGGCTGATCCGCCGAGGACCCCGTGAACCTGAGTCGCCTCCCGTCTAGCGGAGACGGGAGCTCTCACCGTCGAGGTCGATGAGGTCCTGGCCGCTACTCGCGGCCGCTCCACCCAGCGCCACGTCCCCCTCCGGATACGCGTCGTGCGAGAAGCACAGCCGCACGCCCTCCGCCTCCACCCGCTCGAGAACCTCGGACGTCCGCTCGTGCGCCCGCGCGTCGTCGCTGATGAACCGCGGCAGCCGGCGCAGGCGCCCGGACCAGCCGAGGAACTCCCGCCCCCACGCCGCGTCGCCGGCCACCAGCACGCGCCCCTCGACGATCACCCCCAGGTGTCCGCGCGCATGGCCCGGCAGCGGCACCACGAGCAGCGACCCGTCGCCGAACAGGTCGAATCCGGTCAGCCCCTTGATCGTCGTCGCGGGCTGCTCGTCCGCCACGATCCCGGCCGCGAACCACGGCGGCAGCAGCGCGCGGAAGATCCCCTCGCGCACGCGGTTCCGCCGCACGGAGGCGACCTGGCCCGACGACAGCACGAACGTCGCGTCCGGGAACCAGCGCACGCCGCCCACGTGGTCCGGGTGCAGGTGCGTGAGCACCACGAACTCGACGTCGGCCGGGGTCAGGCCGAGGGCGAGCAGCCGCTGGTCGACGGTCTCGTCGTCCGGCACCGTCGCGGGCAGGATGCGCTCGTACAGCCGTCCGACGAGGCCCGTTCCGCGGAACGTCGGCGGGTAGCCCGTGTCCACGAGCACCCGCCGGCCGCTCGCGTGCGTGTAGAGGAAGACGTTCGAGGGGAAGACGCGGCGGGGGAGCCCCTTCCCGCGGAACACCCGGGACAGCGGGAAGACGGTGCTCCCGCACGCCATCACCTGCAGCGACGACTCAGCCACGCGTACCCCTCAGGTGCTCGCCGACCCGGCGGATGCCCTCGGCCAGCGGCACGGTCGGCTCGTAGCCGAGCTCGGTCCGCGCCCGCGAGATGTCGAGGGTCTGCGCGTAGGCGAGGGTCGCCACGGTGTAGCGGGTGAACGGCGGCTCGCGGCCGGGCAGCAGCCGGTAGACCCGCTCCAGGATCTCGGCGAGCCCGGTCAGCACGCGCAGGTCCACGTGGATGAAGCGCGGCTCCTCGCCCATCGCGGCGAAGAAGCGCTCGAGGAGGTCGCCGAGCGGAGCGGGCTCGCCGTTGGTGATGTTGTAGACGCCGCCGTCGGCCACGGGAGCGTCGGCCGCGAGGACCAGCGCGTGCGCGGCGTTCTCGACGCAGGTGATGTCGACGGGGTTCCGGCCGCCGTCGAAGAGGGGGATGCCACGGCGGCGGCTCGCGGCGACGAAGCGGGGGAGGAGGCTGGGGTCGCCGACGCCGATCAGGCCGCGGGGGCGCAGGATCACGAGCTCGGGGATCCGGCCGGCGCGGTGCGCCTCCTGCAGCAGCCGCTCGGCCTCGATCTTGCTGCGGATGTAGAGGCTCATCCGGCTGCCGGTGTCGACCTCCTCCTCCCGCACCAGGTACTGGTGGCGGCGGGCGGAGTAGATGCTCGGCGAGGAGACGAAGACGAAGCGGCGGATCCCGCAGCGCTCGGCCAGCGCGATCATCGCCTCGGTCCCCGCGACGTTCGCGCGCTCGAACTCGCTCCACGTGCCCCACGGGCTCGAGAGAGCGGCGGCGTGCACGAGCACGTCGGCCTCGACGGTCGTCGCGCCCAGCTCGGCGAGGTCGGCGCGGAGGACCGTGGCGCCCTCCTCCTCCAGCCGCGCCAGCGCCTCGGGGGCGCGACCGGTAGCGAGCACGTCGTCGCCCGCGGCCAGGAACTCGCGCACCGCGTAGCCGCCGAGGAACCCCGTCGCCCCGGTGATCAGCACGCGGCGCCGGCGCTCAGCGGACATCGACGACCTCCAGCCCGCGCTTGCGGCCCCAGTACCAGAGCAGGATCCCCAGGTACCCGAGCGCCTTGCCCTTCCGGATCGACATCAGCACGACCGCGTCCTTGTCGAGCAGCGCCTCGCTCCGCCCGATCACCTGGCAGACCTTGAGGTGCAGCTCCAGGTCCTCGTCGGTGTCGTCGATGCTCGAGCGCGGGAAGCCGTCGACCTGGAGGTACAGCGCGGCGTCGATCGCGAGGTTGCAGCCGGCGGCCATGAACATCCGGTACCGCTGGCCGGGGCGGCGGTAGAAGACGCCCGGCGCGTGCTCCATCAGGCGGATCAGCGCGGTGCCGAGCACGCCGTCGTACCAGCGGTAGACGGCTTCGTCCCGCCGCGGGGACAGGCGACCGCCGACGAAGCGGGCGCCGCCGCGGAGGTCGGCCTTGAGGCGCGCCACCCAGTCGGCGCTCGGCAGGCAGTCGGCGTCCGTGCGGGCGACGGCCGTCGCGCCCTCGGCGATCGCGTGGCGGAAGCCGGTGTCGGAGGCGGCTCCCGTGCCCTTCTGCGCCTCGTCGATCACGGCGACCTGCCGCTCCGGGCGCCGGCGGCGGAACTCCTCGATCACGGCGCGCGAGCCGTCGGTGCTGCCGTTGTCGACGAGCAGGAGGGTGAAGTCCGGATCGGTCTGGCGGGCGAGCGCGTCGAGGGCGCCGCCGAGCAGCTTCTCCTCGTCGAGGAAGGGCACGACCACCCAGAAACCGCGCGCGTCCATCCGTCCCCCGCTCCGGGACCATGGTGTCGGCGGGGGCCCGTGCCGTCAAACCACGCCGAACAGTGCGCGCGGAGGTGCAGAGGCGCGCTATACAGGGATTCGCTCCGCACGTCCCGGGGCAGGAAGGGGCCCGCGTGCCCGACCTCCTCCCGCTCCGCGTCCTCGGCACGGGCGAAGCGCTGCCCGAGCGGATCGTCACGACCGCCGAGGTCGCCGCGCTCTGCGGCCTGCCCGCCGACGAGGCCGAGCGCCGCTCCGGCGTGCGCACCCGCCACTGGGTCACCGACGACGAGGACCCGCTGGAGCTCGGCCTGCTCGCCGCCCGTCGGGCGCTCGCGGCGGCCGGGCTCGACACGGTCGACGTGGTGCTCAACGCCTCGGGCACTCAGCTGCAGGCGATCCCGGACGGAGGCGCGCTGCTCGCCGCGGGCCTCGGCCTGGACGACGTCTCGGCGTACAGCGTCGGCGCCACCTGCCTGTCATTCCTCTTCGCTCTGCAGGAGGCGGGGTTCCTCGTCGCCACGGGTCGCGCCGACACGGTCCTCATCGTCTCGACCGACTGCGGCAGCCGCGGCATCGACCCGGGCCAGCCCGAGAGCGCCCTGCTCTTCGGCGACGCGGCCGCCGCCGTCGTGATCGGCCGCGGCCTGACGCCGGGCCAGGGCCTGGTCACCACGCACTTCCGCACCCGCCCGAGCGGTGTGCGCCACGCGGAGCTGCGCGGCTTCGGCTCGCGCATCCGCATCGAGGAGGCGCCCGACCGGCTCGCCGACTTCCGCTTCGACATGCAGGGCAAGGCGCTGCTCGTCGACGCGCTGCGGCACTTCCCGGCGTTCCTCGAGGAGGTGCGGCCGGGCCTCTCGAGCGGGCTCCCCGGCATCGACCGGGTGGTCCCGCACCAGACCAGCGCCGCCGGGCTCGAGGGCATGGCCCGCCTCTGGGGTCGCGACCGGATGACGATCACGCTCGGCGAGGTCGGCAACACCATCGGCAGCGCGATCCCGCTGGCCCTGCACCGCTCGGACGTGCAGCCGGGGGAGTCGGTGCTGCTGGTGGGCACGGGCGCGGGCACGCACTACGGCGCGGTGATCCTGCAGGCGTGAGAGGCGTACGGTCCGGCGGCCCCGATCGCGCGGCCGCCGCGGACGCGGTCGCGACGCTCCTCGCCCTCGTCGGAACGATCGGAGGGGTGGTCGCCGGTGTGCTCGCCGGGCTCGGCGCCGCCGTCAGCGGACTGCTCCTCGCCGGCTGCGCGAGCACCTACCGCAGCACATTCCTCGAGGTCCAGGATCCGCCGATCGACTGCCTCGCCGGGCCGGCGTGGCCCTTCCTCCAGTGGTTCCCCGTCGTCGGGGTCGGCGCGGTCCTCGCCTTCGCCGCCCTCGTCATCGGCGCCTACCGGCCCCGCTGGTCCGTTCCGATCAGCGTCGTCCTGGCCGCTGCGACCGCCGGATTCGCGATGCTGATGCTCCCGGGCGGCGGCGCCTAGCCGAGGAGCGAGAGGGCCGAGAGCCCGAGGAACGGCGCCATCACCACGAGGCAGACCGCGGCGGAGGGCAGGAACCCGTGGGAGGAGTCCCGCCCGCCGACCAGACGGGCGAGCAGCCCCGTGACCAGCGGCGGGAGCAGGAACAGCAGCAGCCACAGAGCAAGGACGTCCGCGCCCGGCGCCGTCCAGTCGGGCTGGTCGTCGCGGTCGAGCGGAGGAAGCCGCACGAGGAGGAACGCGGCCGTGAGGACGATCGCGGGGAGGACCGACAGGCAGGTGAGCGTGATCGCGGTGAACCTCGCCCCGTCGTCCCGGGAGTACCGGGCACGGTCGGGGTCGGGCGCAGGCCCCCGATCAGTGTCCTCGTCCCAGCCCGGACTGCTGAATCGGATGTGTCCCATGAGGCGATCATGCCGTTCCGGAGCGGGGTCCCGGCCCGGCAGACGGAACCTCCGTCAGTCCCGCCGCTCGACGAGCGCCCGCAGCGCGTCGCGGACGAACCGGGCGCCGGCGACTCCGCCGTAGTGCGCCGAGAACCGCTCGTCGTCGACGTACATCTCGCCGAGCCCGAGCAGGTACTCGTCGCTCGGGCCGCCGGTCGCGTCGCGGGGCGTGCCCGGCACCTCGGCGAGCCAGGCGCGGTGCCGCTCGGCCAGCGCGAGCGCCTCCTGCCCGGTCGGATCCGCCCCGCTCGCCGCCGCGGCGGTCCACGCGTCGGCGAGGTCCGCCTGCCGCCGCTGCCACTGCTCGCGCTCGTCCGCGCTCATCGAGCGCCACCAGCGGTCGCCGTCGGCGTACGCCGGGGCACCCCAGCGGCGCTCCACCTCCTCGCGGTGCTCCGCGTGGTCAAACCCGTCGAACATCTCCTCGGCCATCGGCCCGTTCCCTTCTCTCATCGTGGTGATCGTCGCGGTGACCGCCCGGATGCGGCGGTCGAGCCGTCGGCGCTCCTCCTCGAGCACGTCGAGGTGCCGCTCGAGAGCGGCCACCGGCTCCGCGTCGCGTCGCAGGATCCGCCCGATCTCGGGCAGCCCGAGACCGAGGTCGCGCAGCAGCAGGATCCGCTGCAGCGTCACGAGCGCGGCGCCGTCGTAGTAGCGGTAGCCGTTCGCGCCCACCCGGCTCGGCGGCAGCAGCCCCTCTGCTCCGTAGTGCCGCAGCGTCCGGCTGGTCGTGCCGGCCAGCCGCGCCACCTCGTGCACGGTCCACTCCTGCTCCACAGCGCCCTCCGTCTCCGCGTCGCCGGGGACTCCGGCGGCGATGGAAGCGACGGTACGGGTTGACGCAACGTCAAGGTCAAGCGGCGGGGACGGATCCGCTAGCGGGCGTCGATCCTGCGCGTTCCCACCCGGAGGACGAGCTCGGTCACCGGCACCGCGGCGATCGAGCAGCAGGCCGCGGGCACCACGGTCAGCAGCGCGACGACAGCGTCCGTCCCGTCGCCCGCATCGGTCCACGCCGCGATCGAGACCACGAGCCAGGCGATCGCGAGGATGCAGACCGTAGAAGCGGTCCAGAGGACCGGCCAGGGCGCGCGACCCCGTCCCGCGGAGTAGGGGAGCCCGCCGACAGCCGCCGTCACGGCGGTCGCCAGAAGCGCTCGGGCCAGCGGGAGGAGCAGCTCGCCGGGGTCCCGGCCGGTGTCGAGGGAGGACAGGGCGAACAGGACCGAGGTCGTCGCGAGCGAGAGGACCCCGGCGACGGCGACGAGCGTCAGCAGGGTCCGGATCAGGAGCCTCACCGGTCGCCCCCGGCGAGGAACGCGCCGCGCTCCTCCAGCAGCCGCCGCAGGTGCCGGTCGAGCACCAGCCGCTCCGCGATCCGCCCGAGGACGCCGAGCGGTGCGGAGTACTCGAGCCGGTCGATCATCACGGAGCCGGAGCCGTGGGGCTCGAAGCGGTGCTCGTGCCGGAAGGTCGCGAAGGGCCCGCGGGTCTGCTCGTCGACGAAGGAGTGCGGGGCGTCGAGCGCGGTGACGGTGCTGGTCAGCCGGAGCGGGACGCCGAAGTGCCGGGCGCTCCAGGTCACGTGCTCGCCCAGGCCGATCAGCCCGGTGGTCGTCCCGGACACCGCGCGCTCGCGAGCGCCGGCCTGCGAGGCGGTGTGCAGGTCGATGTCGCGCGCCCGGTCGAACATCTCGGCGGCCGGGCGGGCGGAGCGGGTCACGACCTGGAGGAGCACGGTGTCGATCCTGCCCGCCGCGCCTGCAGCCGGCCACGGACGCGCCGGTCCGTCCGCCTCACCAGCTCGTCACCACGGTCCGCGTGATCACCCACCCCTCGTCGCGGCGGACGAGGCGGCTCGTCAGCTGGAGCCGCCAGGTCGCGTGCAGGCGGCCGATGGTCGCCTCGGTGATGGTGCGGGAGGTGAGCACCGGGTGCGCGGCGCCGCCCGAGAGGGCGCTCTCGACGTGGTCGATCTCGTGGTACTCCTTGCGCGCCTCGTCGATGTCGGCGAGCCACTCCTCCCGCGACTGCACGAGGCCGGTCGGGTGCTCGATCACGAAGCGCTCGTCGAGCAGCGCCTCGAGCGCGGGCAGGTCCACCAGCTCCAGCGCGTCGAAGAGGGCGGCGTGCACGACGGCCGGGCCGTCGTCCTCCCGCTCGTCGCCCGTGCCGGCGGTCCCGTCGCCGCTCATGCCGGCGGTCCCGTCGTCGCGCGGCGGACGAGCTGCGTCGGCAGCTGCACGTGCAGCGAGCGCGGCTCGCGCCCGGCCATCAGGGCGATCAGCATCTCGGCGGCGGTCGCTCCGAGCGTCTGCATCGGCTGGCGGACGGTGGTCAGCGGCGGATCGAAGCGAGCGGCCTCGGGCACGTCGTCGAAGCCGATCACCGACAGGTCGTGGGGCACGGCGAGGCCCAGGTGCGCGGCGGTCTCGATGATCGCCAGCGCCGAGACGTCGTTGGCGGCGAAGACCGCGGTCGGGCGGTCGGGCAGCGACAGGAGCGAGGAGGCGGGCCGCCGGGCGGTGTCGCGGTGGTAGTTGCCCACCCGCAGCAGGCGCTCGTCGAAGGCGATGCCGGCCTCCGCCAGCGCCGCCCGGTAGCCGGCCTCCCGCAGCCGCGCCGAGCGCAGGTCGCCGCGGCCCGCGACGAAGCCGATGCGGCGGTGCCCGAGGGCGACGAGGTGGCGGGTGGCGAGCAGGGCGCCGCCGAAGTTGTCGGACTCGACGGTCGGCAGGTCGGCGCGGCCGGTGTGCGGGTCCACGGCGACGAGCGGGATGTCGGAGGGCGCGCTCACCACGCTCGGCGTCACCATGATCGCCCCGTCGATGAGGGTGCCGCTGAGCCGGCTGAGCGAGCGCCGCTCCCAGCCCTCCTGCTCGCCCTCGTGGGAGCCGGAGTAGGCGAGCAGGTCGAACCGCGACTCCGCCAGCACCGACCCCACGCCCTTCAGGATCTCGGCGCTGAACGGCTCGAACCCCGCGACGAGCACGCCGATCACGCCCGTGCGCCGGGAGCGCATGCTGCTCGCGACGAGGCTCGACTCGTAGCCGAGCTCGCGCACGACCTCGAGCACGCGGGTGGCGGTGGAGGGGGCGATGCCGTAGCGGCCGTTCACCGCCTTGGACACCGTCGCCACCGAGACGCCGGCGGCAGCGGCGACGTCGTGGATGGTCGGTCGGGTGGTCATGTGGCCGACTGTAACCCGTGCTTCGAAAACCATTTCGAAAACGTTTGACCACTTTCGCAAGCACTGCGGACACTGACTCCACCCGCGAAGGCGGGAACCCCCACGGCGCCGGTGCACCAGGCGGCGCCCTCGATGAAGAGAACGGTTGGACGATGAAGTTCAGGAAGATCGCAGTGGCGACAGCAGCCCTGCTCGGCACGGTCGCGGCCCTCACCGGCTGCTCGGGCCAGGACTCGGGATCGAGCGACGGCACCGTCGCGATGACCCTCTGGCAGAACTCGACCACGGGCCCCGGCCAGGAGTTCTGGGACAAGACGATCGCGGACTTCGAGGCCGCGAACCCCGGAGTGACCATCGAGTCGCAGGCCATCCAGAACGAGGATCTCGACGGCAAGCTCCAGACGGCGCTCAACTCGGGCGACGCCCCCGACGTCTTCCTCCAGCGCGGAGGCGGCAAGCTCGCCGCCATGGTCGCGGGCGGACAGCTGAAGGACCTCACCGACGGCATCTCGGACCAGGCGCGCAGCGAGATCCCCGAGGGCTCGTTCTCGGCGAACACGCTCGACGACAAGGTCTGGGCGATGCCGGTCGCCGTCCTCCCGGGCGGCCTGTTCTACAGCCAGGACCTCTTCACGGCGGCGGGCGTCACCGAGACGCCGAAGACCATCGACGAGCTCGACTCGGCGATCACGAAGATCAAGGGCAGCGGAGCCCAGGCCGTCGCGCTCGGCGCGAAGGACGCCTGGCCCGCCGCGCACTGGTACTACTTCTTCGCGCTCCGCGAGTGCAGCGCCGACACCATGGCCGAGGCGGCCGACACCAAGGACTTCTCGGACGACTGCTGGGTCCGCGCGGGCGAGGACCTGCAGGACTTCTCGGCCACCGAGCCGTTCAACGAGGGCTTCCTCACGACCGCCGCCCAGCAGGGCGCGGGCAGCTCGGCCGGACTCCTCGCCAACCACCAGGCGTCGATGGAGCTCATGGGCGCGTGGAACCCCGGCGTGATCGCCTCCCTCACCCCCGACGAGAAGCCGCTGCCCGACCTGGGCTGGTTCCCGTTCCCCGAGATGGACGGCGGCGACGGCGAGGCCGGCGCGATCATGGGCGGTGTCGACGGCTACTCCTGCTCCGCGGGCGCTCCCGACGAGTGCGTCGACTTCCTCAACTACCTGGCCACCTCCGACGTGCAGAAGGAGTACTACGCGGCCTTCAACGCGCCCCCGGTGAACACCGTGGCGCAGGAGGCGGTCACCGAGCCGTACCTGCAGCAGATCCTCGAGGCCTACAACTCGGCCCCGTACGTCTCGCAGTGGCTCGACACCGTCTACGGCCTCAACGTCGGCAACGCGCTGAACGTCGGAGTCGTCGACCTGCTGGCCGGCAAGAGCGACCCCGAGCAGCTGGTCGAGGCCGTCAACGCCGCCGCGGCGAAGGCCTAGCCACCATGGCACTCCGCGAGAGCCCGCTCCTCGGAGTGGATGAGCCCCGCGGGACCGCGCGCACCGGAGGCGTCACCTCGACGCCTCCGGTGCGCCGGCGCCGCCGCAGCGTGGGCTGGGCGGGGCGCTTCGAGATCGCGCTCCTGGTCGGCCCGGCGCTGATCGTCTTCCTCGCCTTCGTGATCTTCCCGGTCGTGATGGCGGCCTACTACGGCTTCTTCAGCTGGCAGGGCTACGGAGTGCCGACGGACTTCGTCGGCTTCCGCAACTACCTGACGATCCTGCAGGACCCCACCTTCCACGACGCCCTCGCGCACAACGGCATCATCGTGGTGCTCTCGCTCGTGCTCCAGGGGCCGGTCGCGATCCTCCTGGCGCTGCTGCTGAACCGCAAGCTGCGCGGGCAGTCGATCATCCGCGTCCTGATCTTCGTGCCGTACGTGATCTCGGAGGTCGTCGTCGGCACCGGCTGGAGCCTGATGCTCCAGACCAGCGGCGCGGTCAACGGCCTGCTCGAGAAGGTCGGCCTCGGCGCGCTGAAGCAGGACTGGCTCTCGGATCCGGCGATCGCGATCTGGACGCTGATGCTGATCATCACGTGGAAGTACATCGGCTTCGCCGTGATCCTCTTCCTCGCGGGACTGCAGGGCATCCCCGAGGAGCTGTCCGAGGCCGCGGCCATCGACGGCGCCTCCTACTGGCAGGTGCAGCGGCGGATCACCCTGCCCCTGCTCGCGCCGACCCTGCGGATCTGGGCGTTCCTGTCGATCATCGGCGCACTGCAGCTGTTCGACCTCGTCTACATCATCTGGGGCCAGTACGTGTCCTCGACCGCGGGCACCTCGACCATGGCGATCTACCTGGTCACCAACGGCCGCAATGCCGGCAACTACGGGTACGGGAACGCCGTCGCGGTGGTCCTGTTCCTGATCTCGCTCGTGGTGGCGCTGCTCTACCAGCGCTTCGTGCTCCGGCGTGACACGGCGGGCGCACTGACGGGAGACAAGCGATGACCGGCACGACGATGACGGCCCCGCCTATCACTCCGGAGACCCCTCGGCCTCTCGCGGCGAAGCGGCGCCGGCAGCCCCTGGGCCGCGGCACCACGATCGCCTACGTCGTGGCGATCGTCGTGATCGCGCTGATGCTCGCCCCGGTGGCGTACATCATCCTCGGCGGCTTCCGCACGAACGCGCAGATCACCACCGACCCGGCGGGCCTGCCCTCGCCGTGGAACGTGCAGAACTACCTCGACGTGATCACCGGCGGCGTCTTCTGGCAGGAGGTCGGCAACTCCACCATCGCCGGCCTCGCGACGACCCTCGGCGTGGTCGTGCTCGGCCTGATGGCGAGCTACGTCCTGGCCCGCTACGACTTCACCGGACGCGGCGTGTTCTACGCGCTCTTCGCCGCCGGCCTGATGTTCCCGATGACCGTGGCGATCACTCCTCTCTACCTGGTGATCAAGAGCCTCGGCCTGATGAACTCGCTCGCCGGAGTGGTGCTGCCGCAGATCGCGTTCGGCCTGCCGACCACGATCATCATCCTGGTGCCGTTCCTCCGCGCCATCCCGGACGAGATCCAGGAGGCGGCCTTCATCGACGGCTGCAGCCGGATCGGCTTCTTCTTCCGGATGGTCGTGCGCCTGGCGATGCCCGGCGTGATCACCACGGGGATCCTCGCGTTCATCGCGAGCTGGAACAGCTACCTGCTGCCCCTGTTCATCCTCAACAACGAGTCCACCTTCACGCTCCCGCTCGGAGTCCAGGCGTTCTCGTCGCAGTACTCGGTCGACACGGCGAAGGTGCTCGCCTTCGTGTCGCTGTCGATGATCCCGGCGCTGATCTTCTTCAGCGTCTTCGAGCGCCGCATCGTCGGCGGGCTGACGGGGGCGGTGAAGGGATGAGCGGATCGCTCCGCCCGTCCGCCGCGTCCCCCGTCCCGTCCGCACCCGTCGCCCCACCCGCAGAGAGGGTCGCACCGTGACCGCACCGCACGCACCAGAGGATCCCCAGGCCCCGTCCGCCCGCACCACCGAGCTGCTGGGCCGGATGACGCTGGAGGAGAAGCTCTCCCAGCTGGTCGGCTACTGGGTCGACCAGGGCGGCGAGGTCGTCGCCCCGCTCGCCGGAGAGATGGCCACCTCGACCGGGTACGCCGAGGCGACCCGCGAGGGGATCGGCCAGCTGACCCGCGTCTACGGCACGCGCCCCGTCGATCCGCTCGAGCGCGCCCAGTGGCTGTGGGCGGAGCAGCGCCGACTCGTCGAGGAGACGCGGCTGGGCATCCCGGCGATCGTCCACGAGGAGTGCCTGACCGGGCTCGCCGCCTGGCAGGCCGCGACGTTCCCGACTCCGCTCGCCTGGGGAGCCTCGTTCGACCCGGAGCTCGTGGCCGAGCTCGGCGCCGTGATCGGCGGCTCGATGCGCGAGCTCGGGATCCACCAGGGCCTGGCGCCCGTGCTCGACGTGATCCGCGACCCCCGCTGGGGCCGGGTCGACGAGTGCATCGCCGAGGACCCGTACGTCGTCGGCACGATCGGCACCGCGTACGTGCAGGGACTGCAGTCCACCGGCGTCGACGCGACGCTGAAGCACTTCATCGGCTACTCCGCCTCCCGCGGCGGCCGCAACCACGCGCCGGTGCACGCCGGACCGCGCGAGATCGCGGACGTGCTGCTGCCGCCGTTCGAGATGGCGATCCGCGACGGGGGCGCCCGCTCCGTGATGAACTCCTACGCCGAGATCGACGGGGACCCGGTCGGAGCGACGCCCGCCTACCTCACGGGCGTGCTGCGCGAGCGCTGGGGCTTCGACGGCGTGGTCGTCGCCGACTACTTCTCGGTCGCGTTCCTCCACCTCATGCACGCGGTCGCCGCCGACCTGGGCGAGGCGGCCGAGCTGGCGCTCGCCGCGGGGATCGACGTGGAGCTGCCCACGGGCGACGCGTTCCTCGCTCCGCTGGCCGCGCGCATCCGGGCCGGGGAGGCCGACGAGGCGCTCGTCGACCGGGCCGTGCTGCGGGTGCTCGCGCAGAAGGAGCGGCTCGGCCTGCTCGACGCGCGCTTCGACGACGCCCCCGAGTCGATCGACCTCGACTCGCCGGCCCACCGCGACATCGCCCGCCGCCTGGCCGAGGAGTCGGTGGTGCTGCTCGCCAACGACGGCGTGCTGCCGCTCGCTGCGCCGCGCCGCCTCGCGCTGATCGGTCCCAACGCCGACAGCGCGCCCGCGCTCATGGGCTGCTACTCCTTCGCCAACCACGTGCTGGCGCACCACCCGGGCGTGCCGCTGGGCTTCGAGATCCCGACGGTCGCGGACGCGCTGGCCGGCGAGTTCGGCTCGGCCGAGCTGCTGCTCGCCGAGGGCTGCTCGGTCGAGGGCGACGACGCCTCCGGGATCGCCGAGGCGGTCCGGGCGGCCGCCGACTCCGACGTGGCGATCGTGGTCGTCGGCGATCGGGCGGGCCTGTTCGGCCGCGGCACGGTCGGCGAGGGCAACGACGTCGAGAGCCTCGAGCTCCCGGGCCGCCAGCGCGAGCTGGTCGAGGCCGTCGTGGCGACGGGGACCCCGGTCGTGCTCGTGCTGCTGACCGGCCGCCCCTACGCCGTGGGCTGGGCGCTGGACGGGCCGTCGGCTCCGGCCGCCGTGCTGCAGGCTTTCTTCCCGGGGGAGGAGGGCGCCGGCGCGATCGCGGGCGTCGTCTCGGGACGGGTCGACCCCTCCGGCCACCTGCCGGTCTCGCTGCCGCGCTCGGCCGGGGCGCAGCCGTTCTCGTACCTGCACCCGATCCTCGGCGGGCCGTCGGACGTGACCTCCGCCGACAGCACGCCCGTGCGGCCGTTCGGCCACGGGCTCTCGTACACGCACTTCGCCCGGACGGAGCTGGCGGTCGAGGAGTCCGCCCCGACGGACGGCTCCTTCACGGCGACCGTGCGCGTCCGCAACACGGGCGAGCGAGCGGGAACCGACCTGGTGCAGCTGTACGCCCGCGACGTGTTCGCGAGCGTGACCCGGCCGGTGGCGCAGCTGCTCGGCTACGCGCGGGTCGCGCTCGAGCCCGGCGAGGAGGCGGAGGTCCGCTTCGAGGTCCCGGCCGCGCGCCTGGCCTTCACCGGACGCGAGGGCGTGCGGATCGTCGAGCCCGGCCGCGTCGAGCTGTGGGTTGGCCCGGACTGCGCGACGCGCGAGACGGAGACGGCGCTCGAGCTGGTCGGCCCGGCCGCCGCTGTCGACGCCTCCTCGCAGCGCCTCGTCGGCACGCGGGTCCAGCGGGCGGGAGCGGGCGTCCCGGCCTGACCCGTGCACAACGCTGGAAGGATCGCTCCGGCGGGCCGTGGATCCGCGGATCCCGGTGCCCGCGGGGCGATCCTTCCTGCGGTCTGAGCACGGCGCGGCTCCGGCACCGCTCTGGCGCGGCTCGGACGGGCGCGGCAGGCTGGGGGGATGAGCGACGACGCGAAGCAGACCCTCCTCCGCTACCTGCAGGAGGGGCGCGACGCCCTGCTGCAGAAGCTCGACGGGCTCGACGAGTACGACGTGCGGCGGCCGCTGGTCTCGACGGGCACGAACCTGCTCGGCCTGGTGAAGCACGTGGCGGGCACCGAGGCGGGCTACCTCGGCGCCGTGTTCGGGCGGCCGTTCCCGGAGCCGATGCCGTGGATGGAGGACGAGTCGGAGCCGAACTCGGACATGTGGGCGACGGCCGACGAGTCCCTGGCCGACGTCGTCGCGCTGTACCGCCGCGTGTGGGCCCACTCCGACGCGACGGTCGCGGCTCTCCCGCTCGACGCTGCCGGGCAGGTCCCCTGGTGGACGAACCGCGACGTGACGCTGCACCGGATCCTCGTCCACATCACCGCAGAGACACACCGGCACGCGGGCCACGCCGACATCGTCCGCGAGCTGATCGACGGGCGGGTCGGGCTCCGGACGCCCGGCGACAACCTCCCGCCGGTGCCGGAGGAGTGGTGGCCGGAGTACCGGGAGCGCCTCGAGTCGCTGGCGCGCGCCGTCCGCGACCGGGCCTGACGTGCCGGCGTCCGTCGGCATCGCGGTCACGCCGGCACGCGCGGCGCGGCTGCTCGACGACCTCGATCCCGCGACGGAGGCGGCGCTCGATGCGGCCCTGGGCGGTCGCGGTCGGGGCCGGGCCGCCCTGCAGCGGCGCCGCGACGGGGCGTCGCCGGAGGAGCGGAGGCAGCGGGCCGCGCTCGAGCGCCGGGCGTTCAGCGCGGAGGCGGACCCCGCGGCGCTCGAAGAGCTGGCACTGCTGCGCGCGCAGCGCCGCGAGCGGGAGGAGGCGCTCGACGCCGCGGTCGCGGGACTGGCCGCGCCCGCCGGACCCGCAGCGGCCCGGGGCCGGATCGGCCGCGGGACGGCGAGCGACCGGGGCGGGACGCGCCGTGACCGGACCGGCTGGGACGAGACCGGCCGGGACGAGGTCGGCCGTGACGAGACCGGCCGGGACGCGGCGCCCGGCTGGGGCGAGCGCAGTGAGACCACCGGAGGCGACGACGCCGACTCCCGCACCTCCGCCACGCCCCGCCCGCGCCGCCGCCTCGGGGTGATCGCCGCGCTCGTCGCCGTGCTCGGGCTCGCCGCCCTCGGCACGGCCGCCTCCGTCGCGCTGGCCCCTCGCCCGTCGCTGGAGGTCTTCACCGAGCCCTGGGCCGTCCCGGACGACGTCGCCACGCGCCCGCTGTCGACCCTCGCGAGCCTCCGCGTCTTCCACTGGGGGCCGACTCGCTACCTGGGCAGCATCGCCGGAGTCGACTACTTCGCCACCCTCAGCCTCGACTCCTTCTCGGCCGCGGAGCTCGCCGACGAGTCCGTCTGCCTCTACGGGCTCGCGCGCTCCGACGGCGACGTCGTCGTCACGGACTGCGCGGCGACCGCGGACTTCGTCGCGAGCGGCATGACCCTCTCGCCCGACGACTACCAGGGCGACTCCGGTGCCGCCCGCGTCGACGCCCGCTCCACCAGCGGCATCGGCACCAGCACCCGCTCTCCCGGAGCGCCGCTCAGCAGCAGCTCGACCGCCCGGCGGCCCATCTCCTCGTGCGGCAGCGCCACGGTCGTCAGCCCGGGGCGGAGGTAGGCGGCCAGCTCGTCGTCGTCGAACGACACCACGGCGACATCGCCCGGGATCGAGAGCCCCGCCTCCGCGACCGCCTGGTAGGCCGCCTCACGCCGAGCGGCTTCGGGCACGACGGCGCGGGCGGACAGGTCGCCTTCGCCGACCCGGACGCGGGAGTCGGCTTCGCGTTCCTCACCAACCGGATGGAGGGGGTCGGCGACGTGCGCGCGACCCGCGTCGTCGAGGCGCTCGCGACCGCGCTGCGACTGCCCGCTCCGCGCGGACTCTGACCCCTCCGCGCGGACTCTGACCCCTCCGCCCCACCCCCGTCAAGGGGTGGGGCACCCGGTCGGCGCCGTCCTAGCGTCGGGGACGGGCCGACCGGAGGGGCGGTCCGGGATCCAGGGGAGGGCGAGATGCAGAAGCTGTACTACGCGAGCGGATTCGTGCTGCTGGGCGACGAGGTGTGCTCGGCGGTCGTCGAGTACGCGCAGGCGCTGGCGAACGTGGGGAAGTCGGACCTGGTCGTGGTGCCGTCGCTCTCGGACGAGGGGATGCGCGGCGAGACCCGTCTCCTGGTCGGGCCGGCCAGCCAGCTCTTCACCAGCCCGGCGCTCGACCGCGGCGTCGACCTCGACGACCCGGAGGCGGTGGAGTCGATGCGCGAGAAGACCCGACGGCTCCAGCCCGCGCGGCCGACCGTGCAGCCGCGCGGCGAGGGCGACGACAGCGAGGACGACGGCGGGACCGACTACCTCTGACGCCTCAGGTGTCGAGCGTGGTGCTGGGGCGCTCGCCGAAGCGGTGGGCGTACGAGGCCGAGAACCGGCCGAGGTGCGCGAAGCCCCAGCGCCGTGCGACCTCGCTGACGCTGACGACTCCGGACTCGCCCGCCCGCAGCTCCTTCTGCACGCCGTCCAGCCGGATCCGCCGCAGGTAGTCGACCGCGGTGAAGCCGAACTCGCGCCGGAACTCGGTCTGCAGCGTCCGCAGGCCCATGCCCGCCGCGTCGGCGATCTGCTCGGTCCGGAGCGGCTCGTGGGCGTGCTCGTACATGTACTCGATAGCCTGGCGGAGGCGCCCCGAGCGGGGTACTCCGAGGTCGCCGGGAGTGTCCAGCGTCGAGTGCGGGAAGGTCTCGAGCAGGGCGACGGCGACCGCGCGGTCGGCCTCGCGGCGCAGCAGCGGCGAGCTGTCGGCGTCGTAGATCACCCGGGCGACCGTCGCGACGGTCGCCGACCAGCGCCGCAGCGCCGCGCCCTCGGGTCGTGCGGTGGTGTCGAAGAGGAGGGGGCCGCGGGTGCCCTCGACCTCCTCCGCGATGCCCTCGAGGTACGCGCCGTCGAAGTGGATGAGGTTCTGGCGGTAGTCGTGGAACTCGAACCGGCTGGGACGGTCGTTGACGAAGATCGCCGGCTGCCCGGATCCGAGGGTCACCGCGTCGCCGTCGAGATCGGTGACGCCCGCGCCGGCGGTCAGCCACGAGACGACGTACTCGCCCTCGGTCTGGATCGAGCCCTGCACGGAGCCGGCGAACTGGCTGCCGCGGAGCGTCACGTCGCCGTCGCCGACGGAGGTGTAGCGGTACGAGAAGTCCTCGCCGGGCTCGACGACGAAGCGGTGCCCGTTGTACGACTGCTCGAAGAGGGCCCGCGCCTGCTCGATGTCACGCCCGCCGATGTCGGAGCGCATGACCTCGTCCTTCTCGTTCATCCCGATCAGGGTCGCACGAGGAGCGCTCTTCACCGCGTGCCCCGAACGGGGAATTCGTTAAGCGGATAAACCAGTCGCGGGTCCGGCGGCGCGGGTCATGGCCTGGACGGTCGCCGCCTGGAACTGCGTGAGCAGCACCACGGTGTGCCGCGCTCCGGCTTCCACGGCGAGCGAGAAGGTGGCGCCGGCCGGAGTGGCCCGCCAGGAGCGGATGTCGCGGGTGCCGACGCGGGTCGAGTCGCCGGTGCCGGCGCTCCGCAGCACCAGGGAGTCGGGCAGCACGCAGAGCGCGCCCGTCACGCCGTCGACAGTGGAGGAGCACTCGAAGCCTGCGTCGTCGTGCACTGCACCGGCGAGCTCGACGAAGTCGGTGACCTCCATCGGCTCGTCGTCGTCGCGCCTGGACACGGCGCGCTCAGGCAGCGTGCGTGAGCCCGGAGGACTCGGGCTGCTGCGCCGGCTCGGTGACGATCCGCAGGCCCCGGCCGCTGTTGGCCTCCTCCATCAGTGCGCGCACCCAGGTGGCGTTGATCGCCGGCATGCGGCTTCCGTGGAACGAGAACTGGAGGGGGATGGTCGGGTGCAGCCACAGTGTCTGGCGTCCGGTGCCGTGCGCGCTCGAGGCGTCGAGCTGGAAGGCGAACGCCTCGTCGCGGCGGAACTTGTTGATCATGACGATCTGCAGGTGCGCGAGTGCGCGGTCGTCGATCTCGTGCGAGGTGGGGGGAGTGCCGTAGAGGAGAGCGCCCATGGTGCGTGCCGCCGTTCTGTGCTGTGTCGCGGGTGCCGGCCGCGACGGTGGGGTGCCCCGGCGAGTGCCGCCGGGAGGGGGAGTGCGAGATGGTGGGGGTGTTCGTGGGGAGCAGGACCCGGGGTGTGCTGTGCCGCCGAGTCGAGTGTCCGGAGTGTCGATCCGGGGGTGCCGGGCTCCGGGATGTCGAGCCCGGATGCCGTCGCGCCGAGCCGTCGATCCCCGCTGACGCCTGCTCTGCAGGCCCGTGGAGTCGGGCGGTCGGGCCGTCCCTCCGGCTGTTCTCCGAAAGTACGCCCCTCGTTCGGAGGGCACGTGCCGCTATCCGGAATGCGAAGCAGTGGCCCCGGCCGCCGGGCGGACTCCCAGCCGGGCGACTCCGGGCCTCAGTTGCGGGTGCCTCCGAAGGGCGGTGCGGCTGCGTCGAGACACGCGCTCGTGCGCGAGACGCCGTCTCGACGGCGGCGGTGTGTCGGGCGGGCCGACAGTGTCTCGGCGGGGCGGGTGGAGCCGGAGGAGGCGTGACGGTGCGCTCACTTGAGAGGGCGTGGGGCTCCGTCGAGACGCCGCGCTCGCGCGAGACGCCGTCTCCGCGGCGGTGTCCCGGCGTACGCGGGAGCGGGAGGGTGCGCTCCTGCGCGAGTCGTCGCGCCGCCGCTCCGGCGGGGGCGCCGGCTCAGAAGGCGTAGCGAACGCGGCAGTAGGGGAGGCGCTCGGCGAGGAGGGCGCGGAAGCGGTCGAGGGCGGCGCGCTTGAGGTCGCGTCGGTAGCGGATGTTGACGGCGCCGTTCTCGGAGACCTTCTGCTCCTGGCGTCCCGGCTGCCAGAGCAGCGACTCCGCCGTGGGGTGCCAGCCGAGGTTCACCTAGTGCAGGCCCTCGTTGTGCGTGAGGAGGATCACCTCGGCCGCGAGCTGCGCCTTCGCCCGCGGGTGGAGGGCGGCGTCCAGCTGATCGAAGAGCTCGGTCCAGTCCTGCTGCCAGGTCTCGGTGAGGATCACGGGCGAGAAGTTGACGTGCACCTCGTAGCCGGCGTCGACGAAGTCGTTGATCGCCGCGATCCGCTCGGCCATCGGCGAGGTGCGGATGTCGGTGACCTTCGCCGTCTCGGCGGGCATCAGCGAGAACCGGATGCGGGTGCGCCCGAGCGGGTCCCACTCGAGGAGCTCGCGGTTGACGTACTTGGTCGCGAAGGACGCCTTGGCGGTGGGCGACATCCGGAACAGCTCGCAGAGGTCGCGGACGTTCTCGCTCAGCAGCGCGTCGACGGAGCAGTCGCTGTTCTCGCCGATGTCGTAGACCCAGGCCTCCGGGTCGCACTGGTTCGCCTCGGCCTTGGGGCCCTGCTTGCCGATGTGCCGGGCGAGGTGGCGCTGGATCTGCTCGATGTTCGTGAAGAGCGTGATCGGGTTGCTGTAGCCCTTCCTCCGCGGCACGTAGCAGTACACGCACGCCATGGCGCAGCCGTTGGCGGTGGAGGGGGCGATGAAGTCGGCCGAGCGGCCGTTCGGGCGCGTGACGAGCGACTTCTTCACCCCGAGCACGAGCGCCTCCGTCTTGATGCGCACCCAGCGCGCGACGTTCGCCTCGTCGCCGTGCACCTCCGGGATCAGCCAGTGCGACTCGACGGGCACGATCTCGGCGCCCGGCCACCGCGCCACGACCTCCTGCCCGCGGGGCAACTCGAGCGCGGCCGGCTCGGCGTAGATCCGCCGGATGTCGAGCAGGCGCCGCTCGCGGACCGGCGCGGACGCGGAGCTCGGAGCGGTGTCGGACATGCGTCCGTTCTACCGGCGACCACCGACATCCGCGGGGACGGGGTCGTCGCCCGCCGCTGGGATCCTGCGGCCTCCTGCAGGAACCGTGGCGCCGCTCCCTCAGGATGGAGGCATGCCCTCCTCCGCCGACCGCTTCCGCCGCGCCGCCGTCGAGCTCGCGCAGACCTCCGAGCGGCAGGTCGAGTGGGCGCTCGCCGTCGCGGAGGATGCGCGCCTCCTCGCCCTGATCGACGAGCTGCCCGCGCAGCACCGGCAGCCGTCCCTGCTCTTCTCGGTCGCGCGGCTGCTCGGCGTGCCCGACGTCGACGGCGCCGGATTCGCCGCGTGGCTCCGGAGCGAATGGGCGCGGGTGGCACCGATCGCCGCCGAGCGGAGGACGCAGACCAACGAGGCGCTGCGGTGCGCGCCCCTGGTCACAGCGCTGGAGCGGATCACGGAGCCCGGTGAGCCGGTGGCGCTCGTCGAGATCGGCGCCTCCGCGGGGCTCTGCCTGGCGCCGGAGCGGTACTCCTACGCCTTCACGGCGAGCGACGGCGACGCAAGGCTCGGGTCGGGCGCGCCTCTGCTGCGGTGCGCGGTGAGCGGAGGCGCGGCGCCGGCGCGGCTGCCGGTCGTCGCGTGGCGCCGGGGGCTCGACCTGGCGCCGCTCGACGTCCGCTCGCCCGAGGACGTCGCCTGGCTGGAGGCACTGCTCCCGCCCGACCGCCCGGAGCGGACCGCGCGGCTCCGCTCGGCCGTGGAGACTCTGCAGGACGACCCGCCGACGATCGTCGCGGGCGATGCGGCCGCCGAGCTGCCCGCCCTGCTCGACGCGGTGCCGCCGGGTCTGCGGACGGTGGTCGTCTCGCTCGGGACCCTGGTCTACCTTCCGTGGGCCGCGCGCGAGAGCGTCCTGGCGACGGTCGCCGATCGCGGCGCGAGCCTGGTGACGCTCGAGGCGGAGGCGCTGCTCCCGCACCTCGTCGCCGCGCGCGGGGACCGCACGGCCCCCGAGCCGACTCCGTTCCTGCTCGCCGCCGACGGCGTCCCGCTCGCGAGCGCGGCCGCCCACGGCGGCACCCTCTCCTGGCTGGCCTGAGGCGCGCTCCAGCGCTGTGTGCGGGCTGCCCGAAGCTCGGGAGGTGCCCGGCGCCCGGTGCTCGCTCCGCCCCGATCCTCCGCCCACTGTTCAAGAGTTGTCGCACTCAGCGTCGAGTGCGACAACTCCTGGACTCTCGCGGAGGAGCGAGCGTCGAAGCCCGAAGCCCGAAGCCCGAAGCCCGAAGCCCAACGCGCAGCGACCAGAGCTCTGAGCTCAGGCGCTCGGCCCGATCGTCCGCCCACTGTTCACGAGTTGTCGCACTCAGCGTCGAGTGCGACAACTCCTGGACAGTCGCGAAGGAGAGGGCGTCGAAATGCAGCGCTGAGAGCTCGGAGCTCAGAGTCGCGGCGCTCGACCCGCGCCCACTGTTCACGAGTTGTCGCAGTCGGCGTCGAGTGCGACAACTCCTGGACTCTCGCGGAGGGGAGGACGGTCGAGCGCAGGACTCAGAGCTCAGAGCCGGAGCTCAGAGCGTCCAGCGTCCAGCGCCCAGCGTCCAGCGCCCAGCGCCCAGCGTCCAGCGCCCAGCGCCCTACAGCCCGTCGACGACGAGCTGCGTCGCGCGCGGGACGTACGAGGTGTTCGTCGTCGGGTCCCAGCCCACGAGCGCGACCGCGTCGCCGCCGACGCGCGCGGTGATGCCCACGAGCGAGAACGGCTTGCCGCCCACGGCTCCGGACACCTTCCAGCCGAGCGTCTCGTCGGCGCCGGTCAGCGTCTGCTCGGTGCGCTCGACGGTCGTCTCGACCGGCACGCCCTGCATCGCGAAGAGCGTCGAGCCGGAGGCGCAGCGGGTGGTCGCGTCGGTGGCGCTCGCGAGGAGCGAGGCGGCCGCGTCGGCGGTGCCGGTGCTCGACACGACGGCGGTCATGGAGCGGTCGGCGCTGGTGCCGTACGAGAGTCCGGCGGCGGGCTGCGCGGTGTCCCAGCCCAGGCCGAACGGCGAGAGGCAGCTCGCGTCGGTCGCGGTGAGGCCGGGGTAGATCGAGTCGAGCATCTCCTGGATGCTCGCGTACTCGCCGGGCACGAACTGCACGCCGGTCAGCACGGCGGCCACCTGCTCGCCGGTCTTCTGAGCGGTGTCGGCGGTCGGGGCGGCGGCCGTCGCGGTGGCGGACGGGGCGGCCGACGACGAGGGGAGCGTCGGAGTGAACGGGCGGAGGGTCGATCCGCTCGTCGCGGTCCCCGCGCAGCCCGAGAGGGCGAGCAGCAGCGCGCCTCCGATCAGAGTCGTGCGCAGCAGTGTCTTGGACATCATGTCTCCCCCTTCGCCCGCCGGCGCCGCACCGGGGCGCCTGAGGCTAGCAGAGCCTCGCGTCCCGGAGGCGGCCCGGCGCCGCCCGCGGGACGGGGGCGACCCGGTGGCGCCCGCAGGCCGGAGGCGGTCCGGCAGCGCGTGCAGATCGGAGTCGGCCCGGCCCCACCCGCACGACGAAGCCCGGAACCCCGAACCCACGCCTCCGACGGCCGCTCCCGCCGCCTCCGCTCCGCAGCTCAGATCTCCGTGTGCCCGAGCTCGGCTCCAGCGAGCAGGCGGATCTCCGGCTCGGCGATGCCCTCCAGCTCCAGCACCACGACGCGGTTGCGGCCGGCGCGGGTGACCGGCGAGGGGACGATCAGCGTCCGCTGCGGTCCGCGACGCCAGTAGCGTCCGAGGAGGAAGCCGTTCACCCAGACCAGGCCCTTGCCCCAGTGCAGCGTGTCCACGTACAGGTCGGCCTGCTCGTCGAGGTCGAACGAGCCGGAGGCGAGCTGCGGCCCGGCCGAGAACGCCGGTGCCGCGACGGCCAGGTCGGGGAGGCACTCGAGCGCGAGGGCGCGCGCCGCCCAGCCGGTCAGCGGGGCGCCGTCGAGCGTCACGCCTCCGATCAGGCCCTTGTGCTCGCCGATGCGCGTGCCGTAGTTCACCCGGCCCTGGTTCTCGACCAGGATCGCGAGCTCGCCGCGTCCGCTCGGCAGAGTCAGCGCCCGCTCGTGGTGGTCGCGCGCCAGCACGCCCACCGGCACGCCGTCCAGCAGCACCCAGGCGCGGTCGCGCACCTCCTCGCCCACCACGAGGCGGGCCGGAGCGGAGGAGCCGTCGAGCGTCGTCGTGAAGAGCACGAAGCCGTCGTCGTGGCCGAGGTCGTCGAAGCTGGCCATCGCGTCGAGGTGCGCGGCCGGTCCGAACGCCTGGCCGAGGCCGAGCAGCGCCGGGCCGGGGACGAGCGGAGCGGTCAGGGCGGGGGCCGGCGGGCGCACCGCGGGCACCTCCTCCGGCACCGGCGCGTAGCGCGCGATGACGTCGCGGAACGCCCAGAACTTCGCGGTCGGGTCGCCGCCCTCGTCGAGCGGGGCGTCGTAGTCGTAGCTCGTCGTGATCGCGGCGTAGCGGCCCTTGTCGTTCGCGCCGCTGGTCAGGCCGAAGTTGGTGCCGCCGTGGAACATGTAGATGTTGACCGAGCCGCCGGCCGCGAGCAGGGTGTCGAGCTCCTGCGCGGAGGCGTCGGCGTCCGTCGTGTGGTGCTGGGTGCCCCAGTCGTCGAACCAGCCGCACCAGAACTCCATGCACATCAGCGGTCCGGTGGGCTGGAACTCGCGCAGCGTCGCGAGGCGCTCCGTGGTCCGCGAGCCGAACGAGCCGGTGAGGTGCAGGCCCGGCAGGCTGCCGTCGGCGAGCATCTGCGGAGTGGGCTGGTCGATGGTGGTCAGCGGCACCGTGATGCCGGAGTCGCGGGTCACCCGCACGAGCTCGGCGAGGTATTCCTTGTCGGAGCCGTACGCGCCGTACTCGTTCTCGATCTGCACGAGGACCACGGGCCCGCCGGCGTCGATCTGGCGCGGGGCCACGATCGAGTACACGCGGCGCAGGTAGTCGCTGACCGCGGCGAGGTAGTTCGGCTCCGAGCGGCGCACGCCCACCTCGGGGTCGCGGAAGAGCCAGGCCGGGAGGGCGCCGTTGTCCCACTCCGCGCAGATGTAGGGGCCGGGGCGCACGATCGCGTGCATGCCCTCGGCGGCGATCAGGTCGAGGAAGCGGCCCAGGTCGAGCCCGGCGTCCTCGCGCCACTCGCCGCGGCGCGGCTCATGCGCGTTCCAGGCGACGTAGGTCTCGATGGTGTTCAGGCCCATCAGGCGGGCCTTGCGGATCCGGTCGGCCCAGAGGTCCGGGTGGATGCGGAAGTAGTGCAGCGCCCCCGACAGGATGCGGTGCGGGCGGCCGTCGAGCTCGAAGTCGACGGTGCCGATGGCGAAGCGGCTCTCGGGAGCGGTGGTCATCTGGATCCCCCTCAGGATCGGTGCCCGGTGTGTCCGAGCGTGAGAACGACGCGGGGCCGACCGGAGCGATCCGGCCGGCCCCGCGTCGAGCAGTGGTGCTACTCCGAGACGGTGAAGCCCTGCGCGTTGCCGTACTGGACGAGCTTGCTCTGCCAGTCGGCGAGGCCCTGGTCGAGGCTGGTGCCGTTGGCATAGGCCTGGCCGACGGTGTCGCCGAAGACGCTGTTCGCGTAGACCTGGTAGGGCAGGTACGACCAGCCGGAGCGGACGTCCTTCGAGGCCTGGGTCAGCACCTCGTTGATCTTCTGGCCGCCGAAGTACTCCGACTCCTGACCGGTGAAGTCCGAGCTGTCGAGGTCGGCGGTGGTCGACGGGAATCCGCCGCTCTGCAGGAAGACGTCGACCGAGGCCTGGTCGCTGTTCAGCCAGCGCAGGAACGCGGCGGCCAGCGCCGGGTTCTCGCTCTGCTTGGTGACGGACTGGCCGCCACCGCCGTTCTCGGCGCTGACGGCGGTGCCGTCGTAGGTCGGGATCGGCGCGACGGCCCAGTCGCCGGAGGCGTCGGGGACGCTGGACTCCAGCACGCCGGGCATCCAGGCGCCGGTCACCAGGGAGGCGATGGAGCCGTCGGCGAGACCCTTGTACCACTCGTCGCCCCAGGCGGGGGTGTCCGAGAGCAGCTTCTTCTCGACGAGCTGGTTCCAGACGCCGGTCCACTTGGCGGTGCCCTCGTCGGCGAGGTCGATCTTCACGTCCGTGCCGTCGGTGGTGAACGGCTCGCCGCCCGCCTGCCAGATCATGCTGGTCGCGAAGCCGGCGTCGCCGGTGTCGGCGGTGATGTACTTCGACGGGTCGGCGGTGTGCAGCTTCTCGGCCGCGGCGACGTACTCGTCCCAGGTGGCGGGGACGGCGATGCCGTACTGGTCGAAGACGGTCTTGTTGTAGAACAGCGCCATGGGGCCCGAGTCCTGCGGGAGGCCGACGAGCTTGCCGTCGATGTTGACGCTGCCCCAGGTGGAGGCGGAGTACTTGTCCTCGAGGTCGCCCATGCCGTACTGCGACAGGTCGAGGAGCGAGTCCGACAGCGCGAACTGCGGCATGGCGTAGTACTCGATCTGGACGACGTCGGGGGCGCCCGAGCCGGCCTTGATCGCGTTCTCGAGCTTGGTGTACTCGTCCTTGTTGGTGCCGGCGTTGACGAGCTCGACGTCGACCTTGGGGTAGGCCTTCTCGAACGCAGCGACCTGCGCCTCGGCGCTGGGGGTCCAGCTCCAGTACGTGATCTTGCCACCGGCCTCGAGGGCGGAGTCGAGGTCGGCGGCGGAGCCGGCGCTCGTGGTCGTGCCGCCACCGGAGGTGGACGAGCAGGCCGCGAGGGAGCCGGCGGCCAGGGCCGCGACAGCCGCGACCGTCAGGGTCCGCCTGAGGGCGGAACGGGCGATCTTCATGGTGGTGTTTCCCTTCACTTCTTCGTGCTGCGGGTGCTGTGGACGGGGCAGGACGCTCCGGCCGGGGGATGGGTAGGGGGAGGGCTCAGCCCTTGACGCTTCCGGCGCTCAGACCGGACTGCCAGAAGCGCTGGAGTCCGAGGAAGGCGACGACGATGGGGATGATCGTGAGGAGCGAGCCCGTGATCACGAGGTTGTAGATCGGCTGCGCGCTGACGCCGGTGGCCTGCGCGTTCCACTGGTTGAGGCCGACGGTGAGCGGGTACCAGGTGGGGTCGCTCAGCATGATCAGCGGGAGGAAGTAGTTGTTCCAGGTCGCGACGACCGAGAACAGCAGCACGGTCACGATGCCGGGGGCGAGGAGGCGGATGGAGATGGTGAAGAAGGTGCGGAACTCGCCCGCCCCGTCCATCCGCGCCGCTTCGAGCAGCTCGGTGGGCACCGACTCCACCGCGTAGACCCACACCAGGTACAGGCCGAACGGGCTGATCAGCGAGGGGATGATGATCGCCCACGGGGTGTTGGTCAGGCCGAGCTGGCTGAACATGAGGAACGTCGGGACGGCGAGGGCCGTGCCGGGGACCGCGATCGCTCCGAGCACCACGGCGAAGACCGCCTTGCGGCCCGTGAAGCGGAACTTCGCGAGGCCGTAGCCGGCGAGCGTGGCCAGGAGCGTCGCTCCTCCGGCGCCGACGACGACGTAGAGCAGGGTGTTGCCGAGCCAGCGGAGGAAGATCCCGTCGCGGTAGCTGAGGGTGTCGGCGATGTTCTGGAAGAAGACGAAGTCGCCGTCGAACCAGAGGCCGAAGCTCGAGAGCAGGCCGGCCTGCGTCTTCGTCGCGTTGATGACCAGCCAGGCCAGCGGCACGAGGCTGTAGAGGATGAAGACCGACATCAGCAGGGTGAAGGCGATCGACTTCTTGGGCTGCACCGAGGAGCCGCGGCGGGCGGCCGGGCGCTTCGGGGCGCGGGCGGGCGTCCGGGGAGCGGTCGCGAGGGCCATCAGTTCTCCTTCCGCGCGCCGCGGAGCTGCACGACGTAGGCGATCACCGCGGTGATCACGCCCATGACGATGGCGACCGTGGCCGACGCGTTGTACTGCTGACCGGCGAAGGACAGGTTGTAGGCGTACATGTTCGGGGTGAAGTAGGTGGTGATGATGTTCGGCGCCAGCGTCCGGAGGATGTTCGGCTCGTTGAACAGCTGGAAGCTGCCGATGATCGAGAAGATCGTGGCGATGACGATCGCGCCGCGCAGGGCGGGAAGCTTGATCGAGCGGATGACGCGCATCGGGCCGGCGCCGTCGATCTCGGCCGCCTCGTAGAGCTCGCCGGGGATCGTCTTCAGCGCGGAGTAGAAGATGAGCATGTTGTAGCCCACGAACTCCCACGTGACGATGTTGCCGATCGAGGCGAGGATCCAGTCGCGCGAGAAGGGCTGGACGACGTCGGAGCCGAGCAGGTCGTTGACGTTCGCGGCCAGGCCGAAGTTGTCGCCGTAGATGAAGCCCCACATCAGCACCGCGACGACCGCGGGGACGGCGTAGGGGAGGAAGACCACGATGCGGAAGAAGCCGGTCCCGTGGAGGCGGCCGCTGTCGATCGCGAGCGCCGCGACGAGGGCCAGCACGAGCATCACGGGGACCTGCACGACGAGGAACAGCAGGACGCGGCCGAAGCCCTCCCAGAAGTTCGGGTCGGTGAAGATCGCGGCGTAGTTCGCGAAGCCGACGAAGGAGTTGCCGCCCACCAGCTGCTCGCGGAAGAGGCTGAGGTAGATCGAGTAGACGACCGGGGCGATGAAGACCAGGAGGAAGACGACGAGGAAGGGGGCGACGAACGCCAGGCCCTTCCACTCGCTCTTCGCCCGCGACTTCGGGGCCGCGAGGGGGGACGCCGGAGGGGCGACCTCGCTCAGCGGGACGGGGGGAGACGTCGTCGTCATGGGATTCCGTTCGGGGAGTAGTGCGGGCCCGCCATGTTCACGTCAACATGGCAGAGCGTCACCGTAGCATGTCCACGTCGCCACCCGCGACTGTTCCTGCGTCACGGTTCGGCGCACGATGCACCACGGCTGACGGGCGGCGCGCTATAAAGGGAAGCCCATGTCACTCGAGACCGACCGCCCGTCCCCGTCCACCCGGCCGCGACGCGGCGTCTCGATGGCCGACGTGGCCCGGCGCGCGAACGTCTCGGGCCAGACGGTCTCGCGGGTGTCGAACGGCAAGCAGAACGTCGACGGCGAGACGCGCGAGCGGGTCCTCGAGGCGATGCGGGCCCTCGGCTACCGGCCCAACAGCGCGGCGCGGGCCCTGCGGACGGGCCGCTTCCACAGCATCGGCGTGATCATGTTCACGCTGTCCTCGTTCGGCAACATGCGCACCCTCGACGCCATCGCGATCGCGGCCGCCGACGCGGGCTACTCGATCACCCTCATCCCCGTCTCCCACCCCACCCAGGGCGAGGTGTCGGTCGCGTTCCACCGGCTGAGCGAGGAGGCGGTCGACGGCGTCATCATCATCGTCGAGGCGCACCTGCTCGACGAGGCCGACATCGTCCTCCCGCCGGACCTGCCCGTGGTGGTCGTCGACTCCGCCGGCGGCGAGAAGTACCCGGTGGTCGACACCGACCAGATGTCGGGCGCCCGCCAGGCCGTCGAGCACCTGCTCGGACTCGGACACCGCACCGTGCACCACATCGCCGGCCCCGACCGCTCCTACTCCGCCGAGCGCCGCCACGAGGCGTGGGAGTCGACCCTGATCGAGCGCGGCGCCCCGGTGCCGGAGGTGCTGGTCGGCGACTGGTCCACCGACTCCGGCTACCGCCTCGGCAAGCGGCTCGCCGCCGATCCGGAGGTCACCGCGATCTTCGCCGCCAACGACCAGATGGCGCTCGGCGTGCTGCGCGCCCTGCACGAGGCCGGACGCGCCGTGCCCGGCGAGGTGAGCGTCGCGGGCTTCGACGACATGCAGGAGTCGGCGAGCTTCTGGCCGCCGCTGACGACGGTGCGCCAGTTCTTCGGCGACACGGGCCGCCGCTCGGTCGACATCCTCCTGCGCGAGCTCGAGTCGGGCGAGCGCACCGGCGTCTCGCTGGTGCCCACCCGCCTCATCGTCCGCGAGAGCACCGGCCCGGCCCCCGCCGCCTCCTGACGCTTCCGTGGAGCCCGCCCCGCCGGGCACTCCCGCCCTTCACGCTGATCGAGGAGCCGGCCCCGCCGGCGTATCGAGATCCCCTGCACCGGATCCCCCCGCCGGGCCCACGCCCCTCCCCGTGCCCGCTCGACCGCGGAGCTCGCGATACTGTGAGCCCTCTCACCCCGGACCTCCAAGGAGACGCACATGTCGGTCGGCCTGCTCGCGGTTGTCGATGACATCCTCACCGCCGCCCTGAAGGCGAGCGCCAAGACGGCGGGCGTCGTGATCGACGACGCGGCCGTCACCCCGCAGTACGTGCAGGGCCTCACGCCCGCGCGGGAGCTGCCGGTGGTCGGGCGGATCGCGCTGGGGAGCCTGTTCAACAAGTTCGTCATCATCATCCCGCTGGCGCTGCTGCTCTCGGCGTTCGCGCCGCAGGTGCTGCCGTACCTGCTCATCCTCGGCGGCGCGTTCCTCTGCTTCGAGGGGGCGGAGAAGGTGCTCGAGTGGTTCGGCGTCTCGCACGGCGGCCACGAGACGGAGGCGCGCGACGAGAAGAAGCTCGTCTTCGGCGCCATCCGCACCGACCTCATCCTGAGCACCGAGATCATGCTGATCGCGCTCGACGGCCTCGACCCCGACTTCGGGATCTGGCCCACGCTCGGCGCGCTCCTGGTCGTCGGGCTCGGGATGACCGTGCTCGTCTACGGCGCCGTCGCGCTGCTCGTGAAGATCGACGACGTGGGCCTGCGCCTGATGAAGAACGCGGCCCGCGGCGTGCGGCGCACCGGAGCGAGGATCGTCGCGTCGATGCCGGTCGTGTTCCGCGCGATCAGCATCATCGGCACGCTCGCCATGCTCTGGGTCGGCGGGCACCTCGTCGTCGCGAACCTCGCCGAGACGGTGTGGCACGGTCCGTACGACCTCGTGCACGTCGTCACCCACGCGGTCGAGGGCGCGGGCCCGGTCGTCGTGTGGCTGGCCGACACCTTCGTCTCGATGATCTTCGGCCTCGTGCTGGGTCTGGTCATCGCCGCCGTCGTGATGGGCGTCTCGCGCCTGCGCACCCGCGACGAGGCGGCCGCGGGGCACTGAGCGGCGTCTCGATACGCCGCGTGCCGCGGCTGGTCGACGGCATGAGTGGGGGCGGCGTCTCGACCGGTTCGGAGTCGGAGAGGTCTCGAGACGTCGCCTGCCGCGGCCACCCGACCGGCACGGATCCATGCCGATCGGGTAGCCCGCGCCGCGGTCGTATCGGGATCTCACGACGCGCCACCCGTGCAGCGCCGCTCCGACGGCGAACGACGGACCGCCCCCGTCCCCGGAGGGGCGGAGGCGGTCCGTGTCAAAGGGGGCGTCAGCAGCTGCGGGCCGCGTACGCTCCCGTCGCCACCGAGGTGACCTGCTTGCCGTCGACCGTGCCCGTCGCGGTGACGGTGGCCTGGCCGGCCGGCACCGAGGCCGCGCGCGTGGTGAACGCGGCGCTGCCGCTCGCGCCGGGCGCGACTCCGGTGACCTGCTTCGACCCGGAGGGCGTCGCGATGGTCATCGAGACCGGCACGCCGGACTCGTTCTTCGCCGCGACGGTGAGCGTCACCTTGCCGGCGATGCAGCGGGTGGTCGCCGTGACCGCGACCGCGAGGGCGACGGGCGCCTTCAGGGTCACCGTCACCGTCGTGGTCGAGGTGACGGAGCCGTCGGCCGCGCGGACCGCGATGGTCGCGACTCCGCCGTTCGCCGTCGTCGGCTGGGTGATCCGCACGGTGGCCGCCGAGTCGGTCGCCACTGCTCCGATCACCGGCATCGCCGTGCCCTCGACGGTGACCGCGTAGGAGGTGCGGGCCGGGTCGAACCCGGCGATGCCGGCTCCTCCGACGCGCAAGGCGCCCAGGGTGGCGACCGCGGCGGGCGAGGCGACCGACTCGTAGAGCTTGGTCTCGGCCACGATCAGGTGCGTGTTGTCGTAGGCGTTCATCACGACGCGGAAGGCCTTGGCCGTGACGGGCGCGAACGACGCGACCAGGGTCGGAGCCGTTCCGCCGGCCGGCGACGCGAGGGCCACGGCCGACTCGTAGCCGGGGACCGCGGTCCAGGTCGTGCTGTCAGCGGCCTGGTACTGCAGCTGGTAGGTCTGCGCCCAGCTGGTGCCGCCGTCGGCCAGGAACTGCACCGACACCTTCTCGACCTGGTGGGTCGAGGGGAAGGTGTAGGTCAGCGAGCTCTGCGCGGCCTTGGTGCCGTTGGTCCAGTTCGACCAGCCCTTGTCGCCGTCCACGCCGTTGCGGGTGCGCTCCGGTCCGTAGCCCGACTCCGACGACGACGCGGTCGCGACGATGCCGGCGTCCGGGTTGAAGTTGCGGAGCGTGCCCGTGGTGACGAGCACCGTGAGCGTGGCGGGGAGCGTCGCGCCGTCAGCGGTCGCCGTTCCCGAGACCGTCACCTGCCCGGCCCGGGCGAGGGAGGCGGTGGTGAGCGGCGTCCAGTCCCAGACGACCGGCACCGGGAAGGTGCTGGCCGAGGCGCCCACGCGGGCGGGGACCGTCGTCGGGGCCGAGGCCTTCACTCCGGCGACCGAGGCGCCCGCGGCGGCCGTGACCGACACGGGGTCGGTCGCGGTCAGTCCGCCGACGTCGACGAGCGCGGTGACCGTGATCGTCTGGCCGTAGAGGTCGGTCGCGGTGCCGGGCACCTCGACGCGGCCGGTCGCGCCGTACGCCGAGTCGGCGGGGCGCTGCCAGGTGACGGCGAGCGGTGCGCCGGCTCCCCAGGAGTACTGCGGGGTGATGCTCGCGGGCAGGGTCGGAGCGACGCCCGCGGTGGTGCGGACGGCGATCGTCTGGCCGGCGGTCGGCGCGAGGTCGCGGAGGGACCACGACTGGTTCGCTCCGCCGTTGGAGGTGTAGACGCCGACCGACGCGTTGTCGGCACTGGAGCCGCCGTTCACGTCGAGCGACTGGGCGATCGACTCGTTGACGAGCGAGAAGTTCACGCCGTCGGTGGTGTTGACGATCCAGCGGGTCGCGGCGGTCGTCTTCGCCGCGTCGACGGACAGCGAGCGCAGGTCGGTGCCGGCGGTCGTGGCTCCGAGCACGCGTCCGTCGCCGTTGACGAGGACGACGCGGCGGGTGGCCTCGCGCTCGCCGGCGGCGACCTCGCGGACCGTCCAGGTCTGCTTGGCGGCCGTGGCGGAGTCGGTGGCGAGGCCGGTGATCGTGGTCGCGGCGCCCGAGGGGTTGCCGGTCAGGGCCTTGCCGCTCTGGGTGCCGACCAGCTGGTAGCGGTGGCCGTCGCGCAGGGCGGGGGCGGAGTCGGCGACTCCCGAGACTCCGTCGATCGAGAAGCTCGTGACCGACTTGGCGGGCACGGTGATCGTGGCGGTGCGCGAGATGCGGTCGACGCTCACCGGCGTCTTGGCGACCAGGGCGTTGCTCGTGGGAGCGGCTGCCGAGGAGGCCTTCGTGGTGACGTAGGGGGTGACCGTCGCGGTGTCGGCGATGGTGCCGAAGCGGGAGAGGTCGAGCACGACGGTCTTCTCGGTCGCGGTGCTGTTGGTGTGCACGACGGTCGCGCCCGAGCCGTCGCCGCGGACGGCGGCGGTAGAGGAGCTGTCGTTGGAGGGCATCAGGTGGTCGCCCTCGTGGATGAACTTGGTGAAGTTCCGGATGGTGTTGAACTTCGAGTTCGTCTCGACGCCGCAGACCGGGGCCTTGGTGGAGTCGCCACCGGCGTCGGCGACGCGGCGGACCGACTTCCAGACCTCGGTCCCGTTCTCCTGGTACGGCTTGCAGTCCAGGTCGATGTAGACGGAGCCCCAGTTGAGGTTCTCGCCCTTGGGCTTGGGCTGCTGCATGTTGTAGTAGTCCTCGACGGGCTGCCAGAGCACCCACGCCTTGGGCTCGAGCTCGCGCAGGTCGTCGTTGATGCGGCCGGCGATGCCGAGGCCGTTCTCCATGTTGGTGGGGTCGAAGCCGGTGACCCAGTTGCCCTCGATCTCGCTCATCCACAGGTCGGTGTCGGCCTGCTTCGCGAGGTCGCGGACCTTGAGGCGGCCCGAGGTGCCGTAGGTGTGGACGTTCATCCGGTCGACCTCGGCGCGGATCGCGGCGGAGTAGGCGGCCCAGTTCGTCGCGAAGATGTCGGGGTTGGTCTCGTCCATCGCGGCGATGCCGGCGTCGGTGGTCGAGGCGTCCAGCGCGGCGGCGACGTCGGGGATCAGACCCGCCTGGCGCGTCGGTCCGACGTGCATTCCCTCCTGGCGTCCGCCGGTCGGGACGCCGTTGGAGAGCTGCGTGCCCCAGTAGTTCGTGTTCGGCTCGTTGAAGGGGTCGAGCGTGTCGAACTCGATGCCGTACTCGTCCTCCATGTGCTCGGTGACCTTCACGAGGTACTTCGCGAACTGCTCCTCGGCGGCGGGCTTCAGCTGCTCGCTGTTCGCGTCGAAGCCGCCCGAGACGTAGCCGCTCTCGGTCATGAAGTACGGGGCGGAGTTGGAGAACGCCTCCCAATGCGAGATCTGCTTCTCCTCGGCGAGCCTCTCGACCCACCAGCGCTGCGTCTCGTCGGCGGTCCAGTCGTAGGAGGCGGGGTCGTCCGCGTTCCACTTCGCCAGGAGCGCATCGCGGTCGGCGAGCTTCGTGGAGGTGCCGCCGTAGGTCGACGCGTCGCCGGCCGGGTTCGGCTTCCACCAGCCCTCGACGGCGCCGCCCGGGCGGAGGTAGTCCTTCACGTCGGAGGCGTTGCCGCCGCCGATGTTGTAGCGGGCGATGTTCAGGTCGAGGCCGCTGTCGCCGAAGACCTTCTGGTAGAGGTCCTCGCGGAGGGCCTCGGGATAGCCGCCGGTCGCGTTCGCGAACCAGACGAGGCTGGTGCCCCAGCCCTCGAACGCCTCACCGGCGGCGGCGGGGTTCGGCGTGATGCGGAACGCGTCCGCGGCCTGAGCGGGGGCCGCTGCGGCGGGGATCGCCAGCAGTGCTCCTGTGGCCAGGGCGGCGCTCGTGGCGAGCGCGGCGACCCTTCTGAAGGACATCGACATTGATGCGGTCTCTCTTTCGCCATCGAAATGCGGGCGTGTTCACGTGAACGCGCCCTGACGGCCGACTGTACATGTTCACGTCAACAATCGGAAGGTGCTCAGGGGCGGGCGAGGCCCGCAGAGTCGAGGAGCCGGGAGTCGTCGCAGTCGACGTCGAGTGCGACGACTCCTGGAGGGTCGTGGGCATGCGGAGGCGTGCGGCCGTGCGCCGCGACACCCCCGCGCTCAGACGCGGTGCGTCGTCTCCGGGAAGGCCTCGGGCTCGCACTGGATGGTCGCGTGGTCGATGCCGTGGCGCTCGCGGAGGACGGCGAGCACCCGCGAGAGCGCGGTGCGGTAGTCGGCGTCGGGGGCGACGACCACGTGGCCGGTGGCGCTCTCCATGCCCGAGGTGATCGTCCACACGTGCAGGTCGTGCAGCGCCAGCACGCCGGGGACGGCGCAGACGTCGCGCTCGAGGGCCGCGAGGTCGACGTGCGCGGGCGCCGACTCCATGAGGATCCCCAGCGCCTGCCTCGTCAGCGACCAGGTGCGGGGAAGGATCAGCAGCCCGATCAGCACGCCGACGATCGGATCCGCCCACGCCCAGCCGGTGGTGAGCAGCACGATCGCCGCCACGATCACGCCGATCGAGCCGAGCGCGTCGCCGAGCACCTCGAGGGAGGCTCCGCGGAGGGTGATGCTCTCCTTCGCCCCGGCCGACAGCAGGCGCAGGCTCACGAGGTTGACCGCCAGGCCCACGACGGCGGTGATCAGGAGGGGGCCGCCGGGCACCGCGGGCGGTTCGGCGAAGCGGCGGACGGCCTCGACGATCACGAACGCGGCGACCGCGAACAGCAGCAGGCCGTTGGCGAGGGCGGCCAGCACTTCGAGGCGGTAGGAGCCATAGGTGCGGCCCTTCGCGGCGGGGCGGGCGGCGAGCGAGATCGCGGCGATCGACATCCCGAGGGCCAGCACGTCGGTGCCCATGTGCGCGGCGTCCGAGAGCAGCGCGAGCGAGCCCGTCGCGACTCCGACCGCGAACTCGACGACCATGAACGCCGCGGTCAGCACGAAGGCGGCCACGAGCGGACGCCGGTGCCGCGCGGCGGCGGAGCCGGCCGGAACGCCGTGAGAGTGGCCCATCGGCTCCTCCGATCCCTGTTCGTATAAACAGTCTTGCATGCGTTGGGAGTCGAGCGCGAGCGTCCTCAGCCGACCAGCGGGTCCAGCGCCTCGCCGAGGTAGGGCGCCAGGGTCCGGGCGTACGACTCGGTGAGGTGCCCGAGGTCGCGGTACACCTTCACTCCGCCGATCACGAGGGGGCAGCCGCGGTCGTCGCAGAACCAGCGGGTGAGGTCGACGGCGGCGGCGCCCGGCCAGCCCTCGGCCGCGGCGGCCATCAGCTCGCGGGCGGCGAAGGCCTCGTCGAGCGGCACGCTGCAGTCGGCCGCGGAGCCCGGCTCCTCGGCGCAGGCCAGCAGGGAGAGCGAGGGCAGCACCGGATTGTCGCGGATCGCGACCACCGTGGATCCGCGGGCGATCAGCGGCGCCCACGACTCGTGGAACCCGTCGATGCCGGCCTGCTCGTCGGGGGTGCCGGACGCGTCGACGAACACGGACTTCTTCGCGGAGTAGGCGGTGACGACGAGCGCGTACGGCTCCTGGCCCGCGAGCTCCTCCTGCAGCTTCTCGTTCCAGACGTCGCAGGAGCGCCGGGAGGAGGCGGAGTCGTCGCGCCGCTCCGCGGTCGAGAAGACGCAGCCCGTCTTGTAGTAGGTGTGCAGGTCCCAGCCGCGCTCCTCCGCGACGCCGCGCAGCGCCGGGAAGAACGACGCCGCGTGCGAGTTGCCGATGAGCAGCACGCGGAGGCCGGCGGGATCGCCGAAGCGGCACTCCTTGAGCGCGGTGCCGGAGTTGCCCGTGCTGCACTCGTCGGTGTTCAGGGCGGAGCCGTCCTCCGAGGCGTCGACGGCGGGCAGGCTCGTGGTCCAGGAGTCGGGGCAGGCGTTCGCGAGCGCCGCGGCTCCGACGCAGCCCTCGGTCGAGACGGGGAGGGCGTGCGCGCGGGTGAGGTCGGCGGCGATCGCGGCGTTCGTTCCGGTGAGGCCCGTCGCTCCGACCAGGGCGGCGACGGCCAGCAGGGCCGCCGGGGCGAGCGCGCGGAGGCGGTGCGGGCGCTCGGCGGGGGCGCGGCGGTGGAGGGGGTCCTCGAGGAAGCGCTTCGAGGCGGCGGCCAGGAGGATCGCGGCGGCGATGACGCCCAGGCCCGCGAGGGCGGTCGGGTCCTCGCCGGTGCTCTCGCGCCAGAAGACCAGGAGTGGCCAGTGCCAGAGGTAGATCCCGTAGCTCAGGCCGCCCAGCCACACGAGCGGGCGCAGGGCCAGCAGTCGGCCGACGCCGCGCTCCGGGGCGGGGCCGGTCCCGGCGACGAGCACGAGCACCGCCGAGAGGGTCGGCCAGAGCGCGGCGGCGCCCGGGAACGCGCTCGAGACCTGGAGCACGAACCCGCAGGAGACGACTCCGATCAGCCCCAACCACCCGGCGACCGTCCGCAGGGCCGCCGGGATCGCCAGTCCCGGGAGCACGAGGGCCGCGAGTGAGCCGAGCCCGAACTCCCACGAGCGGGCGAGGGTGCTGTAGTACGCGGTCGGCTGGTCGATCCCGACCAGCACGACGGAGAACGCGAACGAGAGGACGGTGAGCGCCGCGACGAGCGCCAGCAGGAACCGCGGCAGCTGCGCGCGTCGCCGCAGCAGCACGGCGGCGAGGGTCGCGACGAGCACCAGGGCGAGCCAGATCAGGTAGAACTGCCCCTGCACCGACATCGCCCAGAAGTTCTGCACCGGCGAGTGGAAGTCGTCCTGCGCGAGGTAGTCCACTCCGGCCCGCGCGAGCGCGACGTTCTCGACGTAGAAGGTCGAGGCGAGCACCTCGGTGAAGGTCTGCAGCAGCTGCGAGGGGCGCAGGAGGAGCGGAGCGAGCGCCGCCACGACGACCAGCACCACCGCGGCCGCCGGGAAGAGCCGCGAGGCGAGCCTCCGGAGGAAGGCGATCGGACGCACGCGCCCGAACCGGCGGATCTGGCCGAGGAGGGTCAAGGTGGTGAGGAACCCGGCGATCACGAAGAAGACGTCGACGCCTCCGGAGACGCGGCCCAGCCAGATGTGGAACGTCGCGACCAGGAGGGACGCGACGGCGCGCAGTCCCTCGATCTCGGGCCGGTAGCCGGACGCGTCGGCCTTGCGCACCAGCGCGAACCGGCCGGAGGGGGCGGTGCGGGCGGAGTGGCGGGGCAACGGGTTCCTTCCGTGACGGTCGGCGGGCGGTGGGGCGGGCGCCGTCGAGCGTCGGTGTCCAGGATCGCGCTCTCCCGCCCCCAGGGGAACCGTGTCCGGGGTGCTGTCCACCTGGTTGGGGGCTGCGGAGGCGAAGGGCACGACAGGTGTCCGCTTACTCGGCTGTTCCGGGCCTTCTGAGTGCATCGAGAACTCGGAGGTCGCCGTTCTCGCGCGCGACCACGGCGACTTCTGCGGAGTCGCCGGCGGGCGGGACCGAGGGTGGATCGAAGGCGGGTGGCGCGGATCGACTGGCGCGGATGAACGGGCTTAGGTGAGGTAAGGCTATGCTTACTCGGGCTCCGCGCCGAGACGCGGGTGCCGCCCGCCGACGGACCGGGCCGACGAGCCCTGCCGGCGAACCGGGCCCATGAACCGGGCCTATGAACCGGGCCGACGACCGACGCCCACGAACCACAGGAGATCCATGTCCACGCACCGACGGCGCCCCGCCGCCCTCGCCCTCTCCGCCCTGACCCTGCTCGCCCTCACCGGCTGCGGCGCCTCCGAGCAGATCGAGCCCGAGAGCACGGCCGCCGCGGGGGAGGGCACGACCTCGTACCCGCTCACGCTGGACGACTGCGGCACCACGACCACCGTCACCGCCCCTCCGCAGCGGGTCGTCTCCCTCGACCAGAACTCGACCGAGATCCTGCTGTCCCTCGGCCTCGAGGACCGGATGGTCGGCACCGCCTCCTGGACCGACCCCGTGCTCGAGACCCTCGCCTCCGCGAACGAGAGCGTGCCGCGCCTGGCCGACAACGCCCCCACCTACGAGGTGCTGCTCGGCGCCGACCCGGACTTCGTCACGGCCTCCTTCGGCCGGCACTACGCGCCCGAGGGCGTCGCCTCGCGCGACCGCCTCGCCGAGACGGGGATCGGCTCCTACCTCGCCCCCTCCGACTGCGACAACGGGGCGAGCGTCAACGGCGGGAGCGGCACGCGCACCGTCCCGCTGACCGTCGACGTCCTCTACCAGGAGATCCACGAGCTGGCCGAGGTCTTCGACGTGCAGCAGCGCGGTGACGCCCTGGTCGCGCAACTGCAGGAGCGTGCCGCCGCCGCCACCGAGGGGGTCGACCTCGGCGGCCGGAGCGTCGCCTTCTGGTTCGCCGACACCAAGACGCCCTACATGGCAGGCGGCTACAACTTCGCCTCGATGCTCGGCACCACGACCGGCATGACCAACGTCTTCGCCGACCGCACGGAGGACTGGCCCGCTGTCGGCTGGGAGAGCGTCGTCGCGGCCGACCCGGACGTCCTGGTCCTCGGCGACCTGCAGCGCGACCGCTTCCCCGGCGACCGCCTCGACGACAAGACCGCGTTCCTCCGCTCCGACCCGCTGACCAGCAGCCTGCCCGCGGTGCAGGACGGCCGCTTCATCGCGCTCCACGGCGCCGAGATGAACCCGTCGATCCGCTTCGTCGACGGGCTCGAGAAGATCCGCGCCTGGTGGGACGAGAACGGGGCCTCGCTCTGAGCACGCACACGGGCACGGGCACGGGCACGGGCGCGGTCCTCGTCCGCCGGGTGCCGCGGGGCCTTGCCGCCGCCGCGCTGGTCGTCGGCGGGCTGCTCGCGCTGGCGCTCTCGGTCGGCGTCGCGGTGACGCTCGGCCCGGCCGACGTCTCGCTCGTGAACGTCCGCGACATCCTCCTCAACCACCTCGGGCTCGCCTCCGTCCCGGTGCGTGCGGCCGAGGACGCGATCGTCTGGCAGGAGCGCCTCCCGCGCGCACTCGTGGCCGCGGCCTGCGGGGCGGGGCTCGGCGTGTGCGGAGTGATCCTGCAGTCGCTGCTGCGCAATCCGCTCGCCGACCCGTTCGTGCTGGGCGTCTCCTCCGGAGCGTCCACGGGCGCGGTACTCGTCGGCGTGCTCGGGGTCGGCGGAGGAGTGGTCGGGCTCTCCGGAGGCGCCTTCGTCGGCGCGCTGGTCGCCTTCGGCTTCGTGCTGCTGCTCACGCGGTTCTCGGCGGGCGGCACCTCGGGCGTGATCCTGGCGGGGGTGGCGAGCACGCAGCTGTTCTCGGCGCTGACCTCGCTGATCGTGTTCGCTCTCGCCGACTCGGACGAGACGCGCGGCGTGATGTTCTGGCTGCTCGGCTCCCTCGAGGGCATGCGCTGGGACGACGTGGCGCTGAGCGGAGGAGTCGTGCTGCTCGGCTCCGTGGTCTGCCTCGCCGCGGCGCGCACGCTCGACGCGTTCGCTTTCGGGGAGGACGTGGCCGCGTCGCTCGGCGTGCACGTGGGCCGCACCCGCCTCCTCCTGCTGGTGGTGACGGCCCTGCTGACGGCGACCCTGGTGAGCATCGCCGGCGCGATCGGCTTCGTGGGGCTGGTGCTGCCGCACGCCGCGCGACTCGTGTTCGGCCAGCGGCACTCGCGGGTGATCCCCGCGACGATCCTGCTCGGCGCGGTGTTCCTGGTGTGGGTCGACGCCGGATCGCGGGTGGCGTTCGCGCCGACTCCGCTGCCGGTGGGGGTCGGCACGGCACTCGTCGGCGTGCCGGTGTTCATGCTGCTGCTCCTGCGGCGGAGGGGCCGCTCGTGACGCTCGAGGCCGACCGGGTCTCGTGGCGCCGGGGCGGCCGCCTGGTGGTCGACGGGGTCTCGCTCCGCCCCGCTCCCGGCTCGACAGTGGGACTGCTCGGGCCCAACGGCTCGGGCAAGTCGTCGCTGCTGCGGCTGCTCCAGGGCACCGCGGCTCCGGACGCCGGCGTCGTCACCCTCGACGGCGCGCCGCTCCGCTCGCTCCGCCGCCGCGAGGTCGCCCGGGCCGTGGCCACGGTGACGCAGCAGGCCGAGACGGAGGCGGACCTCCCCGTCCGCGACGTCGTCCGGCTGGGGCGGACACCGCACCGCTCCCTTCTGGGCGGAGACACGGCCGAGGACCTGCGCGCGATCGAGCGCGCCCTCGAGCAGGTGGGTCTCGAGGCGAAGGCCGACCACCTCTGGCACACCCTCTCGGGCGGCGAGCGGCAGCGCGCGCACATCGCCCGGGCGCTGGCGCAGGAGCCGCGCGAGCTGCTGCTGGACGAGCCGACCAACCACCTCGACATCCGCCATCAGCTGGAGCTGCTGGCCCTGGTGCGGGCGCTGCCGGTGACCACGGTCGTCGCGCTGCACGACCTCAACCTCGCGGCCCTGTTCTGCGACGCGCTGCTGGTGCTGCGCGAGGGGCGCGTGGTCGCGGGCGGCACCCCGGAGGAGGTGCTCACTCCGGCGCTGATCGCGGACGTCTACGGGGTGCGCGCCCGCGTGATCGTCGACGCCGGACGGCCGCACGTGCTGTTCGACTCCTGATTCCGCTGCCGCATCCTGACCCCACTGCCAGACGAACGTCGATCAGTCAACGGCCTCGTCCACTTCCAGCAGCGCGTTCTACCGTCGGTGAACCGGCTTCGAGACCTCACAGGAGAGGTCCCCCTCGCGCTGGGCGAGGTGCTCTCCTGACGGAGGGCGATGGACGTGCCGGTGACGACGAGGGGAGTCGAGAGATGTCCAGAGACGACGTGGCACCGGGGCGGTTCGCGCGGTTCGTGAAGTGGGTCAACAAGGCCGACGGCTGGGAGCCGCAGTACCTGCGCGGGCGGGTCGTGGCCAAGAAGGACGGCGAGTGGATCGTCGCGGTCGACGGCGAGGAGCGCCGGATCGTGAAGAAGGAGTGGAGCGTCTACCGCTGACCCTCGGGGAGGACTCGTGATGCTGCCCGACCGGCGCACTCCCGAGATCAGAGAGGCGCGTCCCGGAGTCTTCGTGCTCGAGCTGCGCCGCACCCGCCGCCGGCCCGCCGAGGAGCTGGGCGTCCTGATCCGCACGGGCACGACCTGGACGGTGCTGGGCCCCGAGGGCGTGCTCTCCGACGTGCCGGGCTTCCACGACGCCGTGGCGGCCCTGCGCGAGTAGCGAGGCACCACCGAGGTACCCGCGGCCCCGCTGAGTCGCCCGAGACGGTCGCCCGCTCCGGCGTGTCGACGACCGTCTCGGGCGCCTCGGCGCTGACGCGGAAGGGGACGGCGCGGCGGTGGTGCCGCCGAGGCGTGGGCCCGCCGCGCCTACAGCTGGCGGCCCGGCCGCTGCAGGCCCACGACGGTGACGGTGAGGGTCGCGGAGGTGCTCTGCGCGGCGGACGGCGCGGACTCCGAGAGGCGCACGGTCAGGCGGAGGTGGTCGGTCGCTCCGACGGAGAGGGCGGGGGAGCCGGGCAGGTCGAGGCGGGAGGCGGCGGGGCGGTCGGCCGACACGGTGGTGACGGTGCCGGGGCAGGTCGCGGCATCGGCCGACCAGGACAGCGAGCATCGCTCGATCGCGAGCTGCAGGCCGTCCGAGAGGTCGGTGCCGGTGGCCGTCTGCAGTTGGAGGGCCGACATCGGCAGGGTCCCGGCGTTCGTCAGGTCGAGGAGGCGCCGGGCCGTGCCACCGGGGACGAGGCCCGCGACGGGGACCGGCACGGTCGTCGCTCCGGTGCCGGTGAACGTCGCGATGACGGTGCCGGAGGCGACCCGCGCGCTCACGGAGCCCCGGTCCAGGAGCACGGCGGTGGCGGTGGCGGCGGCGCCGAGGACGAGCGCGCCGGCGACGAGTCCCGCCAGGCCGGCGCGGGAGACCACGCGGCGGCGGACCTCGGGGGAGTGGCGCGGGGCTCCGCGGTCGCGGGAGGACGGCCGGGCGCTGTGCCGTCCGTGCTCAGCGGGCGGACGCAGGGGCTCCGGGGGCGGCGTGCCGTCCGACGAGCGGTGCGCGCCGCTCACGGGGCGACCTCCGCGGGGCGGCGCCAGATGGCGATCAGGAGCGCGCCCACGATGACCGCGCCGCCCGCGGCGAAGAGCGCGAACCGCGCCTCCGGGTGGGCGAGGCCGATGCTCGGCCAGCCCAGCAGCGGCACCACCGAGCTCTCGCGCCAGATCCGCTCGTCCGCGATCGTCACGATCCACGGGTCGGCCGACTCGTTGTTGTCGCCCTTGGTGGTGAGCGCCAGCTGACCGGGCTCGCGGCCGCGGAGTGCCGCCGCCTCCTCCTCGGAGTAGACGAGGGTGACGCGGTGGATGACGCGGCGGCCCGGATCGTCCGGGTCGGTGAAGACGATCACGTCACCGGCGCGGATCGCGGCCTGGTCGACGGGCAGGGTGACGGCGAGGGAGCCGACGGGCATCCCGGGCGCCATCGAGTTCGACAGCACCGGCACGAGCCGCACGAGACCGAGCGCGGAGAGGACGAAGACGGCGATGCCGGCGACGGCCACGATCGTGACCAGTCCGCCGAGGAGAGCGCGGAGGGCCTTCACGCCTGCTCCCTCCGGTGACGACGGCGCGCCGCCGCGGCGAGCAGGGCGCCCGAGCCGAGGGCGAGCATCCCGCCCAGGAGCGCGGCGCCCAGGTCGCGGCCGGTGACGGCCAGCCCGCCGCCCGCCGCTCCGGGGAAGGAGCCGGGGCCGGGCGTCGCGGAGGGATCCTCCTCCGTCGTGCCCACGAGCACCCGCAGCGACGCCGCCGCGAGCTCGGTCCCGTTGCCGGCCGACTCCGGGAACAGGACGCGGACGCGCACGCCCACGGTGGCCCCGCGCTCGAGCGGACGGACACCGTCGAGCCGGCCGAGCGTCGCCGCGGGTCCGGATCCGAGCGGCATCGCGTCCTCCGGGCAGAGGTAGCGCTCGACCGTGCGCTCCCCGTCGACGACCTCGGCGACCGTGAACGCCGAGTCGCAGAGCTCGACGGACAGCTGGAGGCCGTCGCGCGGGTCCTGCGCCAGCGTCCCTCCGTCGACCGCGAAGGCCACGGAGACCCCCTGCGGCGACAGGCCGGTGCTGGTCACCTCGACCGCCCACTCGGCGCGGTCGCCCGGAGCGAGGTCGGTGAGGGATCCGCGCGCCGAGAGCTCGCGCACGTCGAGCACGCCGACGGGCTCGGCGCTCGCCGCGGGCGCGAGGAGCACCGCCGCGAGGACGGCGACGAGCGCACGGGCGTGGGGCATGGGGACGACTCCGGGAGGAAAGGGGGATGCCTCCGCCCCGCGCCGGTGGCGGCCGGGCAGGACGGAGGCGGTGGGGGACGGTCTACTTCTGGATGCCGGCGCGCTGGATCGCGGCGGCCGTGAAGGTGACCGTGGCGGAGGCGTTCTCGTACGCGTTGTCGGCCGCGGTCGGCAGGACGAGCTCGATGAGCGTGTTCAGCGTCACGTCACCGGCGTCCGAGGGGAAGGTCCCGGTCGTGGTGGGGGTGATGCCGAAGTTCGCCGGGGTGAAGTCGACCGCGCCGGCCTGGCCGCCGATGGACGACAGCTTGCCGGATCCGGTGACCGTGGTGGTCCCGCTGCAGGAGTACGGGCCCGCCGGAGTCGTGGTGGGGGCGGTCGTCCAGGCGGTGGAGCAGGTCAGCAGGCGGTAGTCGAGGCCGTTCGGGCCGGAGACGAGAGACTGGCCGACACGGTTCTGGTCGGTGGTGTCGGATCCCACGACGTCGTTGGTGACGGCCTGCGAGAAGCGCACCGACGAGACGAGGTCGCCGTCGTTGGTGGCGTTCGGCAGGACGATCGTCACCGGGCGCTGGATGGTGTCTCCGGGCGCGATGTCCGTCACGATGAAGGTGCCGTCGAGGTTGATGTCGAGCTGTCCGGCGTCCGCGGTGACGCTGGCGGTCCCGGAGTCGGTGAACACGGCGAAGGCGCCGGCGCCGGCGAGGGCTCCCGCGGCGAGGAGGACGCCGCCGGTGAGGGCGATCTTCTTCCAGGGGCTGCGACGGGTGGGTGCTGTGGTGGTCATGGCGACCGTTCCTTTCTGGTGGGTGGTGCCCAGTGCGGGCGTGGTCTCCCTCACGAGGACACGTGCAGGACGAGAGGGGTGTCGGCGGGGAGGCATCAGCAGCCTCCGGCGGTGGTGACGGCCGGCTGGGCGACGGCGGTCGAGGCGGCGGACGCGACTCCGAGCCAGCGCTGCAGGTCCGGGCGGACCCGCCACTGGTAGCTGCGGCCCTCACCGACCCGGTCGTCGGTGAAGCTCGTCGCGGAGGCGGCGGGTGCCGCGATCACGGTCCAGGGGCCGGGCGTCGTCCCCGCGAGGCGGCGCTCGAGGGTCCAGCCGGTCGCTCCAGCGGCGGCCGACCAGCTCACGAGGGTGCTCGGCCGACCGGCCGTGCAGCTCGCGACAGGCGTGGCGACCACGGAGGAACTGGTCCAGGCGCCGAGCCCGACCGCTCCGCTCGTCGTGCCGGTGCCGGAGAAGCCGCGCCGGACGAGGGGAGCGGGATCGACCCACACCGTGATCGCGCCACCAGCCGTGAGCGCGCCGTCCGTGACCGTGTACGCGATCGTCGCGCTCCCGGTCCAGCCGTCGGCCGCGGGCGTGTAGGTGCACGTGGATCCGGAGCAGGAGAAGGTGCCGCGCAGCCCGGCCGAGACGCTCGTGCCGGCCAGGGCGAGGGTCGTGCCCGGGTCCTCGTCGGTGTCGTTCGCGAGCGGAGCGACGGTGACGGCGGGGCCGCCGGTGGTCGCGACCACACGGTCGGTTCGGGCCACCGGCGCGCGGTTCAGCGCGGTGACGGTGACCGTGACCCGCACGTTCCAGGTGCCGTACTGGCCCGAGAGCGAGTAGTCGAAGACGTCGGTGCCGACGAAGGCGGCGATCGGGCGGTAGGTGCACTGGCCGCGGGTCGCTCCGCTCGCGGCGCAGGAGACGGACCCCTGCACGGGAGTGGCGGGGGCGGGGGTCGCCGCGCCTCCGATCGCCTTCGGGGTCGCCGAGAGCTGCGCGCGCGAGAAGGTCGCTCCGGTCGCGGCGGGCCCGTCGTTCGCGAGCACGTCGATCACGACCGATCCGCCCTGCACGACCGTTGCGGCGTCGGCGGCAGGATCGGGGATCACCGAGATGCTCACCGAGGCGGTGCGGGTGAACGCCCCGCCGGTCGGGCCGGTCGCCGTCGCCGTGGCGGTGTTGGCGATCGTGCCGGCGGTGACGTCGGCGGCGGTGGTCGTGTAGGCGGCGGTCGCGGTGACGACCTGGCCGGGCAGCAGTCGTCCGGAAGTGCCCGGCCAGGAGTAGGTGAGAGCGGAGAGCCCGCTCTTGGGGTCGCTGATCGCGACCGCGGTGAGGGTGGTGGTGCCGGTGTTGGTCGCGCGGAAGGTGTAGGTCACCACGGTGCCGGCGGCGCTGATGAAGGCGGGGTTCGCGGTCTTGGCGAGCGCGAGGTCGTTCGTGCGGGTGATCGTCACCGTCCGCGAGGCGGTGGCCGTGACGGCGGCGCCCGTCGGAGGGGTGCCGGTCGCGGTCGCGGTGTTGAGGACCTGGCCCGCGTCGACGTCGGCCTGCGTGAGCGTGTACGACGCGGTCGCGGTGACCGACTGGCCGATCTCGAGGCGCCCGGCGGTCCCCGGCCAGGAGTAGGCGAGCGCGGAGAGCCCGCTCTTGGGGTCGGTGACCGCGACGGCGCTCAGCCCGGTGTTGCCGGTGTTGGTGGCGGAGAAGCTGTAGGAGACGGTCGAGCCCACGGCGGCCCCGGTCGGGATCGTGCCGTTCTTCGTCAGCGAGATCGAGGGCGCGTAGCGGATCGGCGTGGTGGCCGTGGAGGTCGCGGTGACCGTCACGGGCGCGGCGGCCAGGGTGCGGCCGGAGACGGTCGCCGTGTTGACGAGCGACGTGTTCTTGTCGATGTCGGTCTGCAGCACCGTGTACGGCGCCGAGGTGAAGGTCGCGCTCGCTCCGGGTGCGAGCTGAGTCGAGGCGGGCGTGATGCCGGTGACCTTCTGGTCCGTGATCGCCACGTCCTGCAGGGTGACGGTGCCGGAGTTGAGGGCGAGGAAGGAGTAGCGGATCTGCTCGCCCGCGTCGGCCTGGGCGTTGCCGTTCGTGTCGGTGAGCAGGGCGGTCTTGGTGAGGGTCAGAGCGGGAGCCGGGGTGGCGATGGGGGCGGTGGCGGTGGCGGTCCTGCTCGTGACGGGGGTCGTCGTCACGACGTTCGAGATCGTCTCCGTCTTCGTCGCTGCAGCGGTCGCCGTGTTGACGAACGAGCCGGCCACCGCTTCGGCGGCCGTGACCGTATGGGATCCCGTGCAGATGGTGGAGGCGAGCGGGAGCAGGGTCGTCGTCGGACAGGAGATGCTCGCGGCCTTCGGGTCCGTGACGACGATCCCGGTGAGCGTGCCCCGGATGGATCCGTTCGTGACGACGAACTGGTAGGGGATGACGGATCCCTCGGCGTAGGCGACGGGCTGCGTGGTGGTGCGGTCGATCTGCTTGACCAGAGTGATGTCGTCGAGAGTGTTGATGGACGAGACGGAGACGTTGCGGACGAGGTGGGTGTCGTTCGATCCACCAGTGGACGCCGTGAAGCCGAGCTTGTAGGTCGAGGGCGCTGCGGTCGGCATCGTGAACTGCATCAGCTGATCGAGCTGCCCGGCGGGCAGACCCGCTGTCCCTCCCCAGTAGACCGTGACGACGGGAGTGGCGGCAGCCGAGACCATGATCCGTATCGTGCGCCCGTAGGACGCGGGCGGAGCGCCCGTCGATGTCGTGGCCGTCGTGCGGACCGACGTCAGCAGGGGAGGCGAGGCCGACTGGAGGAAGCAGTATCCGCTCTTGGCCTGCCCGGGTCCGCGCGCCACGATCTTGTTCGCCGTGAGGAGCGCCGACCCGGAGTTCGAGGGGCAGTCGGAGCCGAGGCCGAGGGTAGGCGCGGCGGGGGGCCTGGCCGAGAAGTTCCCGAAGGCGTCGATTCCGATCCCGAGGTAGCCGCCGTTCACCCCGTCGACGGTCGCCGACTGGCCGTAGCCGAGCGATCCGCCCGGAGCTCCCGCCGCGGTGAGGGACCTCGAGCCGTCGGTGAGGAAGAAGCCGATGCCGTCGGCCCCGGTCAGCGAGCTTCCGTACTGGTACTGGTCGAACTGGACGTCGATGCCGCCCGCGGCAGGAATGGGCCGGTTGAAGACCGCGCCGCCCTTGGCGTCGTTGCGGGCATCGGTGAGCTGGAGGAAGCCCGGACTCGTCGCGGCGACGGGGGCTTGAGTCCGGTTGGCGCAGACGCCGAGGTTCGAGGACCCGGCCGGGGGTGCGGTCGTCGCCCGGGTGATGCAGCCCCCGTCGAGCGCCTGCCAGGCCGAGTCCGCGACGCTGGTGCCGCCGAAGCCCTCCTGGAGCAGGACCGTGGCCGCCGCAGCTCTCGTCGCCGGCAGAACCACGAGGACGGCGGCGAGCAGGAGCAGGACGAGGCCGAGGGCGATCGAGCGGTCGTGGCTCGGCCGGGCATGCGCGTTCGACACGGATCGACCTCCCCCCGGGGCGCCTCGCCGGGCCTTCCGGATGGAGCGGGATCACGATAGGTCGCGGCTCGGAGGCGCCCTGTCCCCCTGAGACGGGACGTGGGCGGCGGACGACGGACCCTCGATCCGGTCGGCACTCAGAGGGGGGAGAGCAGGCGCTGAACCAGCGATCAGGTCGTGCTCAGATAACGAGTCTCATCCGGGGGTCTCCCGCGAGAGTGTTGACGTGCGCATGGCCCTCGCGCCGGGCGCACGGCGGCCTGGATCCGTGCCGGCCCCGTGCCGCCCCGGAGTTCCGCCACCGACACGATGCGGTTCCGCTCCCGTGGCGGGCATCTCCAGAGCAGTGGCGCGAGATAGCGCTCTCACCAGGACCTTCTCCGGATCGCTCCGCCGCTGAACGCCAGGTGGGAGCGCCGCCGCGGGTGTCCCTGAAGCGGGTCTGGTGGTCGCGCGGCGGACGCGGGAGGATGCACTCGCGCCTGCCCGCCCGCACGGTCCCCCGAAGGACCGCACCGCGCCCCCTCCACGGTGGTCCGATCCGGACCGCAGCACCCCCCCTCACACCTTCCGGTCAGGCTCCGCCGACCGAGCAGCCCTCTCCACGTCGGGATCCCATGTCCTCTCCTGCGCGCCACAGCCGCCGTCTCGTCCTCACCGGAGCCGCCCTCGGCGTCGGATCCGCCTTCGCCTACGCGATGACCGCGTCCGCGGCGCCCGACTACAGCGTGATCCCGCCGCTGCCCAACGAGCTCGGGCGCAGCGACACGGCGATCTCGCGCGTGGGGAAGAAGCCGTATCAGATCATCGACGTGATGATCGGCACCGACCGCGCGCGGCTCTTCGTCCCGCACACCGCGGTCCCCTCGCAGCGGATCGGCCGGGTCGTCTACTGGTACTACCACGCCAACGGGAGCACCTACGCGGCCCTGTCCGGCGCCTACCAGTACAGCGCCGACCAGGCCGTCGACAAGGGCGTCATCTCGATCTGCCCGAACTACGGCGGCAGCATCTACACGAACAAGCGGGCCGTCGCCATGCAGGTGGACGCGGTCGCCTGGTTCCAGAAGACGTGGCGGATCGGGGCGAGCTTCCTCCGCTCGAACTCCGGCGGTGGCGCACTGCTCTGCTGGGCGTACGGCAACAAGCTGGTCCCCGAGATCCGCGGCGCGTACCACGCGGCCGGCGTCTACGACATGGCCGACATGGCCCGCCGCGACCCGGGGCGCGTCCTGCCGGACTACGACAACGACCCCTCGACGATCCCGGCGACCGACCCCGCGCTGCTGCCGCAGGCCTCGTGGGCGGGGGCGCGGATCCGCACGACCGGCTCGACGGAGGACGTCCTCGTCCCGATCGCCGTGCACGGAGGGGCGTGGGTCGCGCTCGCGAAGCCCGTCGCGAAGGAGGCGGTGGTCCTCTACACGCCGACCGAGGGCGCTCCGAACGGCCACAACGTGCCGAGCCTGACGAACAAGGACATGCTCGACACGTTCGACCGCTGGCTCGCGGAGCAGCCGGTCGTCCCGCTGCCCGACGAGCCCGCCTCGTCGATCCCGGGCGAGGGCACGTACCAGAACTCCTCGCCGCTCATCACGACGGCGGGCACCTGGAGCACGATCTCCTCCTCCGCCGACAGCGGTGGGAGCATCAGCTACTCCAGCTCGGCCGGAGCGTCCGCGAGCTTCCGCTTCTCGGGCACGGGCGTCAGCTGGGTGAGCCGGATGACGGCGACCTCCGGCATCAACGAGGTGCTGCTCGACGGCGTCCTTGTCGCCACCGTCGACCGCTACAGCCCCACGACCCGCTCGGGTCAGACGGTCTGGACGAGCGGGCCGATCGCCGCCGGCACCCACACGGTCACGATCCGCCGCGGGACGACGCGCAACCCGGCGTCCACCGGATCCACGCTGATCCTCGACGCCTTCGTCGTGACCGCGGGGACCGTCTCCACGTCGACGCCCACCCCCACCGCGACGGCGTCTCCGACCAGCACGCCGACGCCCACCGACACGCCGACTCCGACCGAGACCCCGACGGCCACGTCCACGCCCACCCCGACCTCGACGCTGCCGGCGGCGGGGACGTACCAGAACGGAGCCGCCGTCATCGCGACGGTCGGCACCTGGGCGACGCTCTCGAGCACCGCCGACAGCGGCGGCAGCATCTCGTACTCCAGCACCTCCACGGCCTCGGCGACCCTCCGCTTCCGGGGCACGAAGGTCAGCTGGGTGAGCCGGATCACCCCGACCTCGGGCATCAACGAGGTCCTGATCGACGGCGTGCTCGTCGCCTCCGTCGACCGCTACAGCGCCACGAACCGCTCGGCCCGCACCGTGTTCACCAGCAGCACCCTCAGTGCCGGCGAGCACACCATCACCATCCGCCGCGGCAGCAAGCGCAACGCCGCCTCCACGGGCAACTCGCTGATCCTGGACGCCTTCGTCGTCGTGTGAGCCGCTCGGGCACCCGAGCCGCCCGCGTGATTCCGGACAGAGGACGCGGGCGGGCTCGGGTGGTCGGGTGTCCGGGGGCTCGTGGAGGGGGCCCTTGTCGCTGAGGCGCTCGCTGGGCGCCCACTGCGTCGAGTCGCCCGGGGATGCAGCTGTTTCAGCGTTCTCGGAACCGTCTCGGGCACCTCAGCGGGCCTCGCGCGAGGCGGCCCGTGCGAGCATGCGGGGATGAGAACGCTGATCCTCGGAGGCACGGGCTGGCTCGGCGGGCACCTCGCGGCGGAGGCGCTGCGGCGCGGCCACGACGTGACCTGCCTCGCGCGGGGGACGGCCGTGCCCGCGGGGGCGTCCCTCGTCCGGGCCGACCGCGACCGCGACGACGCTCTCGACGCCGTGGCTGCGGCATCGTGGGACGCGGTGATCGACGTCTCCTCGACCCCGCAGCACGTCCGCCGATCCGTCCGCGACCTGCGCTGCAGCGCCTACGTCCTCGTCTCGACCACGAGCGTCTACGCCGAGAACGCGGTCGTCGGTGCGGACGAGGACGCCGAGCTGCTCCCTCCCTCCGACGACCCCGCCTCGTACGGCGCCGCGAAGGCCGCCTGCGAGCAGGCCGTGCTGGCCGGATCCGCGCCGTCCCTGATCGCGCGCGCCGGCCTGATCGGTGGCCCCGACGACCCGACGAGCCGCTGCTCCTACTGGCCCTGGCGCTTCAGCGCGCGGCCCGGCCCCGTACTGGTGCCGGATGCGCCCGAGCTGCCCACGTCCGTGGTCGACGTGCGGGACCTCGCCGCCTGGCTGGTGGCGTCCGCCGAGGCGCGGGTGGAGGGCGTGATGAACGTCTGCGGGACCCCCGTGCCGTTCGGCGAGCACCTGGCCCTGGCGCGCGGCGGGTCGTCCGCCGAGCCGGTCGCCGTGCCGGAGGAGTGGCTGCTCGAGCGCGGCGTCGGCCAGTGGGCGGGCCCCGGCTCGCTCCCGCTGTGGATCGCGGACCCCGACTGGCGCGGCATGAACGCCCGCTCGACGGCACGGGCGGAGGCCGCGGGCTTCGAGCGCCGCGACCTCACCGAGACGCTGCGGGACGCGGCGGCCGCGCACGTGCCGGGACGCGGCGCCGGGCTGGGGGAGGAGCGGGAGCGGGAGCTGCTGCGGGAGTGGGGTGCGGGGCGGGGTGTGAGCGGCGGGATCGAGACAAAACTCTCTCCCCGTCGGCGCCGAGGCGCCTCCAGTCCGCTTGTCTAACAGCTGGTCGTCCAGGCCATGTCGATGCGCTACGTGTGCCGTCTGTAGTCTCGGCGAAGGCCAGTTCCGTCCTCGCTCGGGGACCTATGGCGAGAAATGGAGCTGCTCATGTCCACCGGTCCCACTCTGCTCTTCCTGCACGGCATCGGCACCGGAGATCAAGACGACGCCTGGGAAGTAGCATTGAACACGGCTCTCCTCAAACTTGGCTACCCCGATCTTGACGCGGTAAACGTTGTCGCCCCCAAGTACCCGCATGCATTGCGGGGGGCGAATGCGCGGGAACCGATCCCTGCGATCACGGTCAAGCCACCCACTCGAGAGGCGGCGAGGAAGAACCGCCGCGAGTTCGAGGAGCGGACAGCAGCGATGGAAATCCGGTTGGGTCGCCAAGACCCCGGAATCGGTTGGGTGGGCGGCGACGTTGCTGTTGGCGCGGTGACCCGTCTGCCTCCGTTCAAACAGGCGCACAACTACCTTAATGAGCCGCACATCCGCGCTGAGGTGCTGAATCTGATTCTGCGCTCTCTGCCTGACACGGGCGACCTCTTAATCGTCGGCCACAGCCTCGGTTCGGTCATCGCTGCGGACTTGATCCGACGGCTTCCGGTCGCCGTGAGAGTCATCGGTCTGCTTACCATCGGCAGCCCACTCGGAAACGGAGGGTTTGATGTCGACAAGCTTCGCGAGGCGGTGAGAGAGCCTCCGGCGAATCTCGGCTGGTGGGTCAACGTGTGGAATGCTCCGGACCCAGTTGCTGCTCATCGAGGGCTCTCATCGGTCTTCGACTACCTGCTCGACTTCCGAGTGCAGACCAGACAAGCGCCTATAGACAAGCGTGCGCACTCCGCAGTGGACTACCTCTCGACTGCGGTTGTGGCGGAGGTGATCGGATTCGGGCTCTTCGGCTCTCGTTCGAGGGAAATCGACATGATCGACAGGGGGCTCGACATCCCCCTCGACGGAGTCGAGATGGCGGGCCTGCTCGCCCTGCGCTACGCCCACCTGGTGGGGGCGAACCTTGAAGGTGATGTGGCGGAGCGCTTCGCCGGCGCACTCCGTTATGTGCAAGCGTTCTCGCTGGAGGAGATTCGTGCGCGAAACGTTCGGGAAAACCGTCCGCTTCCTCTTGAGATCGCACGGCTGAGGTTCGATCTCACGGACACAAAGGCCGTAGCGCCGGAACCGCGTCCGATAGGTCACCTCGACAAGGAGCAGGCGGCCGCTCTCATGACCGTTCTTGCCTCAGAGAATGTCATCAAGCCCTTCGAGATCAGTATCCCCCGTGAGAAGTGGCAGGCCGCCATGGCGGACCTGACCGCCGAGTTGGGGCTCACCAGTCGTTTCGGTACGGATGTGTTCGCGGCGACGAAGGAAGCGCAAGCCGCCCTGACCGGACCTCGGGGACTCAGCTGGATCAAGTGGGGCGCCATCGGTGCGGGCGCAGCCGCAATGGTCGTGGCGGCGGGGGGGCTCGCCCTTGCAGCAGGTCCCGGTCTGGCAGGAGCGGCCGTCATAACCAGTGCTCTGGCTAGCTTCGGTCCGGGTGGCATGATCGGGGGATTGCTGACTGCAGGCTCGTTGGTCACTGCAGGCGGCGGAGGAATCGCGTTCGGGCTGGCCAGTCCCGGCACCACCGCCGACGTTGTCGAGGCAATCATCGTGCAACGCCTCGCGGTCTCGCTCCTTCGCCAGAAGCGGCACCTCGAGCCCGATCCGGAGGTGTGGGCGATTCTTACTCGCACCGAGATCGAGATTCGCCGTCAACACGAGCGTCTCGACGAGTTCTCCGACGCGTCCGCGGGATCTCTCAAAGATCTGAAGCGGAAGATTGAGATCGTCGAGCGGGCGCTTGCCCATCTGCGGGAAAAAGGTCTCGAGCCGACGGTCCGGTCCTCTGACGACGAACGGTGAAGATGTTTTCTGAAGCTGAAGCTGATCGTGTCGCTAAGGAGAGCGCCTGCGATCAGTCTGTTCAGGCGTGGAGCGGCACGCCTTCGCCTCTGTTGCGTATTCCCTGACCTCCTCGACATGTCGGTGGTCGCTGCCACCCTCCGTCCATCACCCTTCGAAAGGCGCCCCACCCATGGACAAGTACACCGTCGCCCAGCACTCGGTGGGCAACGTGCTCAACTGGGTGGAGACCGGCAAGATCGCGATCCCCGAGATCCAGAGGCCGTTCGTGTGGACGAGCACAAAGGTGCGCGATCTGATCGACTCGCTCTATCAGGGCTATCCCGTCGGGTACCTCATCACCTGGCAGAACACGGCCGTGCGCCTCAAGGACGGTTCGCTGTCGGGGTCCAAGCAGATCCTGATCGACGGCCAGCAGCGGGTGACGGCGCTGACGACGGCGCTCGCCGGCGGCTCGATCGTCACGAAGGACTACAAGAAGACGCGGATGCAGATCGCGTTCAACCCGCTGACGGAGAGCTTCGAGACCTACACCCCGGTCCTCCGGAACAACCCGGAGTGGCTGCCTGACATCGCTGCCGTGATGAAGCCCGAGAACCTCTTCGGCCTCGTCCGCGAGTACCTCGAGAAGAACCCCGAGGCCGACCGCTCGGTCGTGGAGACGAACTTCTCGAAGCTGATGAACGTGCGCACCAGGCAGGTGGGCATCATCGACCTCGCGGAGAACCTCGACATCGAGACCGTCACGGAGATCTTCGTGCGCATCAACTCGAGCGGCGCGCGGCTCACACCCGCCGACTTCGCGATGAGCAAGATCGCCTCCTACGGCGAGTACGGCGCGCAGCTGCGGAAGTTCATCGACTACTTCTCGCACATGGCCGTCGCACCGCACTTCCACGCGATCATCCAGGAGAACGACCCGACCTTCGCCGAGACCGACTACTTCGCGAAGATCAGCTGGCTCAAGGACGACGCGAGCGACCTCTACGACCCGACCTACCAGGACGTCCTGCGGGTCGCCGGTCTGATCGAGTTCGATCGCGGGCGCATGGTCGCGATGGTGAGCTACCTGTCCGGCCGCGACTTCGAGACCAAGAAGTTCGACGACGCGATCGCGCAGGAGTCCTTCGAGCGCCTCGAGCGCGCTCTCTACCGGATCACCAACCGCTACAGGTTCACGCAGTTCCTGATGACGCTGACCTCCTCCGGCTTCATCTCGCCGTCGCTGATCACCTCGCGCAACGCCGTCAACTTCGCTTACGCCCTGTTCCTGCGCCTGTCGGACGAGGGCGAGCTGCCCATGCCCGAGATCCAGAGGATCGTGCGGCGCTGGTTCGTCATGTCGATGCTCCTCGGCCGACACTCCGGCAGCTTCGAGACCACGTGGGAGCTCGACCTCCGGCGCCTCCGTGAGATGGGAGCGCAGGCCTACCTCGAGTCGATCGAGCGCAGTGCGCTGTCCGAGGCGTACTGGACGGAGGGTCTTCCGCTCGACCTGGTCACGTCGAGCAGCCGGAGCCCCTACTTCGTCGTCTACCTGGCCGCGATGGTGAAGCGCGGAGCGCGCGGGTTCCTCTCGAACCACGTGGGCGCGTCGGACATGCTCGGCGATTCGGGCATGGGCGACATCCACCACCTCTTCCCGAAGGCGTACCTTCAGACGAGCGGGATCAACGATGCCGCTGACCGCAACCAGATCGCGAACTACGTCCTCGCGGAGACGCCGGTCAACATCCGCATCGGCAGGCTCGCGCCGGCCGAGTACGGAGCGCGCGTGCGGGCGCAGATCGAAGCGGGAACGCCGGACCTCGGCGACATCACGACCGAGGCCGAGCTGCTCGCCAACCTCCGCTCCTCCGCGGTGCCCGAGAGCCTCCTCGACGCGACGGCCGCCGACTACCCGTCCTTCCTCATCGAGCGGCGCAAGCAGATGGCGGCGCTGCTGAGGGATTACTACTTCTCCCTCTGAAGGAACGGTCGCCCTGCTCGACGACGCGGCAGGGCACCCGCTCTCAGGGCTCCAGCCGCTCCATCACCTCGTCGAGCACATCGTCGAGCCGCCTCCTCCGCTTGTAGACCGTAAGGAGATCGACGTGCTCGCCGGTCCGGAGGTGCGCTCGGCCGTCCTCATCAACGGCGAGCACCGGATCCCCGCCCCGCGTCATGACCAGGATGCGGCGGAGCCGGTCGCCCAGCTCCTCAGCACGGAGGCCGGACGGTATCGGGAGGTTCGGGAACGACTGCAGCGCGGGGGCGGGGGAGATGTGGGTCAGGTGGTCCTCGATGCTGAAGACGACGTCCCAGGGCCGACGGTCGTTGAGGCCGCGAGTCAGGAGGCCGGAGACCACTCGGTAGCCGATCGATCGTGCCGTCGTGGCGTCGGCGGAGGATGAACCGAGGCCGAGCGTCACTTCGATCCGCTGGACGATCTCGTGCGGGTTCTCCGCCGCGAGGACTTCCTGCCACGTGATCGGCTCCACTTCGGGTCGGAGTCCGAGGAAGTGGATGCGACCCTTCTGATTGAAGAAGACGCCGGGAGAGGAAGGGCGGAGCCGATCGACGACCTGCGGCCCGTGATAGTGACCATCGAGGAAGATGGCTGCGAAAGCCGAGAGCCGGGAGTGCCGGCGGCACAGCTCGCTGGCGATCCACCAGCCCTGCTCGTGGGTGAAACGTTCGGCGGGGTCCGGTACGGGCATGTCCTCATCCTCGTCATAGGCTTCTGTCGGTGCAGCCATCGGCGGAGCGCTGAGGCCGTTCTCCAGTCCGACGAAGGTGTAGACCCAATCGCCGTCCGCCGCCTGCTCGGGCTTCCGCTGGTACGTCGCCATGAGCCCGTCCGTATCGGGCAGCGGGACGGAAATCGACGTTCCGGGCAGGCCGTCGGGGAAGACAGGATTATCGCCGTAGCTGGTGCCGTCGAGGGGACCTCCGAGTAGATGGGCCCTTACGAAGCCGAGATCGCCGGGCGTGAACTCAGCCATCGATCTCCACCTCCGCAGGCCGCACCGCGTGCACCGCATCCACCAGGAACCGCGCCGGCCGCGCCCGCGGCAGCACCGCGCTGACCTCCTGGAGCGCCTGGTCGGCGGGGATACCGAGGTGCCGGACGCTGTACGCGGCTCCGACGGAGGGCGTCCGGCTCCGCCCCTCGAAGCAGTGCACGAGCACGGTCAGGCCCTCGGCCCGGTAGGCGGCGACGGAGTCGGCCGCATCCGCGAGCACGCCGGCCAGATCGGCGTTGCTGTCGTCCTGGTCGACCAGCCAGACCGCGGTCCGCGCGCCGATGAAGGCCGGCACCTGCTCGCGGCCCACCCGGCACAGCGAGACGACGGCGTCGACGCGCGGGCCGGTGCCGTCCTCGGCGAGGGTGTCCAGGGCGGTCAGGTCCCCGAGGAGCACGCCGTCGTCGTGCGGGTGGACGACGAGCGTGGCGGGCAGGCCGCTCACCGGCCAACGCGCGGCGGCCGGCCAGCCGTTCTCGACGGCGACGCCTCGGCGGGTGGCGAGCACGGCGCTGCGCACCAGGTCGTCAACGGTCTGCCCGGGCCAGCCGTGCAGGTGCCGGAGCCACGCGGCGGGAACAGCTGAGCGTCCCCAGCGGGCGCCGGCGAGCGACCCGGTGATCGCCGCGACCGTGTCCGTGTCGTTGCCGCTGCGGACGGCCAGCTCGATCGCCTCCTGGAGGGTCGTGCTGTGCGTGAGGGCGCACCAGGCGGCCTGGATCGCCGCGACGACCCAGCCGTTGCTCCCGGGGATGTCCTTCGGGTGCGCGGTCCGCTCGGCGACGTCGAAGCGCTCCGACCACAGCGTCCGCCGCTCCTCGGGCAGCGCGGTGATGCCACTGCGGACGTCGAAGGCGCCCTCGAGGATCGCGTGGCGGATCGCGAGCGACCACAGCACGCACGCGTCTCCGGCGTCGTCCTCGAAGTGCGTCAGGTCGCTCAGCCGACGGGCGGCGGCCGCGAGGGTCGCGTCGTCCGCGTGCAGCAGGCCGAGCGCGACCGGGCCGGTGCGCATGAGCGAGCCGTTCCCGGCCGAGCGTCCAGTGGACCGGTGCACCTGCTCCGCCGTGGCGCGCAGCTCGGACTCGCTCGCCCCGGGGGCCGTGGACAGCACGCGGCGGATCTGGATCCCGACGTCCTTCGCGGTCCCGGCCCAGGTCCGCCACTGCCTGCCGATGCGGTGCAGCGTCTCGGGATCGTCGAGGGAGGCGCCGGCCGCGAGCTCCTCGAGGATCGGGATCGCCATGCTCGTGTCGTCGGTCCACTCGCCGAGATCCCAGCCGCCGCCCGCGTGCAGCCGGACAGGGACGCCGTCGGCGAGCGGCGGGTGGAACTCGTACGGTGCGCCCAGCGCGTCGGCGGCCGCGGAGGCGACGATCGCGCCGACCGCCCGGTCCGTCTGCATCGACGTCAGCGACGTCCGGTGTGTGGTCATGAGAGCCCCCGTTCCGGTTAGCGCGTATCTGCGCTAACTCCATAACACCGAAGTTAGCGCACTTCTGCTTCAATTACCAGATGGCAACCGCAGAGCTGACCGACCATCCGCGACCGTCAGTCGCTGTGGACGCCGCGGTGCTCACCGTGCCTCCCGGCGGCCCGCTCTCGATCGTCCTCATCGAGGACGGGTACGGCCGTCGCCTCCCCGGCACCTTCGTCCACGAGCGAGAGCGCCTCGACGACGCCGTCCGACGCGGGCTCCGGACGAAGACGGGCATCGAGGGCGTCGGACTGCGCCAGCTGCACGTCTTCGACGCTCCGGAACGGGACGACCGCGGCTGGGTGATGTCGGTGGCGTACCTCGCGGTCGCGCCCTGGGAGGCGACACAGGCGTCGGGCCTCGCCGTGCCCGTCGCCGGGAAGGGGCCCCTCGCCTTCGACCACGACGAGATCGTCGCGCGCGCGCTGCTCACCATCAGGGAGGAGTACCGGAACCGCCCCGACCCGTACCGCCTCGTCGCCGAGCCGTTCACCATGCGACAGCTGCACGACCTGCACGAGCAGGTCGCCGGCGAGCCGCTGATGCGGGACAGCTTCCGCCGGGCGATGCTGCCGTTCCTCCACGAGACGGGCGAGCTGGCGTCGGGTGCGGTGGGGAAGCCGGCGAAGCGGTTCGTGCGGGCGTGAGGCCGAGCGGCGGGGCGAGCAGTGCGCGCCCCCGTCGAGATCGTCCACGTCTGAAGGGACCCGGGCCTCCCGGGTCCGTGGCGTCATCGGATGTCCCCACCCAGCCGCTCACTCATCCCCGCGACCTCCTGCCACGCCCCGGTCGCCCGTTCCTCCGCCGTCGCCTCCCGGAGCAGCGCGGTCAACCGCTCCCGCAGCCGCAGCTCTGCGGCCGTCATCGCGCTCTCGTGCCCCCGCGCGAGGAGGTACGAGTGGGCGTCCGTCGCGAAGGCGGCGAGGGCGTCGAGGAAGATCTCGAGGACGCGGGCGGCCTCGCCGACGCGGGACGGATCGCGGGGCACCGGCAGCATCGGCACGAGCCGCAGCCTCCCCTGCCAGAGGCGCTCGTCGAGCGGATCCGCGAAGAGGGTGAGGGCGGTCGCGAGCGTTCCTGAGGCGGAGGAGGGGAACGCGCGGCGGACGTCGTGGACGATCTCGTGGAAGTGGTCGTCGGTGAGGCCGAAGCCGACGAAGAGCAGGTGCCGGGTCGCGAGGGTGGCCTTCACGATCGAGGAGAGGGCGCGGCGGGAGGAGTCGAAGCCGAGGTAGTCGTCGCGGGTGAGGACGATCGAGGACGGGTCGTCGACGGTGCCGTGGAGCTTGAGCAGCCAGCGCTCGTGGTCGCCCTCGTGGTCGCCGGGGATGACGGCGCGGGGGACGCCCGCGTCCTCGGACGCCGTCTCGAAGAGGCGGTCGTAGTTGAGGGTGATGGCCTGCTCGGAGTCGATCGCGGTGAGGAGCGCCGGCGCGAGACCGTACCGCTCGAGGGATCCGATCTCACGGGCGACGGCCTCGGCGAACCGTCCGGGCTGCTCCTCGTCGAACAGCGTCGCGAGGTAGGACGCCTGGTCGAGCACGTTCTTCCCGCTGAGGACCGCGGACGTCTCGGAGTCGAGTCCGATCTCGCGACCGAGCTCCTCGAGCAGTCCGTCCCAGGAGGGGCCGCCGGCGCTGACGCTGGTCCCGGCGCCGAGGAAGGGCACGAGCCGGCGGCGACGGGCGCGCTCGGCGAGGCTCTGCGCCTCCTCGAGGGCCGGAGCCTCCAGCTCGGGCCAGGACGTCGCGGGATCGAGTCGTCGCCTGGACTGGGCGAAGGCGTGGACGTCGGCGCGGAGGGTGACGATCGCGATGTCGACCTCGAACGCCTCGGCGGCCTCCCGCAGCACGCGGAGCTGCTGGGCGAGCACGGCGTCGCGGAGGGTCCCTGATCCGCCTCCCGCCGTCGCGAAGAGCGGCACGGCCAGGAGCGGCAGCGGCCGCCTCGTGCGCCGATCCCTCGTCACCGTCCGCGCGGCGACCTCGACGAAGGCCCGGAGGCGGCGGGCGATGTCGGCGAGTCCTTCGCTGTCCTCGGCGTCGCGCACGGCGTGATCGGGGACGGCGGTGAGGACGGGAGTGGGCTCGCCGTCGCGCGGCGCGAGCGGCAGTGCCGCCTGTCGGCCGTCCGAGAACTCCGGAGTCAGCGCGGCGCGTGCGCGATCCTCCAGCTGCGGGACCCCGCGCCAGAAGTCGGTGAACGAGAGGAAGCGGTCCGTCGGCAGGAGCCACGCGTCGCAGGCGAAGTGGAGGAGGCTTCCGCGGGTGACGAAGAGATGAGGTCGAGGCACGGCCTCTTCCTATCAGCATCGCTCAGTCGCCCGGGGGGGGGGGGGCTCGTTCTCCGCGTCGAGAAGGAGCCTTCTCGGGCGACTCGGTGCAGAGGGCCGGGAGTCACGCGAGCATCCGATGCCGACGTGCCGCCGACGTCAGCGCCCCGGCACTCCCGCGTACACCGCGAGGTACTCGTCGACCATCCGATCCACCGCGAAGCGGCGGCGCGCTGTCTCCCGGACGGACGCGCGGTCGAGGAGCCCGACCCGCTCGACCGCGGCGACCGCCTCCGACAGGGAGCCCACCGCGTACCCGGTGACGCCCTCGTCGATGATCTCGGCCATGGATCCGCGGCGGTACGCGATCACCGGCGTCCCGCACGCCATCGCCTCGACGACGGAGAGGCCGAACGGCTCGTCGAAGCCGATCGGATGCAGGAGCGCGAGCGCCCCGCCGAGCACGAGGGCGCGCTCCTCCGGCCCGACCGAGCCGCGGTAGACGACCCGCGTCCCGTCGGCGAGCGGCTCGACCTCCTCGCGCCAGTAGCGCTCGTCCTGCACGATGCCGCAGATGAGGAGGCGGCGCCCGGCCGCGGCGGCGATCCGGACCGCCTCCGCCGTGCCCTTGTCGGGGTGGATCCGGCCGAGGATCACGAGGTCCTCGCCTCCGGATCCGGCGGGGAAGCCGTCCACGTCGATCCCGTGGTGCACCGTCGCCGCGTAGTCGAGCTCGGGGGAGCGGTCGCTGTCCGAGATCGACACCAGGTGCGCGGTGCGCGGGTGCCGCAGCGCCTCGCGGTAGGCGGGCAGGATCTCGGGCCCCGAGAAGCCGTGCACCGTCGTCACCAGGAATACGGCCGCGGCGGCGTCGACGTCGACGCAGCGGCGGATCAGGAGGCCGGCGTCGCGAGTGGCGTCCTCGCGGCCGTGCCCGGCGCGGAGGGCCTACTCGAGGAGGAAGGCGCGCCCGTTGATCAGCAGCGTGTCGCCGTCGGTCGCGGCGAGAACGCCGAATTCGTCGACGGAGCGGGTGGAGTCCCCGGCGGTGTCCGAGGTCGCGGCGACAGCGGGAGTGGCTGCGGCGGCGGTGAGGAGGAGCCCGCAGGCGAGTGCGGTGATCACGGTCGTGCGGTTCATCGGCGTCGTCCTTGGCGTCGTGGTGGGCCGCTTCTCGTGGAGGCGGCGGGAACTGGTTCCGAGCCTAGGGCGCTGAGCCCGTCAACGCCCTGGGTCGTTCCTTGGGTTCAGCTATGAAGTAGCGTGCAGCCATGCCCTGGGGACGCCTCTACTTCGCCGTGCAGGCGCTCGGCGGCGCGGCCTGGTGGGTCGCCGTGGCGCTCGTCCCCGCCGTGCGGATCGCGACGCTCGGCAGCCTCGATCCCGTCCCTGTCGCGGCTCTCGACCTCCCGCTGTTCGTCGGCGCCTCCGCTCTGGCCGCGGCCGGGATCCGCTGGGCGGCCGTCACCGCGACGGCCTGGACGCTCCTCGTCGCGGTCGCCCTGGCCGTCTGGGTCACCCTGACGGGGGAGGCGGGCTGGGGCGTCGTCGCGATGCTCGCCGCGGCGGGCGGCTCCGTCGTCGCGGCGTGCCTGCTCCTGCTCGGCCGGGTGCCCACGCGCTGGATCGCCTCCGGTCCCTTCTCCTTCCGGGTCGCGACCGCGGGCCGCCGGCCCGGATCGCACCTCGCCGCGACCCTCGGGCAGATCGCGGTGTTCTGGGGAGGCGCGCTGGTCGTCGTCCCGCTGGTGATCGCCGCGCTGGAGGAGCGCTGGGGCGTGGGCCTCGGAGCGGCGCCGCCCGCGGTCGTCGGCGTCGGCGTCCTGCTGCTGGTCGCGGCGAGCGCGCTCGGGATCTGGTCGGGGCTCACGATGTCGCTCCTCGGCGACGGCACGCCGCTGCCGATCGCGATGACCAACCGGCTGGTGATCGCCGGCCCCTACCGCTGGGTCCGCAACCCGATGGCGGTCGCCGGCATCGTGCAGGGAGCGGCGGTCGGGCTGCTGCTCTCGTCGTGGCTGGTCGTGCTGTACGCGCTCCTCGGCGCCGTCGTCTGGAACCGGGCCGTGCGCCCGCTGGAGGAGGCGGACCTCGCCGCCCGCTTCGGCGCCGACTTCGAGCGCTACCGCTCGCGCGTCCGCTGCTGGGTGCCCCGCCGCCCGGAGCCGTTGCCGCGCCGGGGGTAGCCGCTGCCGCGGTGCGCTCGCCGAGGCGTTCCGCCCCCGCCGGGACACCGCCGCCAGGCCGGCGACTCGTCGACGAGGGCTGTGTCTCGACGCGCGGTCCGCTCCTCCGCCCCCACAACGCGCCTCTCGGGACGGCGACGCGCCTCGCCCGCCGACCCCGTCACTCCGCGGTGCGCCCGCGCCCCACCACCGCGGCGACCAGCCCCGCCGACACCGCGGCCAGCGCGACCAGCACCCCGCCCACGCCGAGCGCCCCCGCCACGAGCGGAGTCGCCAGCGCCAGCGCGACACCGGGGAGCGCCAGCCGCGCGGGCATCGGCTGGTGCTCGCCGAGCGGCGCGTGCACCGCCCACAGGGTCAGGACGAAGACCGCGACCGGGACCGCGACGGCCGCGCCGATCACCGTGTCGGACGCCTCGAGGTGGCCCGCGGTCGCGGCGACGGCCGCCTCCAGCCCGGATCCCAGCGCCGCGAGGGCCGCGAACGCCGCGAAGTGCGCGTAGCCCCAGCGGTAGGAGAGGCCGCGCCGCCGCTCCAGCAGCTCGCCGGAGGGATGCGAGAACGACAGCCACCACAGCGCGAACACGATCACCAGCCCGCAGGCCGCGACCAGCACGAGCGAGGTGCTGACGCCCGCCTCCGTCACCGCCCGCTGCACGCCCATCACCGCCGCGAGGACGCCCTCGCCGAGCAGGATGATCGTGAACAGCCCGTACCGCTCGGCGACGTGGTGCGGATGCCAGTTCGCGTCCCCCGCCCGCTGCGCCCAGAGGGGCACCGCCAGCTCGCAGGCGACCAGGAGCAGGAAGCTCACCACCCCGACCTCCTCGGGCAGGAGCAGCCGCAGCAGCCAGCCGACCTGCACGATCGAGAAGCCGACGGCGTTGCGCACGGCGGAGGTGCGGTGCTCCGGAGTGGACACGGCGACGCGGATCCACTGGCTCACCAGCGCGAACCGCATGATCGCGTAGCCGATGGTGATCGCACGGTAGTCGCCCTCCTCGAAGCCGGCCGGGACGCCGGCCGCGAGCACGAGGACGCCGGCCATCTGGGCGAGGGTCAACAGCCGGTAGGGCACGTCGTCGGTGTCGTACCCGGAGGCGAACCAGGTGAAGTTCATCCACGCCCACCAGATCGCGAAGAACACCATGCCGAAGGGGAGGAGCCCCTCGGCGAGGTGCCCCTCCTCGGTCGCGTGGGCGAGCTGCTGGGCGATCTGCGCGATCGCGACGACGAAGGTCAGGTCGACGAGCAGCTCGAGCGGCCTCGAGACGCGGTGCGCCTCGTCGATCGCGCGCGGCTGCATCCGCACGCGGAGGGGGTGCGCGGGGGAGGCGGGCATGCGCTCATCCTGCACCCGGAGGGCTTCTGCGCGAGTGCCGCGCCCGCCTCCCGCGACCCTCGGCGCCCGCCCTCGCACCGAGTGTCCAGAAGTCGTCGCACTCGAGCGCGAGTGCGACGAATCCGACACTCGCGGGCGGCCGGACCTCGCCAGGTCGGGCGCAGCCGACACCGCGAGCACGCAGAAGTCGCGGTACTCGCCCTCCCGTACGCCCACTTCTGAGTTCTCGCGCGCCCCGGGCGACGCCCGGCGGCCCCGCGCCCGCGCCCCGACCGCCGGGCGCCCGGG